>DATAEU010000019.1:0-16660 GCA_036257835.1 Actinomycetota bacterium | reverse complement strand
GCCTGCGAGAAGCTGTGCGTGTCCGCGCCGACCTCGCGCTGGTTCACGATGCAGCGCTCGTGCTTGTGGAGGAACTCGATGGGGTCCTCGACGGTCATGATGTGCGCCGCGCGCTCCTTGTTGACGATGTCGACCATGCCGGCCAGCGTCGTCGACTTGCCCGACCCCGTTGGACCCGTCACGACGACGAACCCGCGCGGGAATCGCGCGAGGTCGCCGACCACGCTCGGCAGCTGCAGGTCGTCGATCGTCTTGATCTCATACGGGATCAACCGGAACGCCGCACCCAGCGAGTCCCGCTGGAAGTAGACGTTCACGCGGAACCGGGCGCGCCCCGGGAGCGCGTACGACATGTCGAGCTCGAGCTCCTGCTCGAGCCGCTCGCGCATCTTCTGCGGCAGGATGGCGTAGATCATCCCCTGCAGCGCGCGCGGGGTCATCATCGGGTACTCGCTCAATCGCTCGAGGTCCCCGTTCAGACGGATCGTCGGGGGCGCCCCCACTGTCAGATGCAGGTCCGACGCCCCTCGCGCGAGGACGACGTCGAGCAGCTCTGCGACGGGGATCTGGATGTCCTGTTCTTCTGGCGCCGAGACCATGCTCACCTACTTCACCACCCTCGCGATCTCCTCGATGGACGTGAGGCCGCGGATCGCCTTGTCTAGCCCGTCCTCACGGAGGGTCAGCATCCCCTGCTCGATCGCGACGGCCCGGATCGAATCCGACGACGCTCGTTCGACCGTCATTCGTTCGATCTCCTCCGACATGCCCATGACCTCGTACAGACCCATGCGCCCGCGGTAGCCGGTGTTCGCGCACGCGGGGCACCCGGCCGGACGGAACACCTCCTTCACCTGCGTGACGTACTCCTCGGGCAGGCCAGCCTCGATCAGCTCCTGCGGCTCCGGCTTGTAGGCCTGCCGGCAGCGGTCGCACAGCTTCCGCGCGAGCCGCTGTGCCACGACGCAGTCGACGGCCGAGGCGACGAGGAAGGTCTCGACCTCCATCTCGGTGAGCCGCGTGATCGCCGAGGGGGCATCGTTGGTGTGGAGCGTCGAGAGCACGAGGTGCCCGGTCAGGGCCGCCTCGATCGAGATCATCGCGGTCTCCCGGTCGCGGATCTCACCGATCAGCACGATGTCCGGGTCGGCACGCAGGATCGATCGAAGCGCCGAAGCGAACGTCAGCCCGGCCTTGGTGTTCACCTGGATCTGGTTGACCCCGTGAAGCCGGTACTCGACCGGGTCCTCGACGGTGATGATGTTGCGGTCCTCGTTGTTGAGGATGTTCAGCGTCGCGTACAGGGTGGTCGACTTGCCCGAACCGGTCGGCCCGGTCACCAGGATCGCGCCGTATGGCTTCTTGAACGACATCTCGAACCGCTCGAACGCACGCTGGTGGAAGCCGAGGTCCGAGAGCTTGAGCAGCGCCTGGGTCTTGTCCAGGATGCGGATGACGATCTTCTCGCCGTAGACCGTCGGCAGGGTCGCAACACGCAGGTCGAGCGCACGGCCGGCCACCTTCATGCCGATGCGCCCGTCCTGCGGCACGCGCTTCTCGGCGATGTTCAGCTCGGCCATGACCTTCAGCCGGCTGAGCAGTCCGTTCTGGATGTTCTTCGGCGAGTGCATGACCTCGTGGAGCACGCCGTCCACCCGGAACCGGACGCGAACGTCCTTCTCCGTCGGCTCGATGTGGACGTCCGAGGCGCGGTCGCTCACCGCCTGCGTCATGATCGCGTTGACCAATCGGACGATCGGGGCATCCTCGAGGGCCGCCTCGACGTCGGTGTCCGAGCCCTCATCGAGCGCCTCGGCCGCCTCGGAGGCGATCGCCTCGACCTGGTCGCCGATCTGGCTGTACTTGTTGATCGCTTGCTCGACGTCCTGCGCCGTCGCGACGAGCGGGACGACGTCGCGTCCGGTCACCGACCGGATGTCGTCCAACGCGTAGACGTTGGCGGGGTCGGACATCGCGACCAGGAGCTTCCCGCCCTGGTCGGCGATCGGCAGCGCGCGATAGCGGCGCGCGAGCTGCTCGGGTAGCAGCGTGGTCGCGGCCGCCTCCACCGGGTACTCGCTGAGGTCAACGAAGTCGAGGCCGACCTGCTGCGCGAGCGCCTTGACCAGATCGCGCTCGCGGATGAAACCGAGGTCGATCAGCACGCGGCCCAGTGACTTCGGCGTGTTGCGATGCTGTTCGAGGGCGCGATCGAGTTGCTCCTGAGTGAGGAGCCCCTCCTCGAGCAGTATCTGCCCGAGCTGCTTCGGCTTTCGCTTTGCAGCCACCACGCGCTACACCCTTCGGCCGATGGGTCGGTTCATGTTTCGTCACCGTCTCCGGTCTCCTGAAGCAGCCTCGAGAACTCCTGCGCGAGCAGGACCGGGTCGACCTCGCCCTCTTCTTCGAGCGACCGCGCCGCGGATGCGACGGGCGGTTCGGGGTCGGACGGGACGGGCGGTTCGGGGTCGGACGCGACGGGCGGTTCGGGGTCGGACGGGACGGATCGCTCCGGACCCCCGCCCGGCCCGGGAGCAGGCGAGGGCGCGGACGGGGGTCCGGAGACGTCTGGGATGGACGCCGGCGGACTGGCCGATGGCTCCGGCGCGGGAGGTTCCGGCGCGGGGGGCTGCGGCGCGGGAGGCTGCGGCGCCGGCGGTTGCGGTGCCGCGTACGCCCCGCCGACCTGCGCACCGGGGCGAACGGGTGCGGCGGGGGCCTGCGGCGGGACGGACGGCCGCGCGGGCCCCGGCGCGAACTGTTGCGGCGCGGCCTGGACCGGCTGCGGGGCGGGCCGCGGGTCGGCGTGCAGCGACGTGCGAGGCTTGCCGCTCGGCGCCGGCGCCGCGTCCGGCAGTCGAAGCGCCTCGCGCCTCGACCGGACCTCCTCGGCCGCCATCAGCATCTGCTCGAGTTGGTCCATCACGAGGCCGGGACGAACGTGGACGCCGGTGACCGCGAACGACGCGTACGGACCGCGGCGGACGTACGCCCACAGCTCGTCGGCGAACTCGACGAAGCCCTTGTCGGGCTCGCCGAGGGCGGCGAAGCGGAGCCACGCCGGTTTCAACAGCGCTTCGTCCCCTTCGGGGAACGCGCCCAGCACGAGACCGTCGCGGGACAGGATCAACACGCCGCGCAGGTCGCCGACGCTGGCCGCTACGCGCGCCGCGAGGGCGGAGAACTCTTCCATGCCTGCTCCATCCTCGGTATCGGCCTCGGCGTCGGCCGCTTGAGGAAGGCGCAGTCGGTCGAACGCCGGGGTGCTCGCGCAGGGGTCGCCGACGAGCGGCGCGAAAGGTGCTCGCGCGCGACAACCGATCAGTCGCCCGGCACGTCGGTGAGCTCGGCGACGGCGGCCGCCGACATCACCGGCATCGGCGGCTCGAGCCCAGTCCACAGCTCGAACGAGAGCGCCGCCTGGTGCAGCAGCAGGCCGAGCCCGCCGTAGGCGGCGGCACCCGCGTCCCGCGCCGCCTGGAGCAGCGGGGTCACCGCGGGCCGGTACAGGAGGTCCACCACGAGCACGCCATCGTGCAGCTCTGGGTGCGGCAGCGTCTCCCCCGTCCTCCCGAGCGGCGTCGCGTTCACGACGAGGTCGACCGACTCGCTTGCCGCGTCCGCGAGCGGGATCACGCGGAGCTCGACCGGCAGCTCGCGCGCGAGGCGGGCCAGCGAAGTGCTCCGCTCCGGCTCGCGGATCGCGACCACGAGCTCGGCGAGGCCTGCCCGGCCGAGCGCAAGCACGCAGGCGCGCGCCGCCCCGCCGGCGCCGAACACGAGCGCCCGGCGGCCGCTCGGATCGAACCCGGCGTCCGACCGCAGGACGCGGTCGAACCCCGGCGCATCCGTGTTCGCGCCTTCGATCTCGTCGCCCCCGACCACGACCGTGTTCACCGCTTCGAGCAGTGCCGCGTCCTCGCTCAGGCGCTCGACGGCCTGGGTTGCCTCGGTCTTGTAGGGCATCGTGACGTTCGCGCCGGCGAACCCCAGCGCGCGCAGGCCGGCGATCGCCTCGGCGACGCGGCCGGGCGGAACGGGGAGCGGCACGTACGCCCAGTCGAGGCCGAGGGCCGCGAACGCCGCGTTGTGGATGACCGGCGAGAGGCTACCGGAGACCGGCCAGCCGATCACGCCCGCCAGGCGCGTTCTCCCGCCGATCCTCGGCGCGACCGGCTCATCCACTCCGGCTCATCCTAGGCACTGCCGCTTGTCTCGCAGGAACCGGCGATAGCTCGTGCTGAACTTGTGATGCCCGTCGGCGCCGCACAACACGTAGTACAAGTAGCCGACGTGCGCCGGTTGCAGCGCCGCCTCGAGCGAGGCCAGCCCTGGGCTCGCGATCGGCGTCGGGGGCAGCCCCGTGTTGATCCGGGTGTTGTACGGGCTCTGGATCCGCAGGTCCGAGGCGGTCAGGCCGTTGGACGGGTCGGGATCGATGTACTGGATCGTCGCGTCGATCCCCAGCGTCATCCCGGCCCGCAGGCGGTTGTAGATCACGGCGGCGATCAGGGGACGATCCTTCTCGAGCCGGGCCTCGCGCTCGATCATCGAGGCGACGACCACGAGCTCGTACGCCGAGAGCCCGGTCTGCTTCTCGGCCGCCGCCCACGGGAGCTTCGCCGCCTCGGTCTCGAACTCGCCCAGCAGACGACGGATCACGTCCGTGGCGGACGTCCCGTGCTTCTCGAACTCGTAGGTGTTCGGGAAGAGGAACCCCTCGAGCGGGTCGCCGCTCGAAAGGTAAGGCGGCAGCGACCACGTCCCGTCGTCGGCGGCGACGAGGAACCGCTTCGCCGGGATCTTGAGGACCCCCTGGACGCGCGCGGCGATCTGCGTGAGCCGGTACCCCTCGGGGATCGTGAGGTCCACCGTCGGCACCGGGGGCGGCGCCTTCGTGATCGCGAGGAAGGCGTCGTTCGGATCCATGTTGGTCGTCAGGTCGTGCGTTCCGGCGCGGATCTTCTCGGACAGTCCGCTGCGACGCAGCAGCCACTCGGACACCGTGCCGCACCGGACGACACCCTTGTCCTGCAGCTGCCGCACGATCTGCGAACCGGTCGCGCCCTCGGGGATCTGCACCGTCACCGGCATCTGCGTGCCGTCCGACCCCTCGCACCAGCGGTAGTACCGGACACCGGCAACCGCGAGGCCGCTTGCGATCAGCAGGACGACCAGCGAGAGCCGGAGCCCCCAGTTCGCGCGGCGTCGCCGGGCATGGGGCCTCGCGAGAGGTTGGGTGACAGGGGCTTGCGGCTCCGACATCCGCGGCCGAGCATACAGACGACCCGCCTCACGCGGTCGCGCCGCCTCGACTCGACGCCAGGTACGACTCGAGGATCACGACGGCCGCCGAGCGGTCGACGGCGCGCCGCCGCGAGGGCCCCGACACGCCCGCGGCGCGGAGGGCCCGTTCGGCCTCCTTGGTCGACAGCCGCTCGTCGTGCAGCACGACCGGCACGCCCGCGAACGATCGCAGGGCGTCGGCGAACGATTCGGCGTGCGCCGCGCGCTCGCCTGCCGCACCCGAGAGGTGCAGCGGGTGCCCGACCACGATGAGCGTCACGCCGCGCTCGCGCACGAGCGCGGTCACGGCCTTCAGGTCGTCGGGCGCTCCGGTCCGGATCGTCCCGACGGGAACGGCCATCCGGCGATCCGGGTCCGAGATCGCGACGCCGATGCGGGCATCGCCGAGGTCGAGCGCGAGGACCGGGCCGGTCTCGACGGCGGACGCCATTCGGTCAGGCTCCGCCGAGAAGCTCCCGCAGTCGCGCTGGGATCGTGGCGAGCGCCTCGTCCACGGCGGCGCCGTTGGGCCCGCCGGCCGTGCCGAGGTTCGGCTTCCCGCCCGATCCGCCACCGATCACCGTGGCCGCCGTCGCCAGCAGGGACTTCGCGTCGACGTCGCGCGCCACGAGGTTCCGGCTGCACGCAGCGACGAGGAGCGCTCGGCCCCCCGCGCCGCTGCCGAGCACCACCGCCGCGTCGCCGGGGCCCTCGAGGCGTCCGACCGCGCCCTGCGCGAGCTCGCGCAGCTCGTCGGCCCCCGCGTCCTCGCGGCGGACGACCAGCTTCACGCCGTCGACCTCGACGGCGTCGTCGAGCAGCGACTGCGCGCGCGCCGCGACATCATGCCTGCGGATCCTCGCGAGCTCGGCCTGGAGCCGCCGATTCTCCTCGAGGATCGAGCGGATGCGCTCGGGGGCCGCGTTGCGGTCGCCGGTCTGCAGCGCCTCGAGCACGTCCTCGAGGAGCGCTCGCTCCGCGTTGACGTCGTGCAGGGCGTCGGGTCCGACGAGCGCCTCGACGCGCCGCATGCCGGCGCCGATGCTCGCCTCGCCGAGCACCCGGATCAGCGCGATGTTGCCGGTGTGTACGACGTGCGTGCCGCCGCACAGCTCGACCGAATAGTCGCCGATCTCGGCGACGCGCACGAAGTCGCCGTACTTCTCGCCGAACAGCGCGATGGCGCCCTGGCTCTTGGCCTCCTCGAACGTCGTTTCGTAGATCTTCACGGGCGCGTCCTGCGCGACCCGCACGTTGGCGAGCTCCTCGGCCTGCTCGAGCAGGTCGCGCGGGACCGCGGCGTGATGCGGGAAGTCGAACCGAAGGCGCCCCGGCGCGACCAGCGAGCCGGCCTGCCGCGCATGCTCGCCAAGGACGTGCCGCAGGGTCCAGTGCACGATGTGCGTCGCCGAGTGCGCGCGCGCCGTCGCCTCGCGCCGGACCTCGTCGACCTCGGCGTGCACCTCCTCACCCGCCCGGACCTCGCCCGACTGCACGACCCCGCGATGGACGATCGTGTTGCCCGGTCCGAACTGCGTGTCGGTCACGCGGATCAGCCCGCCGGGCGAGCGGAGGTACCCGTGGTCGCCGACCTGACCGCCCGATTCCGCGTAGAAGGGCGTCCGGTCGAGCACGACCTGCACGTCGTCGCGCTCCCCGGCGATCTCGAGGCGGCCGGCGTCGCCGACGATGGCGAGCAGGCGCCCGTCCGACTCCAGCGTCTGGTAGCCGACGAACTCCGTCCGGTCGGCCTCGGCGGCGACGGCCGCAAGCTCCTCGCCGGCGCGCTCGTGCTTGGCCGCGCGCTTCGCGCGTTCGCGCTGCTCGGCCATCAGCTCGTCGAAGCGCTCCTCGTCGACCTCGAGCCCGGACTCGGCCGCGAGCTCGGCGGTGAGCTCGCGCGGGAAGCCGAAGGTGTCGTGCAGCTTGAACACCACGTCGCCCGAGAGCCGCCCCGACGCCGGCTGCGACTCGGCCTCGAAGAGCGCCATCCCCTGCCGCAGCGTGCCGGCGAAGCGCTCCTCCTCGGACATCGCCACCTGCTCGACGTACGCCCGGTTCTCGACCAACTCGGGATACGCGGCGCCGAAATGCCCGACGGTGGTCGCGACGAGCGAGGGCATCACCTCCCGCTCGATCCCCAGACGGCGGGCATGCGTCACGACGCGGCGGAGCATCCGCCGGAGGACGTACCCGCGGCCCTCGTTCGACGGCAGCACGCCGTCGGCCATCAGGAACGTGGTCGCGCGTCCGTGCTCGGCGATCACCTTGAGCGACACGTCGGTGCGCTCGTCCTTGCCGTGCGGAACGCCTGCTATGGACTCGACGACCTCGAGCAACGGCCGCATGAGATCCGTGTCGAAGTAGCTGTCGCGTTCCTGCAGAACCATCGCCACGCGCTCGACGCTGGAGCCGGTGTCGATGTTCTTCTCCGGGAGCTCGCCGACGATCTGCATCTTGTCGTCGACCTCGTCCTGCATGAACACGTGGTTCCAGATCTCGACGAAGCGCTCCTCGTCGACGGCCGGACCCCCGTCGGGCCCGTACCTCGGGCCGCGGTCGACGTAGATCTCCGAGCACGGACCGGCGGGTCCCGCCGCGTGGGTCCACCAGTAGTTGTCCTCGGTGCCGCGCCGGACGATGCGTTCCTTCGGGATCCCGATGTCCTGCCAGATCTCGATCGCCTCGTCGTCGGTCTCGAACACGGTCACCCACAGGCGACCCGGGTCGATGCCCCACACCTCGGTGACGAGCTCGTAGCCCCAGGCGCAGGACTCGCGCTTGAAGTAATCGCCGAAGGAGAAGTTGCCCATCATCTCGAACAGCGTCAGGTGTCGCGCCGTCCGCCCGACGTTGTCGATGTCGACGGTTCGGAACGACTTCTGCACGGAGGTCGCGCGAGGGAACGGCGCCGGCGCATGCCCCAGGAAGTATGGGATGAACTGGTTCATCCCCGCGTTGGCGAGCAGGAGCCCGGACTCGGGCGGTGGGATCAGCGACGAGCTGGGGACGCGCTTGTGTCCGCGCTCCTCGAAGAAGCGCAGGAACGACTCGCGGATCGTTGATCCCTGCATAGAGCGGTCAGTCTACCGGTGGCCCGAACGGGGCCCGACGCTCGGATCGGCTCAGCGATCGGAGATCGAGGAGCGCGCCTCGGACTCCGCCTCCTCCATCGCGCGCTTGCCCTCCGCGAGGGACTCGGAGACGAGCTTGGAGAGCTCGAGCAGGCCGCCGCGCGCCTCACGGGCGATCGTCGAGGGTGCGACCTTCTGCATCTGCTTCTTCGCGAACCGCGTGGTGAGGACGGCCCCGGCGGCACCGGCGCCGAGGCCAACGGCGAGCCAGAAGAGCCGTCTCACGAGGACGACGACGACGAGCCCTTGCGGAACCGCGAGGCGGCGCTCCGCAGGCCGGCGCCGAGGCCGACGAACTTCACGAGCGGGCTGGTCACGGCCTGCTCGACGAGGTGCGAGATCTTCTCGACGCGGGCGACGATGTTGTTGGCGCTCTGCAGCATCCCGTCCACCCGGTCGATCTCGCGGTTGGTCTTGACGACGGAGTTCCGCACCTCGATGAGCAACGGCACAGTCTCCTGCCGGATGCCGTCGATCAGCATCTTCGTGGCGGTCAGCACGTTGTACGTGTTGAGGAGCACGATGCAGAGGAAGACCACGAGGAGGCCCCAGAACGCGGCGAGGACGATCAGCGCCCAGTCGCCAGCGGTCATCGCGAGGACGGCCATCGGCACAGCTCCTTGTGTCGGGATCGGGAACGGCCCGAGCATCATACTTGGCGGTCTCTCAACGGCTCACCACTCCACGGTGACCGGATACCTGCGGAGCATTCGATCGCCACTGACGAGCGTCATGTGCTCGACCGTGGCCTGCGCGACGAGCATCCGATCGAACGGATCCCGGTGGACGGGCGGCAGGGTGGCGACGGCGAGCGTGTGTTCGATGCCGATCGGGAGGGGACGCATCGCATTGCGCTCGAGCTGCTCGGGGATGAAGCGTTCGAGAGGATCGGTGATCTCGACGCGCCCGAGCACGGTCTTCACGACGATCTCCCACGTCGATGCCGCACTGAGGAACACCTCGTTGCCCCCGTCCTCGACGAGTTCGGCGGCTCGAGCCGACAGGCGATCGTCGGCGCCGATCCACCAGAGGAAGGCGTGCGTGTCGAGCAAGATCCTCACTCGAAGCCTTCGGCCACCTCGTCCGGGAGCGGCGCGTCGAAGTCCTCCCGGACGCGAACCCGGCCGGCGGCAGACCCGCGTGAGCGCCGCTCCACCTCGCGCACGATGGGAACGAGCTTCGCGACAGGGGTGCCTGCCTTGGCGAGGATGATCTCCTCTCCGACGGCCACGCGCTCGAGCAGCCGGGAGAGGTGAGTTTTCGCCTCGTGCACGTTGACCGTTTCGCTCATCCTCACAGGATAGACTAAGTTCAGGACTAAGTCATGAACCTAGACAGGCTGCGCCACCTGATTCACGTCGCCTCTTCGCCCTGGTCCGACGGCTCGTAGTAGCGCCTGCCACTGAACCGCTCCGGCCGGTACTCCTGCTCGACGCGGTGTCCGGGGAAGTCGTGCGGGTACTTGTATCCCTTGCCGTGGCCGAGTTGCCTCGAAGTGGGCACGCTCGCGTCGCGTAGGTGGAGCGGGACCGGATCGCTGGAGCGCGCGTCCTCGGCCGCCGCGCCGATCGCCAGGTAGACGCTGTTGGACTTCGGCGCCCGGGCCAGATACAGCGCGGCCTCCGCGAGGTTCAACCGGGCCTCGGGCAACCCGACGTGCTCGACGGCCTGCGCCGCCGCGACGGCCACCATGAGGGCGCGCGGGTCCGCGAGACCGATGTCCTCCGAGGCGTGCACGATCATGCGCCGCGCGATGTAGCGCGGGTCCTCCCCCGCCTCGATCATCCGCGCCAGCCAGAAGACGGCGGCGTCGGGATCCGAACCGCGGATGCTCTTGATGAACGCCGAGATGACGTCGTAGTGCGCGTCGCCCTGGCGGTCGTAAACGATCGCCTTCTTCTGCACGGCGTCCGCGGCGCGGGCGAGGTCGACGACGTCCACGCCGGCCGCGCGGGCGGACAGCACCGCCGCCTCGAGCCCGGTGAGCGCGACGCGCGCGTCGCCGCCGGCCACCTCGACGAGGTGGTCGAGCGCCTCGTCGGTCGCCGACACGTGGTGTGCGCCGAGCCCTCGATCCTCATCCACAAGGGCGCGGCGCAGGAGCGTTCGGAGCTCCTCGGCGGTGAGGGGCTCGAGCCGCAGCAGGATCGACCGCGACAGCAGCGGCGTGACGAGCGAGAAGTAGGGATTCTCGGTCGTCGCGCCGATCAGCGTGATCGTTCCGTCCTCGACCGCCGCGAGCAGCACGTCCTGCTGCGCCTTGCTCCAGCGATGCACTTCGTCCACGAACAGCACCGTCCGGAACATCCCGCCCCGAGCGCCCTGCATCACCTTCCGCGCGTCGGCCACGCCGGACGAGACCGCCGAGAGCTGCACGAGCTGCCCACCCACGGCGTCGGCGAGCAGGTGCGCGAGAGTCGTCTTGCCGGTTCCCGCCGGACCCCACAGGATCAGCGACGGCAGGTGTCCGCCCTCGAGCAGCTGGGTCAGCGCCTTGCCCGGCCCGACCAGGTGCGACTGGCCGACGAACTCGTCGAACATTCGCGGCCGCATCCGGGCGGCGAGAGGTGCGTCGACCATCGTCCGGAGCCTATCGCCGCGCGCGTTCCCGCTGGGCGGTGCGCGTCGCGCCTGACGCGCGAGCGGCCCTCAGCGATACCGGATGATGTGGTCAGGCCGGATCCGGTACAAGACCCGCACCTGGCCCGGCATCGGCGTCCACGGCTCGCCGTCGTACCGCCGGGACAGGGCGTCGATGTGGTCCTCGGCGCGCGGACCCGTGACGCGCTCGACGACGATACCCGTGATCGAGATCCACCGGTACCAGTCCGCGTCGTCGACGACGGAGACCGCGGCGCGCGGATCGCGGCGCAGGTTCCGGTCCTTGGTGCGGCCCTCGGCGGTGTTGACGAGCACGTGGCCGTCGTCCGCGTCGACCCACAGGACGGTGACCTGCGGGCTGCCGTCGGGGTTCAGCGTGACGAGTTGCCCGAAGTTCTTGGCGCGAAACAGCGCGAGGTCCTCGGGTGTGAGCCCGGCCATCATCGGTGCGGCTCCGTCAGATCGGCCGGCGGCGAGATCGCTCCCTCGGCGACGGGCGGCGCCTTTGGCGGCGCCGCCAGGCGAAGGCCCAGCTCGCGGAGCTGCTCCTGCGTCGCGGGCGCCGGCGCGCCGGTCAGCGGGTCCTGACCGGACTGCGCCTTCGGGAACGCGGTGACGTCGCGCAGCGACTCCGTCCCGGTGAGCAGCATCACGATGCGGTCGAGGCCCATCGCGATCCCGCCGTGCGGGGGTACGCCGTACCGGAAGGCGCGCAGCAGATGCCCGAACTGCTCCTCGATCTGCTCGTGCGACAGCCCGAGGATCTGGAACACGCGGTCCTGCACATCGGGCCGGTGGATCCGGATGCTGCCGCCGCCGATCTCGAACCCGTTCAGCACGAGGTCGTAGGCGCGACCCCTCGCCATCGCCGGGTCGAGGTCCTCGCCGATCGGCGCCGTGAACGGGTGGTGGACCGAGACCCACTTGTCCTCGTCGTCGCTCCACTCGAACAACGGTGGCTCAACCATCCAGCAGAACCGCCACTCGCCCTCCGGGACGAGGTCGAGGCGGGCGGCGAGATCCCGGCGGAGACCGTCGAGGGCGACGTTCGCGCGGTCCTCGCGATCGGCGACGATCAGGATGAGGTCGCCCGGGCCGGCGCCGGTCGCCTTGCGGAGAGCCTCGACCTCCTCGGACGACAGGAACTTCTCGACGGGCGAGCGGATGCCGGCGCCCTCGACCACGCCCCACACGAGACCGGCCGCGCCTCGGCCCTTGGTCTGCTGGACGAGCTCGTCGAGCTCCTTGCGCGAGAGCGAGCCGCCGCCCGGCGCGGCGAACCCCTTGATCACGCCGCCGGCCTCGAGCGCCGACGCGAACGCGCGGAACTCCGTCGAGGCGAAGACCGGCTCGAGGTCGACGAGTTCCATCCCGTACCGCAGGTCCGGCTTGTCCGAGCCGAACCTCGCCATCATCTCGTCGTAGGTGAGCCTCGGGAACGGCATCGGCACGTCGGCGCCGACCAGCTCCGACACGATCCGCGCGTAAAGCGGCTCGATGACGGCGAACACGTCCTCCTCGTCGACGAAGGACATCTCGACGTCGAGCTGCGTGAACTCGACCGTGCGGTCGGCGCGCGGGTTCTCGTCACGGAAGCACCGCACGATCTGGTAGTAGCGATCCTGTCCCGCGACCATCAGCAGCTGCTTGAGCTGTTGCGGCGACTGCGGCAGTGCGTAGAACGACCCGGGCCAGATGCGCGACGGCACGAGGAAGTCGCGCGCTCCCTCCGGCGTGCTGCGCGTCAGCGCCGGCGTCTCGACGTCGACGAAGCGGAGACCATCCATGTGCGTTCGCATCACGCGGGTGACGCGGTCGCGCATCCGAAGCATCCGGCTCATCTCGGGGCGGCGCAGGTCGAGGTACCGGTAGCGGAGCCGCAGGAGCTCGTCGGCCTCGATGCGGTCCTCGATGGGGAACGGCGGCGTCTCGGCAGCCGACAGGATCGTCACGTCGGAGACGACGACCTCGACCTCACCGGTTGGGAGGTTCGGGTTGACCGTGCCCTCGGGGCGCGCGCGCACGTCTCCTGAGACGACGACGACGGACTCCGTCTTGAAGCGCTGCGCGATCTCATGCGCCGCCGGCGACTGCTCGGGGTGGAACACGAGCTGGACCAGGCCCTCGCGATCGCGGAGGTCGACGAAGGTCACGCCGCCGTGATCGCGCTGGTGCGCGACCCAGCCGCAGAGCCGCACCGTCCGCCCGACGTCGCCGGCGCGCAGCTCGCCGCAGGCGTCGGTGCGCATCGAGGTGGCGAATATGCTCACGTGCCCGCCCGGACCCGATCGACGACATCGGCCGCGCCGATCGTCTGCTGGGCGCCGTCGGCGAGGTGCTTCAACGTCACCGTTCCCGACTCCGCCTCGGCGTCGCCGACGATCGCGGCGAACCGCGCGCCGGCGCGATCGGCCATCTTGAGCTGCGCCTTCAGCGGCCGTTCGGCGAACGCGGCGGCGGCGGGGACGCCGGCCCCGCGAAGGAGCCGGACAAGATCGGACGCGGCGGACCGGCCCGACTCCCCGACGCCGACGACGAAGACGTCGAGGTCGGGTTCGCGCGGCGGCTCGATCCCCTCATCGCGCAGCGCGATCAGCACGCGCTCGAGACCCATCCCGAACCCGACGCCCGGAACGTGCGGACCGCCGAGCGCCTCGGCCAGGCCGTCGTACCGCCCGCCGCCGAACAGCGTCCCCGCCTGGGCGAGCGAAGAAACCTCGCTCACGAACTCGAACGCCGTCCGCGTGTAGTAGTCGAGACCTCGCACGAGCGTCGGCACGATCTGCGGCTTCAGCCCCTCGGCACGCAGCCCGTCGAGGACGCCCTCGAGATGCTCGCGGCACGGATCGCACAGATGGTCGATGATGCGGGGCGCGTCGGCCGCGACGGCCCGACAGGCCTCGTCCTTGCAGTCGAGGACGCGCATCGGGTTGTCCTCGAACCGGTCGCGATGCTCGTCCCGGAGGCGCTCGTGGTTCGCGGCCAGGTACGCCACGAGCAGGTCGCGGTACGCCGGCCGGCACACCTCGTCGCCGATCGAGTTGATCTGCAGCTCGTACCGCGCGAGCCCGAATGAGCGCAGGTACGCGTCCCCGAGCGTGATGACCTCGACGTCGACGGCGGGCTCGGGCGCATCGATGGCCTCGACGCCGAACTGCCGGTGCTCGCGGTACCGCCCCGCCTGTGGCCGGTCGTACCGGAACATCCGCGTGAGGTAGTAGGCCTTGAACGGCGATGGGAGGTCGTGGCGGTGCTCGAGGAACGCGCGCACGACGGGCGCCGTGCCCTCGGGCCGGAGCGTCAGCGAGCGGTCGCCGCGGTCGACGAACGTGTACATCTCCTTGGACACGACATCGCTCGTCTGGCCCGATGTGCGGGCGAACAGCTCCGTGTGCTCGAACGTCGGCGTCTCGACGTAGCGGTAGCCGAACCGGCGCGCCACGTCGGCAGCGCGGTCGTACAGCGCACGGAGTCCGCTGCCCTCCGGCGGGACGAAGTCCTGCGTGCCGCGCGGCGGTTTGAGGTCCATCTCAGAGCCTTCTTCGCCGGGGGTCTATCGCTCGCGCGTCTGCGCTCGCTCCTTCAGACCCCCGGACCCCCCGCAGATATACGTTCGATGCGCGTTCGCGCTCGACGGTGGTCCGCGGGCCGTGGCCGGGCAACACCAGAAGCGGGTCGGGCAGCCGCAGGAACCGATCGAGACTCGCTTGCATGTCGTCCGGCGACGAGTTCGGGAAGTCGCTGCGCCCGATCGTGCCGGCGAACACCAGGTCGCCCGAGAGGACCCAGCCGTCGGTGACGAAGCACACGCTCCCCGGCGTGTGCCCGGGGGTGTGCATCACGTCGACGCGGAACCCGGCGAAGGACAACACGTCGCCGTCCGTCAGCGTCCGGACGTCCTTGACGGGGATCGGTTCGCGTCCGTACCCGGCGCCCCACGTCTCCGGATCCGACAGGGCCAGCGCGTCGGCCTCGTGGATGTGCAACGGCAGGTCGTCGCCGCAGAACTCGGCCGCCGCCCCGACATGGTCGGCGTGCCCGTGCGTTGCGAGCACGGCGACCGGCGTCTTCCCGGCTTCACGCAGCAAGGCGTGCACCCGCCCCGCTGAGAAGCCGGGGTCGACCACGACGGCGTCGTCCGTGCCGTCGGCCGCGATCAGCCAGCAGTTTGTCTCGTACGAGTTGTCGGAGAAGACATCCAGGTACATGGGCAGGCCATCTTATCGGCCGTCCGCCGCGCGCCCGTCAGAGCGCCGCGGCGTCGATCCAGATCGTGACGGGTCCGTCGTTGACGAGCTCGACGGCCATGTGCTCGCGGAACGCACCGCGGCGCACGTCGGCGCCGCGGGCCTCGAGCGCCCGGGCGAACGCCTCGACACGGTCCGCCGCAACCTCGGGCGGCGCCGCGGCGTCCCACGATGGGCGGCGCCCGCGTCGCACGTCGCCGTACAGGGTGAACTGCGGCACCACCAGGATCTGACCCGCAACCTCGGCCACGGAGCGGTTCATCTTGCCGTCCGCGTCCTGGAACACCCGCAGGCTCAGCACCTTCTCGGCCAGGCGGTCGTACTCCCCGAAGCCGTCCTCCTTGCCGATGCCGACCAGCAGCAGGAGGCCGTACCCGATCTCGGACACCAGATCGCCGCGGACGTGGACGGACGCCCGCGCGACGCGCTGGAGCAAGATCCGCATCGATCGGCTCAGCGAGGGACGACGCGGTACGCGTCGTAGACGTTCTCGACCTTCTTCACCGCCGCGAGCACGCCGGACAGATGCGTGATGTCGGCGAGCTCGAAGGTGAAGCGCAGGTTGGTGATGCGATCGCGGCCGACGGACGACGTCGCCGAGACGATGTTGACGTGATGGTCGGACAGCACCGTCGCGACGTCCGAGAGCAGACGCGTGCGGTCGAGCGCCTCGACCTGGATCGCGACGACGAACGACGTCGGGCGGCCGGCGCGCCACGTCACGTCAATCAGCCGCTCGGGCTCGCCGAGCAGCGCCTTGGCGTTCGGGCAGTCGCGCCGGTGCACGCTCACGCCCTGGCCGCGGGTGACGAATCCGATGATGTCGTCGCCCGGCACCGGCGTGCAGCACCGGGCGAGTCGGACCCACACGTCGGCCGAACCGGGGACGACCACGCCCGAGGTGACGTCGGGACGCTGAACCCGGACCGGGCGAGCGAGCGCCGGCTGCGTCACGTCGTCCTCGGTGGTGCCGCTGACGATCCTCGTCAGCCGCGCGATCACCGACTGGGGCGAGACGTGCCCCTCCCCCACGCCGACGAGCAGCGAGTCGAGGTCGGGGAACTTCATCTCCGCCGCCACCTGCCCGAGCGCTTCTTCGGTCGCCAGGCGCTTGAACGGGACGTTCTGCTTGCGCATCAACCGCTGGAGCGCGTCGCGCCCGTCCCCGAGCGCGTCCTCGCGTCGCTCGCGGCTGAACCACTGCCTGATCTTGTTGCGCGCGCGCGGTGTCTTGACGAACCGTAGCCAGTCCTGCGACGGCCCCTCGCCCTGCGCCTTGGACGTGAGGACCTCGACGGTGTCCCCCGTGCGGAGCTCGTAGTCGAGCGGCACGAGCTTGCCGCTGATCTTGGCGCCGATCGTGCGGTGGCCGACCTCGGTGTGGATCGCGTA
>DATAEU010000018.1:0-10827 GCA_036257835.1 Actinomycetota bacterium | reverse complement strand
GCGATGGACGCCTTCGGCGGCTCGGTGACGGACCTCACGAGCAACTCCCGGTACGACGAGGTGGACCCCGCGTGGTCGCCGGACGGCTCGCGCATCGCGTACGTCCGGCGGAACACGGCAACCGGCCGGACGGACCTGTTCATCATGAGTCTCGTCGGCGGCGGCAGGGTCCGCGCGCCGCACCGCAACGTCCTCACCCGGCAGCCCGCGTGGTCGCCCGACGGCACGATGCTCGCCATCTCGTCGCAGGTCACGCGCTCCGCGCCGTTCCGGATCTTCGTCGCCAACGGCGACGGCGGCGCACGGACCCAGGTGACCTCGCACGATCGCGGCCACGCCGACGTCGATCCCGCGTGGTCGCCCGACGGGACCAAGATCGCGTTCGCGAGCGACCGCGACGGCGGCCTGCCGGAGATCTACGTGATGGACGCGGACGGCTCCGCGGAGCGGCGACTCACCTTCAACGCCGACGCCGACACCTATCCCACGGGGTCGCCCGACGGGACGAGGATCGCGTTCACGCGGTGTTGTGTCGACGGCAGCAGCGAGATCTACGTGATGAACGCCGACGGCTCCGGGGCCGTCGACATCACGAACACGCCGTCGATGGAGGAGTCCGACCCCGCCTGGTCGCCCGACGGCACGCAGATCGCGTACACGGCGTACGCCATGGGCGGCGGCCAGGTCGACGTGTGGGTGATGAGCGCCGACGGCAGCAACCAGGTCCAGCTGACCAGCGAGGTCGCCCCGGACCTCGCGCCGACGTGGGAGCCGGTCCCGACGTGCACGATCACGGGGACCAACGGCGACGACATGCTGATCGGCACCGAGGGCAACGACGTGATCTGCGCGGGGGGTGGCAACGACGTGGTCCGGGCCGGCGGCGGCGCCGACCTCGTCTACGGCGGCGGCGGGGACGATACGCTCATCGGACAGGACGGCAACGACCTCCTGTTCGGGGAGGCCGGCGCGGACACGCTCCTCGGCGGGACCGGCTACGACGGGCTCTTCGGCGGCGGCGGGACCGACGGGTGCCTGCGGGGCGGCCAGGGCGCGTTCATGCGCCAGTGCGAGACCTGAGCGCCTGCCGCTCGATCCACGTCCCGTAGGCTGGATGGTATGCCCGTCCGGAACGATCTCCGCAACGTCGCGATCGTGGCGCACGTCGACCACGGCAAGACGACGCTGGTCGACGCCATGCTCTGGCAGACCGGCGCGTTCCGCGCCAACCAGGACGTCGCCGACCGCGTCATGGACTCGATGGACCTCGAGCGCGAGAAGGGCATCACGATCCTGGCCAAGAACACCGCGGTGCGGTACGGCGACACGAAGATCAACATCGTCGACACGCCGGGCCACGCCGACTTCGGCGGCGAGGTCGAGCGCGCGCTCACGATGGTCGACGGCGTGCTGCTCCTGGTCGACGCCAGCGAGGGCCCGCTACCGCAGACGCGGTTCGTCCTCCGCAAGACGCTCGAGCGGCGGCTGCCCGTCATCCTCGTGATCAACAAGGTCGACCGGCCCGACGCGCGGATCGCCGAGGTGCTCGACGAGGTGTACCAGCTGTTCATCGACCTCGACGCCGACGAGCACCAGATCGAGTTCCCGATCCTGTACGCAAACGCGCGCGCCGGCACGTGCGGCGACGCGCCCGACGCGCTCGCGCCGGACCTCAAGCCGCTGTTCGAGGCGCTGCTCGAGCACATCCCGGCGCCCACGTACGAGGAGGGCCACCCGCTGCAGGCGCTCGTGACCAACCTCGACGCCTCGCTCTACGTCGGCCGGCTCGCGCTGTGCCGCGTGATGCACGGGACGATCCGCCGCGGACAGCCGGTCGCGTGGTGCCGCGTGGACGGCTCGATCGAGCGCGTGAAGGTGGGGGAGCTGTACGTGACGGAGGCGCTCGACCGCGTCGACGCCGACTCGGCCGGACCGGGCGAGATCATCGCGGTCGCCGGGATCGCCGAGGTGACGATCGGCGAGACGCTCGCGGACGCCGACGAGCCGCGCCCCCTGCCGGTCCCGCGGATCGACGAGCCGAGCCTGTCGATGACGGTCGGCATCAACGCGTCCCCGCTCTCGGGGCGCGACGGCGACAAGGTGACGGCGCGCCTCGTGAAGAACCGCCTCGACCAGGAGGTGGTCGGCAACGTCGCGATCCGCGTGCTCGAGACCCAGCGGCCCGATGTGTGGGAGGTGCAGGGCCGCGGCGAGCTCCAGCTCGCGGTGCTGGTCGAGATGATGCGGCGCGAGGGGTTCGAGCTCACGGTCGGCAAGCCGCAGGTCGTGACGAGGGTCGTGAACGGCAGGATCCACGAGCCGGTCGAGCGCCTGGCCATCGACGTGCCCGAGGAGTACCTCGGCGTCGTCTCGCAGCTGCTCGCGCTCCGCAAGGCCCGTATGGAGCACATGGTGAACCACGGCACCGGATGGGTGCGGATGGACTACGTCGTCCCCGCGCGTGGGCTGATCGGCTTCCGGACGGAGTTCCTCACCGAGACGCGCGGCACCGGCCAGCTCCACCACGTGTTCGAGGGATACGAGCCGTGGCACGGCGACCTCCGCACTCGCCCGAGCGGCTCGCTGATCGCCGACCGCTCTGGGCAGACGACGACGTTCGCGCTCCTCACGCTCCAGGAGCGGGGCTCGCTGTTCGTCGGGCCGGGCGAGGAGGTCTACGAGGGGATGATCGTTGGCGAGAACGCGCGCGCCGACGACATGGACGTGAATCCCACCAAGGAGAAGCAGAAGACCAACATCCGGCAGTCGACCGCCGAGGAGCTCGTCCGCCTCATCCCGCCACGGCAGCTCGGACTGGAGCAGGCGCTCGAGTTCATCCGCGAGGACGAGTGCGTCGAGGCGACGCCGAGCCACGTCCGCCTGCGCAAGGTGCTGCTTTCCCAGCAGGAGCGCGTGAAGGCGTTCCGTCGCGCGCGCTCGCGCGACGTCGGCGCCTAGGGCTCGTCGATCGTGACGCGCTTCAGGACGACGTCCGTCGTCGGACGGTCCTGCGAGCCGGTCGACGTCTTCGAGATCTGCTCGACGACGTCGTAGCCGTCGACGACCTCGCCGAAGATCGTGTGCTTGCCGGTGAGCCACGGCGTCGCCGTCACCGTCACGAAGAACTGCGAACCGTTGGTGTTGGGCCCCGCGTTGGCCATCGCGAGTAGGCCCGGCCGGTCGAACGACGGACCGTCCGACACCTCGTCCTCGAACGTGTAGCCGGGGCCGCCGGTGCCCGTTCCGCGCGGGTCGCCGCCCTGGATCATGAAGTCCGGGATCACGCGGTGGAAGATCGTGCCGTCATACAGCGGCTCGTTCTTGCGCGCCCCGTCGCGCGGGTCGGTCCACTCCTTGCCGCCCGTCGCGAGCGACACGAAGTTCTCGACGGTCTTCGGCGCGTGGTCGGGTATCAGGCGAACGGTGAACGACCCCAGCGAGGTCTCGAACGTGGCGGTGGGCATGCGGAAAGCTCCTTCGGTGCGGGAGCGCTCAGTGTAGCGGTGACCTTCGCCGGCGGCCCGGTGTGTCGCCCCGCATCCGTTCGTCGACCGTCAGCCGCGCACGCGCCGCCGGAGGATCGGCGGCGTGTAGGGCCCGGGCTCGATGCGGTCCGACGACCAGGGGGCGGGCGGAGCGTCCGTGAGCCGGGCAAGCGCCAGCAGCACGACGTCGTAGTTCACGCGCCATCCGGCGAAGTCGCGCCAGGCCTGGTCGCGATCGGGCTTCATCGGCACGCCGGCCGCCACCATCTCGTCGTACGCCGTGTCGTATTCCTCGCGCCTCACCGAGATCGGGTCGGTCGGCTCGGGGTTCGGGTCGTGCCGGATCCCGAAGAAGTCGGCGATGTGCCGAAGGGCGAGGTACCCGGCGCGGATCATGTACTCGGGATCCGGCGTGCGCGGGACGTCGACGCTCGATGCGTAGAGCGACGCGGCGTCGAGCACGGTGCCGGCCGCGGTGATCCAGGACTGGTTGGGGTGCGGCGAACGGAAGAACGTGAGCGCCGGGAACGAGGTGTGGCTCTCGTCCAGCTGCACGAACCAGTCCTCCCAGTCGTTCCAGAACCCCTGCAGCCGCTCGAGCCCGGTGACGGTGTGCGCCAGCGAGATCAGGTACGGGCCCGTCGGTGGGTCGCCGGCCCGGACGTCGAGCTTGGCGACGCCCTGCTCGCGGCGGGAGAAGGCCGCGTACAGGCTCGGCAGGTACGTGATGAGCAGCGCCAGCAGGATCAGCCCGAGCCCCGCCTCGGTGAACGCCAGGATCTCCTGCGCGAGCCTGTCGAGGGGCGCGAACCCCAGCGTGAACAGCGAGGAGCCGGAGTCCACGATGACCTGGGCGAGCGGACGGACGCCGAGGCCCCAGAACATCGCCGCGTACGCGAGCAGCACCAGCGTGAGCCAGACGGACAGCAGCGTGAGGAGCGCCACCGGTGCGTAGAACGCCATCGTCCGGTCGCGCCGCTCGTAGCTGTGACGCGCTCCCGCGCGGATCCGGAACACCCACCGCACGCCGATGAAGACGATCCGTGCCAGCGTCGCCGGGATCGCCCGCGGGACGAGGAGCGTTCGCGACGCCGACCCCAGCGTGAGCGCCACGACGGCCAGGCCGGCGACGAAGACCAGGACGTTCAGCGCGGTCATCGCTCGAGCTTAGCGGCGGGCCTCGACCGGTCACGCGGCGAGCACGTCGAGCGCCTTCGGAACGGTGTCCTCGGGCTTCACGCGGTACCACGCCCGTTCGATGCGCCCGTCCGGCCCGACGAGGAACGAGGAGCGGATGATGCCCATCGAGGTCTTGCCGTACGCGGTCTTCTCGCCCCACGTGCCCCACGCCTCGGCGACCGCGTGGTCGGGGTCGGACAGGAGCGGGAAGCCGAGCGAGTACTTGCGGTCGAACGACGCCTGCTCGTCCGGTCGATCCGGCGAGATCCCGAGCACGTCCACGTCCAGACCGGCGAGGTCCTGCCGATGGTCTCGCACGCTGCACGACTGCGTCGTGCAGCCGGGCGTGTCGGCCTTCGGATAGAAGTAGACGAGCACCCGCCGGCCCGTGAAGTCGGAGAGCCGAACGGTGTTGCCGGACTGATCCTCGAGCGCGAGGTCGGGTGCGGCGTCGCCGGGTTGCAGCGTGTTCATGCCGACCAGCGTACCCCGCTTCCGCGGATCGCCGGCAGCCCCTACGCCAGCTGCGCCGCCAGCTCGGCGGGCGTCGTCACCGGCAGGTTGCACGCGAAGTGCTCGCAGACGTACGCGGTCGGCGCGCCGTCGAGCTGCGAACGACCCGCCAGCAGCGGCACGCGCTCGACGGCGTCCGCGTCGCCTGGCGCCGCGACGGCGAGCACGTGGTTCGGCACGAACCGCTCGATCGTCACCTCGCGCGCGAGCGCCCGCGTCTCCGGCGCCGAGGGATCGCCGACGATCGCGATCTCGTGCGAGGGCGCGAGGTAGGCGTCGAGCGTGCTGAGCGCCCGACCGAACCCGGTCGGCGCCTGCGCCATCGCCCCGCGGACGGCACCGAGCGCCGACGCCGCGGCGTCCTCGTACGCCGCCTCGCCCGTGAGCCGCGACATCCGCAGCAACACGTCGGCGGCCGACGAGTTGCCCGACGGCACGGCGTTGTCGAACAGCTCCTTCGGCCGCAGCACCAGCGACGGCGCGTCCGACGCCGTCTGGTAGAAGCCGCCGCCGTCGGCATCGAGGAATGAGCGCAGCAGTTCGTCGCACAGCTCGCGCGCCGCGGCGAACCACCGCAGCTCGAAGGTCGTCTCGTAGAGCGTCAGCAGGCCGTCGGCGAGGAGCGCGTGATCGTCGGCGAACGCGCGCGGGCCGGGACGACCGGCGCGCCAGGACCGCAGCAGCAGGCCCTCGTCGTCGCGGAGCGAGGAGAGGACGAACCCGGCGGCCTCGGTCGCCGCGCCGACGAACGCCTCGACGGCGAACACCCGGCCGGCCTCGGCGAGACCGGCGATCGCGAGGCCGTTCCACGCGGCGAGCACCTTGTCGTCGGTCGCCGGCCTCGGCCGCCGCTCGCGTTCCTCGAACAGCCGGCGGCGGGCTTCCTCGACGTCCGAGCGCAGCTGCTCATCGCCGACGTCCATCTCGGCGGCGACCGCCTCGAGCGGATGCGGGCGCCACAGCACGTTGGCGCCGCCCTCCCAGTTCCCGCCCGGGATCGCGCCGAACGCCGCAGCGACCGCCGGCCCGACGAGCCCGGCCAGGTCGTCGTACGCCCAGACGAAGAACGCGCCCTCGATCCCCTCGGAGTCGGCGTCCTGCGAGGAGGAGAACCCGCCCTCGGGTTGCCGCATCTCGCGGAGGAGGTACTCGCCCGTCTCGAGCGCGACGCGCCGGTACGTCTCGCGCCTCGTCACCTGCCACGCGCGCGTGTACAGGCGGAGCAGCTGCGCGTTGTCGTAGAGCATCTTCTCGAAGTGCGGGACGTGCCAGCGCTCGTCGACCGAGTACCGATGGAAGCCGCCCCCGAGCTGGTCGTATACGCCGCCCGCCGCCATCCGGTCGAGCGTGGTCATCAGCATGTCGAGCGCCTCCGGCCGGTCGCCGACATGCGCACGGAGCAGGAACTCGAGCGTCATCGGCTGCGGGAACTTCGGCGCGCCGCCGAACCCGCCCCAGCGAGCGTCGAACGCACGCCGGAGCGCGAGGAACGCCTCGTGGAGCAGCTCGTCGGTCAGCGGCTCGTCGGAGGGCGATAGGCCGGCCCGCGAGATCGCCTCGACGAGGCGCCGCCCCTGCGTCTGGACCTCGTCCCGCCGCCCGCGCCACATCTCGGCGATCGCGGTGAGGATCCGGCGGAACGACGGCAGGCCGTGTCGATCCTCGTTCGGGTAGTACGTACCGGCGTAGAACGGCTCGCCCTCGGGCGTGAGGAACGCCGTCAGCGGCCACCCGCCGCGTCCGGTCATCGCCTGGACGGCGTCCATGTAGATGGCGTCGACGTCGGGGCGCTCCTCGCGGTCGACCTTGATCGAGACGAAGTGCTCGTTCATCAGCGCCGCGGTGTCGGGATCCTCGAACGACTCGCGTTCCATCACGTGGCACCAGTGGCAGGCGGCGTACCCGATCGAGACGAGCACCGGCTTGTCCTCGCGCCGGGCGCGCTCGAACGCCTCCTCGCCCCACGGATACCAGTCGACCGGGTTGTGCGCGTGCTGCAGGAGGTAGGGGCTCGCCTCGTCGGCCAGGCGGTTGGCCGGCCGATCGGCGCCCTCGGGTTCGACGTCCATGCCCGGAGTCTCCCCCCGTGCGTCGCTTCCGACACGCATGACCGAGCCGCCACCAGCCGAGCGTGTGGAGCCGATCGGACGGGGGAGCGCCGCCCCCTCCAGTTGCCCGATGGGGCTGCCGATGAACAGGGTGACATGCGCGACCTCATCCGTGTGCTGGTCGTCGACGACCACGAGATGTTGGCTGACGCTCTGGGACTGCTGTTCTCCAGGCATCCGGTCTTCGAGCTCGTGGGCTGTGCGTCAGACGCCCAGCAGGCGGTCGAGATGACCACCCGCGAGGAGCCGGATGTGGTCCTGATGGACCTCGAGCTTCCCGGGATCGATGCCCTCCAGACCGTGAGCATGATCAAGGCCGCGCGCCGATCCACGAGGGTGGTCGGCGTCTCGTCGTCCAACGATCCGGTCGCGGCCTGGGACCTCGTTGCCGTCGGCGGTTCCGGCTGCGTCGAGAAGTCGCGAGCCGTCGAGGACGTGCTCGATCTCGTGCGTCGAGCGGCGGCGGGCGAGGTCGTCCTACCGGACGTCGGTCCACCGGATGCCGTGGAAGGGTCGCACGGCGTCGCGGTCGCGCGACGCACGGATGCCGGCGTCGCCCTCGGCCGGCTGACGACCCGTGAGACCGAGATCCTGCGGGCGCTCGCGGGCGGGGACTCGATCGCCGGCGTGGCCGAGCGGCTCGGGATCAGCCCGCTCACCGTCGAGAATCACGTCAAGAGCATCCTGGCCAAGCTCGGGGTGCATTCGAAGATCGAGGCCGTCATGCTCGCGTGGCGTCACGGCGTGGGCCGCGAGACCCAGGGGGCCCGGGGGGCCTCGGGCCCCGAACGACCCGGACGGGCTGAGGCCGGAGCATGACCGCTCGGGTGTTCATCGTCGAAGGTCACCCCGTACTCCGGGGCGCGATCAGGATCGCGTGTCAGGAGTCATCGGCGCTCGAGGTCGTCGGCGAGGCGGCGGAGGGCCAGGACGCCCTCATCGCCTCCGCGGAGGTCGATCCCGACGTGATCGTGATCGACGCCGAGCTGCAAGACATGGACTGCTTCGAGGCGCTACGAGAGATGCGGGCGCGGCGGCCGGCATCGAGGTTCCTCGTGCTCGGCCGCGCGGCCGACGATCGGACGCTCTTCGCCGCATTCAGCGCCGCTGCCGACGGCATCGTCGAGAAGGGTGCCGGCGTCGCTTCGATCGTCGATGCGGTCGAACGGATCGCCGGCGGGTCCCGGGTGTTCGCGCCCGAGCACGAGCGCCGGGCCATGAACGAACTCGGTCGGCTCGTGCGCAGCGCACGGGAGTCGACGCGCGCGGCGAACCTCCTGACGGCTCGCGAGGTCGAAATCCTCCAGCTCCTCGCCGAGGGGATGACCCATCAGGTGGTGGCGAGGCGCCTACGGATCTCGCCGCGTACCGTGGAGACCCACGTCCGCAAGAGCTACCGGAAGCTGGGTGTTCACAACCGGGTGCAGGCGATCCGGGAGGCCGCCTCCCTGGGGGTTGTGACGATCGACTGAGCCGTCGGTCTACCGATCGACGCGCGCTGCTCGTCTGGTCCGGTCGTCGGGAGCTGCCGGCACGCCGGGCCTGGAGACGTGTCGGGTCGGACCGTGCTGACCGCGTCGGTTCTCGTCGCTCTTGGCTTCGAGCCTCGAGCTGTACCACTCCGCGGCCCTGCGGGTCGCGGCGTCGTAGGCGGCCTGGAGCTCGTCTCCCGCGGGCTCGGAGCCGTCCGCTCGATCGTCGTCAGGGCCTCGATCGGATCCGCTGGTCAACGAGGCCCATCCCTCGTCGATGGAGCGGCGCGCCGAGTCGATCCCGGCCGTGGCGCCGTCGTCGCCGTCTGCATCTCGTTCCTTGAGCACCATCGTCGAACGATGGCATCGTCAAGCCGACGGCCCGCCTTTAGCGGGGATGCGACGCGAGCGGGACCAGGAACCGGATCAGGCAGAGACCAGGCGAGCGGAATGCTCGATGCGCGGACGCACCTTCTCGACGCGCACCTTCATCCCGTGTCGCTCGGCGGACTCGTAGCAGGACAACGCCCGGATGCTCGCGGACTCGCCCCGGAACTCGAACCTGCGATCGACCTGCGTCACGCCCCCCGCTCCGGCGGGGCTCGTCACGTAGATGATCCAGTACATGTCCTCGACCGATGGCGCTGTGGCGTTCATCGTCCCTCCCGCGAGCTCCGACGGGCCGATGGTATCGACCGACGGCGTCCTACTCCATCCGACGAAGGATGGAGGAGTTGTACCGCCTTTCGACCTAGGTCTGGTCGCGGCCGTCGCCGAGGTGCCGGACCGCGTCGACCCCGAGACGCGTTCACCGACGTGTGCGCCATCGGGTCCAGAGGGATCTTCCCGACCGGGTGCATCGAGGGTCTAAAGATGTGCGGCGATCTCCCCGAAGCTGTACGAGGCGGCGCGATCGCTCGCCGTGCTCACGAGGGGAGGAGTCGGGATGCATCCAACTGACCCGGGTGACGTGCCGGAGCCGCGACCGAAGCATCGCTTCGAGGCTCCGACGAGCTTGCACTTCGTCCCTCCCCCGGAGCCGCAGGCGCCCGCGTACGCGAGCCTGGAGGAGCGGGCGAAGGCGCTGGCGATCGATGCGCTCCTGGGGTTCGCCGCGGTGCTTCTGCTCAGCGTCGTCTTCGGCGGCATCAGCTCGTCCAACGGATTGCTCCGCATCCGGATCGGGGGACCTCCGATCCTTTTCGCGACCGTCCTGTGGCTCGTGTACATGACGCTGATGGAGTCCAGGCGCGGCGCCTCGGTCGGGAAGCGCGCGAGGGGACTCCGCGTGGTGACGGAAGAGGGAGGAGCGGTCACGGTGGAGGCCGCGCTCATCCGGAACCTGGTCCGGTTCGTGGACGCGGCTCCGTACGTCGTCCCCTATCTCGTGGCGTACCGTGCGGCGTCGAAGTCCTCGAAGCGGCAGCGATTCGGGGATCGCGTTGCCGAGACGATCGTGATCGTGTCCGATCCGAAGACCGACGGCGTCTCGCGGTAATTCGCGCTCAGGGAGCGGAACGCGGCTCCCGGTCCTGTCCCGGACGTGGTTGCTGCGCCGCCCATTCCGGTGTGCCGTGCCATCGCGTTGCCCCATGCTCGGCGTGCATCGGCGGGGCGTGCATCGGCGGCCGGTGATCCACGCCGCTCGCCCCGCCCGGTGGCAACGAGCCGCTGCGTGCCGGGGGGGCCGGACGTTCCGGCGGCGAACGGTGATCCGACCGTGGACGGTCATGACGACCGGGACCGGTCGACGGCATCCGTCCACGGTGAGCGCCGACCCTGTGCCCTCGGCTCGGATGACCGTGCGCCGGCATCCGTCCACGGTGAGGGCCGACCCTGTGCCCTCGGCCCCAAGGTCCGTGCGCCGGTGTTCGCGTCGCCGGAGGAACGGCGACGACGGGAGCCGGAGCCGACGCCCGCACCACGGCATGCGGGGAGGCGAGCCGCTTCGGACGTTCGTGCGTGCGCGGCTGTCCGGTCGTCAGCAGGACGCTCGCGGAAACGGTCACCGCGACGGCGCCGGCGGCGGCGACCAATCCCGATTGGCCGGGGAGGGCCGTCTCGACCGCT
>DATAEU010000015.1:0-7999 GCA_036257835.1 Actinomycetota bacterium | reverse complement strand
CGGGAAGTCGCGAAGCGTCGCCCTGAGGTACGAGCGGCAATCGCGCCAGCTCCCGGACCTGATCTGCGGTGCGTCCGCGAGCGCCATGAGGAGGGAGCGAGCCTCGTCGACGAGCTGCTGCTGCTGGGCCGCGGTCAGCTGGGCCAGGCGACTGAGCTCGCGCTGCGCCGCAAGGACGTTGTCGGCCCGGGTGGTGCGAGCGTTCACGACGGTCAGCGCCACCGGCGGCAGCAGCGCCAGGAGGACGAGCAACGCCATGCGGGCGCGAAGCCCGAGGAGAGCACGACGAAGCCTCCCTCGTTCCATGTGCCAGGCATCGTGACCTGCGAGGAAGCGCTTTAGGAGCCTGCCCTAGAACGGACACACGCAAGGCGCGTGCCCGCACCTCGGGCACCCGCCGGCGTACCGGCTCGCCGCCTCGTCGAGATCGATGCCGGCGAGGTTCGCGAGGGACGCGAGCCACGCGAGCACGTCCGAGAGCTCGTGTCGAAGCTCGTCCGGCTCGCCGTGCCGGAGCGCCCGAGCGAGCTCGCCCACCTCCTCCGCGAACCATCGGAACGTCGCGTCGCGTCCGCGTTTGGCGTCCCGCCGGTAGTACGTGCGTCGCATCGCCTGCTGCAGCTCGGAGATCTCCATGCGGCGCGGAGTCTAGCCCGCGTCGTGCTCGAGGACGCATCCGGCAGCGCTCGCGCGGAGCGCGTGACCGAGGCTACGCGTCCCTCGTAGCGGCGGTCCGGTCGGGCAGTCGGGGCGCTACCAGCAGGAGCAGCAGAGACGCGGCGACGCCGATCCCGAACCCGCCCGCCAGACCCACGCGCAGCGACGCACCCGTCGACCGCGCGAGCGCGACCGACGCGCCGGCGAGCCCCGAGCCGAGCGCGACGCCGAGCGTATCCATGAGGAGCGTCGACGAGAGCTCGGAGGCCTCCTCGCCCTTCGGCGACGCGTCCATGACCGAGAGCGGGATCGTCGGGAACGCGATGCCCATCCCGATCCCGGTGATCGTCCATCCGACGTAGGGGACGGCGAGGGGGACGGCTCGGATCAACCCGAGGAGGAGCGACACGAGGCCGAGCAGCAGCGCGAGCCCGCCGATCACGACGAGCCTCGTTGCGCTCGTCCGGACGGCCACGCGCGACTGCCACCAGCTGCCCGCCGCCCAGGCTACGGTCATGAACGTCAACAACAGGCCCGCCTCGGCCAGCCTTCGACCGCGGATCGCGGTGAGCATCAGCGTCACGAACGCGTCGCCGGCGAGGAACCCGACGGACAGCAGGAACGCGGCGGCGGCCGCGGCAGGCATTCCGCGTCGCGCTCGGAGCGTCCCGGACGGCACGATCCGCAACAGCGCCGGCAGCGCGATCGCGAGCCCCACGACGATCAGCGGGATCGTGATCGGCGACAGGTCCGTGAGCCCGCCCAGGACCGCGCCGGCGCCCACGGCGAGCAGCAGCGGCCACACGAGCGAGACGGGCTCGCGACCCGAGCCGACGCGGGGGAGCGCGGGGAACACGAGTACGGCCGCAACGGCGAGCAGGGGGATCGGGACGAGGAACGCGTAGCGCCACCCGACCGTCGAGGCGAACAGCGCGCCGAGCGGCGGACCGACGAGCCCGGGCAGGATCCACATCGCGGCGAGCAGCGCGAGCACGCGCGCGCGGATGTCGCTTGGATACGTCTTCGCGACCGTGCCGAGCGAGACCGCGTAGATCGCGCCGCCGCCGATCCCCTGGAGCAGCCGAGCGAACACCAAGGCGAGCATGCTCGGTGCGATCGCGGCGAACCCGAGCCCGCCCGTGTACACGAGGAGTGTCACCGCGAGCAGCCGCGGAGCGCCGAACCGGTCGAACGCGCGCCCGGCGATCGGGATCGCCGCGAACTGCCCGAGCCCCGTCGCGCTGAACGTCCACCCGTAGAGCTGCACGTCGCCGAGGTCGCTCCGGACCGCCGGCATGATCGTCGCGACGACGAGGATCTGGATCGCGACCAGCATCTCGAGCAGCAGCAGCCCGATCGTCAGCCGCCCGCGCGCGCCGGCGAAGACGTCTCGCCACCGCGGCGGCGCGAGCGTCTCGGCCGCGAGCCCCCGCTCGTCCATGCACGGAAGCGTACGGGCCGACGACGTGACCCGAAGTCCTGGCCCAGACGGAGTCGAGCACCTGCGCTCTTCCCTCAACCCCCTCGTGTTCGGACCCGATACGACCACGATGGACATGCCGGAGTCTCCGCCGCCGCAGCCGGTCGCTCCCGGCACGCCGACGGCCTCGCCGTGGGATCTGCCCGCGCAACCGCCGGGGTGCCAGATCTGCGGATCGGTGCCGGCGACGCAGATCACGCTTCGTCAGGGCATCGGCATGATGTTCCTCCGCAAGACGAAGACGGCGCGTGCGTACGTCTGCCGCGACTGCGGCATCGCGCTGTTCCGGAAGTACCAGGCGGCGACGCTCCTCACCGGATGGTGGGGGTTCATCTCGCTGTTCCTGAACCTCGGGACGCTGTGGTCCAACTCCAACGAGCGCCGCAAGGTGGCCGCGCTCGACGCGCCTCGACCACCGGCGGCGCGGACGGCGCAGACGCCGCGGACGACGCCGCTGCCGACCGGCTCACCGGCGTTCCTCCGACCGCAGGCGCTCGGCGTGGTCGGGGTTGCGCTCGCGATCGCGCTGCTGTTCGGTTTCGTCGGTCGCGACGGCTCGAGCACCGGCACCGCCTCCGTCGTCTCGGTCGGGACGTGCGGAAGCGTCGACGGCGGGCGGGTGCACTACCCGGTCGACTGCTCGGACCCGGCGGCCGTGGTGCGGATCGACGCGATCCTGCCCGCGTCGGCCACCGACGCCGACTGTCCGGCCGCCGCGAACGGCGCGTCGAACTCGGAGACGAACGGGCTGGTGTGCTGGGAGCCGGCCTGAGGAGGTTGTCTACCAACCGGTAGAGAGGTAATAATCTGCCGGATGGTAGAGAACCAGGGCTCCTCCGCCGGGGCGGGCCGTTCGCGCGCGACCTCGATCACCAGGAAGCTCGCCGGCAAGAAGGTGCTGGTCACGGGCGTGACCGGCTTCCTCGGACAGGCTGTACTCGAGCGCCTCCTCGCCGACTTCCCCGACACCCGGATCTCAGTTCTGATCCGCCCGCAGCTCGGCTCCGCGGGTCGCCAGCGGCTCGAGTCAGTCGTCTCTCGGCCGAACTTCGACGTCTTCCGCCGGCGCGTCGGCGCCGACAACGTGAGCGCCACGCTCGATGAGCGCGTCGAGGTGATCGAGGGCGACTTGGGCAAGGAGCTGCCCCCGTTCCCGGACGACCTCGACGTCGTGATCCACTGCGCCGCCACGGTCAGCTTCGACCCGCCGATCGACGAGGGGTTCGAGACGAACCTGCTCGGCGCCGTGCGGTTCTACGAGGCGGTGCTGAAGAGCGGCTCGAAGCCGCACCTCGTGCACGTCTCGACGGCGTACGTCGCCGGCTCGCGCAAGGGCGTGATCCCGGAGGCGACGCTCGACCACAAGGTCGATTGGCGCGAGGAGGCGCAGCTCGCGCTCGATGCGCGGAAGGACGTCGAGGCCGACTCGCGGAAGCCCGAGCAGCTCGACTCGTTCATGGCCAAGGCACGCAGGGAGCACTCACGCGCCGGCCCCATCTCGGTGGCCGACGACGCCGAGGAGCGCCGCACGTCCTGGGTCGACAAGCGCCTGATCCGGTACGGCCGCGCCCGCGCGCAAACGCTCGGCTGGCCCGACAACTACACGTTCACGAAGGCGATGGGCGAGCGCGCGGTCGAGGAGCTCGCGGCCGACCACGGCGTCCCGCTCTCGATCGTTCGTCCGTCGATCATCGAGAGCGCGCTCGAGCACCCGAGCCCCGGCTGGATCGAGGGGTTCAAGATGGCCGAGCCGATCATCCTGGCGTACGGCCGCGGCACGCTGCCCGAGTTCCCCGGCATCCCCGAGGGCATCGTCGACGTCATCCCGGTCGACTACGTGGTGAGCGCGATGCTCGCGATCGCCGCCAGCCCGCCCGAGCCCGAACAGCCGCACTATTTCCACGTGAGCTCCGGCGCGCGGAACCCGCTCAGCTTCCTCAAGCTCTACGAGCTCGTGCGGGAGTACTTCGAGGAGCACCCGCTGCCCGCCCGTGGCCAGGGCGAGGTCAAGGTCCCGGAGTGGTCGTGGCCCGGCAACCTCAAGGTCGAGCGCCGCGTGAAGACGGCCGAACGGTTGGTTGACGTCGCCGACAAGATCGTCACGCACCTGCCGAAGTCGAAGAGGATGCGGGACCTGGTCGCGCGGGTGGACCGCGACAAGGCGCGCGTGGAGTTCGTCCGCCGCTACTCGGATCTGTACGGCGCGTACACCGAGGCCGAGGTGATCTACACCGACGACCGCACGCTCGCGCTCTTCGGCTCGCTGTCGACGGCGGACCGGAAGACGTTCCCGTTCGATTCGGCGAACGTCGACTGGCGGCACTACCTCCAGGACGTGCACTGCCCGGCGGTCACGCTCGGCCTGCGCGCGCTCTCGAGCGCTCGGATCAAGCCACAGGTCCGGATCCGCGAGCGCGAGCAGCTCGTCCTGGCGATCTTCGACATGGAGGGCACGATCCTGCCGTCCAACGTCGTGGAGTCGTACGTGTGGGCGCGGATGGCCGACACGCCGTGGCACGAGTGGCCGGCCGAGCTGTACGACGTGTTCTCGCGCGTGCCCGGCTACCTGGCGGCCGACCGCCGCGATCGCGGCGAGTTCCTCCGCACGTTCTTCCGCCGGTACGAGGGCGCGAGCGTCGAGGGCATCGACCACCTCGTCGACGAGGTCGTGTCCGAGTTCATGTTCCAGAAGGTGTCGGCCGCGGCCGTCCGTCGGATCCGCGAGCACCGCGACGCCGGCCACCGGACGATGCTCGTCACGGCGGCGGCCGAGCCGTTCGTGAGGCCGATCGCGCCGCTGTTCGATCTCGTGGTCGCCGCCAAGCTCGAGGTCAAGGACGGCCGGTACACGGGGTTCCTGGCCGAGCCGCCGCTGGTCGGCGAGGCGCGCGCCGCATGGCTCCGCCGGTACGCGGCACTCGAGGGCGCCGACCTCAAGCAGTCGTACGCGTACGCGGACTCGCACTCGGACCTGTCGCTGCTGCGCGCGGTCGGCAACCCGGTGGCCGTCTCGCCGGACGCCGCGCTGCTGCGGATCGCGCGCCGGCGCCGGTGGCCGGTCGAGGAGTGGGGGATGTCCGGCGGGATGCCGCGGGTCCGGTTCCCGAGGCCGGCGGTGCGCTGATGACGATCCAGGCGATCGAGCTGTTCCGTTCGGCGCCGCGGTACCTCACCGCGCGCGCGATCGGCGACCGGGCGCCCGGGTTCGTGTCGGGCCCCATCGCACCGCTCCGGCTCGTCAACAAGTCCGATCCGGAGCCGCCGGGACCCGGCTGGGCGCGGGTGCGGCCGCTGCTGTCCGGGATCTGCGGCTCGGACCTCGCGACGATCAGCGGGAAGTCGAGCTTCTTCTTCTCGCCGCTGGTCTCGATGCCGTTCGTTCCCGGCCACGAGGTCGTGGGGGAGCTGCTCGAGGACGTCGACGACCTGAAGGCGGGCCGGCGCGTGGTGCTGAGCCCGGTCCTCGGGTGTCCGGCGCGCGGCGTCGAGCCGTGGTGCGAGGGCTGCAAGAACGGTGATTTCGGCCGCTGCGACCGCGTCACGAGCGGCCACGTCTCGCCCGGCCTGCAGACCGGCTACTGCAAGGACACCGGCGGCGGCTGGTCGAAGATGTTCGTCGCGCACCGCTCGCAGCTCCACGTCGTCCCCGACGACATCCCGCCCGAGCGCGCGGTCCTGATCGAGCCGCTGGCGTGCGCCGTCCACGCGGCGCTCCGCGCGAACGTGCAGCCGAACGACGACGTGCTGATCGTCGGGGCCGGCAGCATCGGTGTCCTCACGTTGCTCGCGGTGAAGGAGCTGACGCCGGCCGGGACGGTGACGGTGGCCGCGAAGCACGGCAAGCAGAGGATGTGGGCGGAGGCGTTCGGCGCGTCGCATGTCGTCCCGCCGGACGAGACGCTCAACCGGGTCCGTCGTGACACGCGCGCGATGAAGCTGAAGCCGGAGCGCGGCCGTCCGTTCCTGCTCGGCGGCGTCGACGTCGCGATCGACTGCGTCGGCTCGAAGAGCTCGCTCGACCTCGCGCTGCGAACGACCAGGGCCGGCGGCCGGGTCGTCCTGGCTGGTATCCCGGTCCAAGCGCCGGACCTCACGCCGGTCTGGTACCGGGAGCTCGAGCTGGTCGGCGCCTACACCGGCGGCATCGAGCGGCTGCCGGGCAAGCCGAAGCGGGGGGCGCGGGGGGCTGATGGAGCGAGCGCGGATGCGCGAGCGGTAGCCCCCCGTGAAGGGGAGAGGCACGCGTTCGATATCGCGATCGACCTCGCGTCCCGGAACCCGGTGCTCGACCGGATGGTCGGCGCCACGTACCCACTGAAGCGGTGGCGCGAGGCGATCGATCACGCGATGAGCGCCGGCCGGATGGGGACGCTGAAGGTCGCGTTCGATCCCCGACAGGACTAGCCAAGGAGATACGGAAGTGACGAGACCGGGGTTCGTGCTGGAGGTGGACGAGCGGACGCCGCCGCTCTTCGTCCACTCGGGCGAGCGGTTCAAGCTGCAGAAGTTCCCGATGGGGACGCGCGTGATCTACCCGCCCGACCCGCTGCCGGGGATCCGCGACGTGCGGGGCGCGATCCGGGACGCGCTCGCGAACCCGGTCGATTCCGAGCCGCTCGAGGCGCTCCTGAAGCCGGACATGAGGCTCACGATCGGCGTCGACGACATCTCGCTGCCGCTGCCGCCGATGCAGTCGCCCGACATCCGCCAGCTCGTGATCGAGGAGGTCGTCGAGCTCGCGGCGCGCGCCGGCGTCGAGGACCTGAAGATCATCATCGCCAACTCGCTGCACCGGCGGATGAACTCGGACGAGATCAAGCACACGGTCGGCGAGCGCGTCCACCGCTCGTTCTTCCCGAAGGACCTCACCAACCACGACGCCGAGGACCGTGACAACCTCACGTACATGGGCACGACCGACCAGGGCGAGGACGTCGAGATCAACAAGCGCGTGGCCGAGTCCGACCTCGTCGTCTACGTGAACATCAACCTGGTCGCCATGGACGGCGGCGACAAGTCGGTGCCGGTCGGGTTCGCCAGCTACCGCAGCGTCAAGCCGCACCACAACGTCGAGACGATGCTGCACTCGAGGTCGTACATGGACCCGAGGCCCGGGCGCTCGGCGATCCACGACTCGTGCGCCCGGATGGGCGACGTGATCCGGAACGCCGGCGTGAGGATCTTCCAGATCGAGGCCACGCTGACCAACGATGTCTTCCCCGACCCGTTCGGCTTCATGAACAAGCGCGAGTGGGAGTGGTCGGTCAAGGATCAGGCGACGTACCTGGCGGCTCGCAAAGCCAACGAGATGTCGCCCGACCAGGTCCGGCACCAGGTGTTCATGCGGATGAAGGCCCCGTACAAGCTCTCGGGCATCAACGCCGGCGAGACGCGCGCGGTGCACGAGCGCACGCTGGAGCGCCTTCACCGGCAACAGCTGGTCGAGGTCGAGGGCCAGACCGACGTGATGGTGATCGGGCTGCCGTACCTCGGTCCGTACAACGTGAACTCGATCATGAACCCGATCCTCGTGCACTGCCTGGGGCTCGGTTACATGTTCAACATGTACCGGAACAAGCCGGTCGTTCGGCCCGGCGGCGTGATGATCATGCACCACCCGGTCCCGTGGCAGTTCCACCAGGTGCACCACCCCAGCTACGTCGACTTCTTCGAGGAGGTCCTGTCGGAGACGACGGACCCGTCGACGATCGAGTCGAAGTACGAGGAGCGGTACGCGACCGACCCCTGGTACATCAACCTGTACCGCAAGTCGTACGCGTACCACGGCGTGCATCCGTTCTACATGTGGTACTGGGGCGCGCACGCGCTCGACTATCTGGGCGACGTCATCGTCGTCGGCGG
>DATAEU010000100.1:0-8296 GCA_036257835.1 Actinomycetota bacterium | reverse complement strand
GTGCCGGGGTCGCTCGAGGAGGTGCTCGACACGCTCGAGTCGGACCACCAGTGGCTGCTCGACGGCGGCGTGTTCACTCAGGATGTGATCGACACGTGGATCGAGTACAAGCGGATCCGCGAGCTCGACCAGATCCGCCTGCGTCCTCACCCGTACGAGTTCTTCATGTATTACGACATCTAGTCCGTACCGGAGCCGGTGTGCCCGGAAGTTGTCGTGACGACCGGGTAGCCTGCCGCGGTGCTCGAGCGGTTCGTTCGATGCGGCGCCGATCTCTCGGCGACGTTCTTCCCGATGCGACGTGGGACGAGCGATCCGACCACACGGATCGGGCGTGGCGAGGTGTGGCGAGCCTCGCGCACGCCGGACGGCCCGGCGACCGTTCGTTTCGAGCGCATCGGGGACGGCGTCGCCGTCGGCGCGTGGGGCGACGGCGCTGCGTGGATCGTCGATCGAGCGTCCGACTGGCTCGGGCTCGCGGACCGGACCGACACGTTCGAGCCGCGGCCCGGCGTCGTGCACGAGGCCTGGCGTCGCTCCCCGGGGCTCCGCATCCCGAGGGCGGGCCTCGTGGTCGAACACCTCATCCCGTCGATCCTCGAGCAGAAGGTGACGGGGCGCGAGGCGCGACGCGCCTACCAGCGCATGACGCTCGCGCTCGCCGAGCCGGCGCCCGGCCCTCCCAACCTGGGGCTCGTGCTCCCGCCCGACCCCGCACGCCTCGCCGGGCTCCCCTACTACTCGATGCATCCGTTCGGGATCGAGAAGCGCCGCGCCGACGTGATCAGGTCGGTCTGCACGAAGGCCGCGTGGATCGAGGCGACGGCCTCGATGCCTCAACACGACGCGCGCGCGCGTCTGCTCGCGATCCCCGGTGTCGGCCCGTGGACCGTCGCCGAGGTGTCCCGACTCGCGTTCGGCGATGCCGACGCGCTCTCGGTGGGCGACTTCCACGTACCTCATCTGGTGTCGTACGCACTGGCCGGCGAGCCGCGCGGCACCGACGAGCGGATGCTCCAGCTGCTCGAGCCGTATCGGCCGTTCCGCGGTCTCGTGCAGCTCCTCCTCGAGCGATCGGGCGCGCGGTCGCCGGCGTTCGGGCCACGGATGGACGTTCGGGCGATCGAGCGGATCTAGCGGGACCGCCCCAGAGGATCACAACAGAGGATCAACAGAGGATCAACCGGAGGATCGGCCGGCGTTCCGCGCCTCGCCGGCGCTCTCGCGTTCGGGGATGACGAGGTCGCCGGCGATGAGGACGTCGTCGCCGGCCAGGTGGATCGTGCGGTTCGCGAGCCTGAGCGCATCGCGGACGCGCTCCGTCCCGAGCTCGCCGATCGCGTCCCTCCCGGCGCCGAAGATCATCGGCGAGACCGACACGATGGCACGGTCCACGAGACCGGCCGCGAGGAGCGAGGTCACGAGCCGAGCGCCGCCCTCGACCAAGAGCGTTCGGACACCGGTGTGCCGGAGGTCGTGCAGGACGGCCGCGAGGTCCAGTCCGCCGATCGAGGCGGGAACGGTTCGAACGGCCGCGCCGACCGAGCGGAGCGCCATGCGCCGTCCGGCGGGCGCCGAACCGGTGGTGTACACGGAGGTCGCCGCATGCTCGTCGAGGACGCGAGCGTCTGTCGGGATTCGCAGCCGCGCGTCGAGGACGACCCGCACGGGCGACGCGCCGGGCACCAGGCGGACCGTCAGCTGCGGATCGTCGGCCAGCACCGTTCCGATCCCGACCGCGACCGCGTCGACGGCCGCGCGCAGCGTGTGCGAGACGCGGCGCTCCTCGATCCCGCTGATCCACCGTGAGTCGCCGGTCGCCGTCGCGACCCGCCCGTCGAGCGTCTGCGCGAGCTTGACGAGGACGTACGGCCGGTCCTCGTGGGCGAGCGGCGTCCCGAGCAGATCGGAGACGTCGCGGACGTGCTCGACGGCGCCATTGAGGGCCTCGCCGGCCGGCGCCCGATGTCCCATCCGGTCGTGCTTCGTCCGCAGGTATTCGACGTTCCGGAGATGCGCCGCAGTCGGCAGCGGAACCACCTCGTCGACGCGGACGCCGCCTGCCTCGAGCCCCTCGCGCTTGCCGGGGTTGTTGGACAGCAGACGGATCGACCGGATCCCGAGCGCCTCGATCACCCCCGCCGCGTCGTCGTACCGGCGCGCATCGGCGGGGAGACCGAGACGGACGTTCGCGTCCAGCGTGTCGACGCCCGCGTCCTGCACCATGTAGGCACGGAGCTTGTCCCGCAGCCCGATGCCGCGACCCTCGTGCCCGGTGGCGTACACGACGACGCCCGCTCCCTCGGCCGCGACCGCCCGCATGGCCGTTCGGAGCTGGACCCCGCAGTCACAGCGGAGCGAACCGAGGACGTCGCCGGTCAGGCACTCGGAGTGGACGCGGGTCAGCACACCCTCGCGTCCGTCGACCGCGCCGACGACGAGCGCGAGGTAGACGTCACCGTCCGCCACCTCGTACGCATGCAGGTCGAACTGGCCCATCGGCGTGGGCAGCGGCAATCGAGCGAACAGAACGACGTGCGCCACCGCAGCGTCGTTCCCGCGCGCGAACTGCGACAAACGGTGTCCGGGCACCAGACGATGCGACAAACGGGTTTCGGACACCAGACGAGGGGTAGACGCGCGCCGTGCGAGCGCGCGCCCTTTGGTTCGTCGAGCCGCGTCGGGTCGAGATTCGGCCCGTGGACGCCGAGGTTCGCGACGACGACCTCGTCGTCCGGACGGTCGTGTCGGGCATCAGCGGCGGGACCGAGCTGCTCGCGTATCGCGGCGGCATCGACCCCACGACGCCGCTCGATGAGACGCTCGGGGCGCTGGGCGGGACGTTCACGTTCCCGTTCCGCTTCGGTTACGCCTGCGTCGGGACGGTCGAGTCGTCGAACGCCGCGATCGAGCGGGGCTCGACCGTCTTCGCGTTCCACCCGCACCAGGACGTGTTCGCCGTTCGCCCGGAGGACGCGGTAGTCCTCGACGGTGTCGAGCCGCGGATCGGCGCGATGCTCCCCCTCGTCGAGACGGCGCTGCAGATCTGCCTCGATGCCGAGGTCCAGCTCGGCGCGAGCGTCGTCGTCGCCGGCCTCGGTGTCGTCGGCGCGCTGACGGCGCTCCTGCTCCAGCGCTCGGGCGCCGACGTGCTGAGCATCGAGCCGCGCGAGGATCGACGCAAGCTCGCGACGGATCTCGGCTTGCCGGTCGTCGAGCCGGCCGATGCCCGAGCGGCGGTGACCGAGCGGACGAACGGAGCCGGCGCCGACCTCGTCGTCGAGTCGAGCGGCGCGGGTGAGGCGCTCGCGTCGGCGCTCGGGCTGCTGCGGCACGAGGGGACGGCGCTCGTCGCGTCCTGGTACGGCTCGGAGCCGGTCGCGCTCCCGCTCGGCGGCGCGTTCCACCGTCGCCGGCTCACGATCCGCAGCACCCAGGTGTCGTCGATCCCGGCGCGCCTGTCGTCGGCGTGGGACCGCCGCCGTCGGCTCGCGACCGCCCGAGAGTTGTTGCCGGTGCTGCCGCTGGACGCGCTCGCGACGCACACGTTCGCGTTCGTGGACGCTTCGGCGGCCTTCGAGGGGCTCGACCGGGGCGAGGCCGGCCTCGTCCATGCCGTGCTCGACTACCGATGACCTACGAGGTCGGCGCGAGGGCGTCGCTCCGGGCGATGCATGCCATGCCCGTCGAGGGCCCGGAGGGCGAGCTGCACGCACACGACTACCGGGTCGAGGTGATGGTGACGCGGCCGGAGCTCGACGCGCGCGGCATGGTGGTGGATCTCGACGTCCTCCGCGCCGCGATGGCGGCGGTTCTCGAGCCGCTCCGCGACACCGACCTCGGATCGATCGCACCCGCCGGGGCCGAGGGCGTCACCGTCGAGGTGTTCGCGCGGTGGGTGCACGATGCGCTCGCGGACACGCTCGCCGCCGAGGGGGCGCGGACGCTCCGGACGAGGGTGTGGGAATCGGAGACCGAGTTCGCCGGCTACGGGGCCGACCTACGCGCGGTCGAGCGCGGGTTGCCGGCGGAGACCTGAACCGAGCGGAGGACTGCGCAGAACTCGCCGGCCGCGTCGTCCCAGGTCGGGAACCGCTCGGCGGCGCGGCTCGCGGCTCGCCCCATCGCATCCCGGCGCTCACGGTCGAGCGCGAGCGCGCGCATCGCTCCCGTCAGCGACCGAACATCGCGCGGCGGGACGACCAGGCCGTCCACGCCGTCGCGGACGAGGTTCGGCAGGTTTCCGCTCCGAGCCACGATCGCCGGCAGTCCGGCGCCGATCGCCTCCGCGACCGCCATCCCGTAGCTCTCGTCGAGCGCGGGGAGCACGAAGACGTCCGCCATGGCGAGCTCGGCGGCGACGCTCGCTGGCGGCAGCGGTCCGATCCACCGCGCGCGTCCGCCGAGGTCCGGCAGCTCGAGGCGTTCGCGGACGCGGCGTCCGAGTCGCGGGTCGGCCGCGGCGCCGATCAGGGTCAGGGAGGCCGGAACGTCCCCGAGATCGGCAAACGCCTCGACCACGTCGAGCGGCCGCTTGTGCGCGGACAGGTTGGCGACGTACATGAACCGAACGTCGCCACCCATCCGAACCCTCCTCGATGATCGGACGGCGAACAGATCCCAACCGGGTTCCACGACGTGAAGGACGTGGGCAGGAACGCCGGCGCGAACGAGCAACGCCCGCAGGAAGCTGCTCGGCACGACGACGGCTTTCGCGCGCCGGTACCGGCGGAGATCGCGTGCCGCGCGAACGACCGGACCCGGCCATCGGCCGACGAGACCGCCCGGCCGCTGATGCACCGACGCCACGATCGGGGCGTCGAACCCGCCGGCCGGGACCCACCGGGCGACCAGCGAATCGACCACGACGACATCGGCGCCGAAGGCCGCACCGCGCGCGTCGATCGCGTTCTCGATCGCCCGGATGTCGATCTGAACGCCGAAGCGCGCGGCGCGATCCGCCACCCGCCGGTGGTACAGCGACCCACCGGTGAGCGCGTTCGGATCGCCGGCCGTGAGAACCACGGCATTCACGGCGCCAGCGGGTTCTCCGGGCAGAACAGTTGGCTCGCGGCCGCGGCCGCCCGATCGCCCTCGTGCACCGCCGAGGGTCCCGCCGGACCCCCGCCGATGACCAGCGCATCCACCATCTCCGTCACGCGCGATTCCTTCCCCGCGCTGGGGCGGCGGAACCACCCGGAGATGCTCAGCGGCGGGTCCGCGGAAGCCGATGGGACCGTATGCGACCGAGGTTCGGGCGACTGACGCGGATCCTCGCCGGCGTCCTCCTCCTCGCCGGCGTCGGAGGCTGCTACGCGGGCCTGAACGCGGGGCCGCAGACCACGCCGAGGGCGGCAGACAACGGCCCGATCCTGCTCGTGATCGGCCTCGTCTACCTCGCGGCCGGGATCGGGCTCTGGATCGAGTCGCTTTGGGGGTGGCGGCTCGGCGCCGGTCTCGCGGCGTTCGTCGTCGTGATGGACCTCCTCCTCGGCGTGCGCGATGGCGGTCTGATCGTGTCGGCCGGGATCTTCGTGCTTTTCGCTGTGTCCGCGGTCCAGGGATTCCTGGATCGTCCCGCCATTCCCTGACCCGATCCGCTCAGCCGGTGATCGCGTCGGCCTCGATCTCGACGCGCCAGCGCGGGTCGAGGAGCGCCGAGACGACGACCATCGTGCTCGCCGGGCGTACGTCGCCGAAGACCTCGCCATGTGCTCGTCCGATCTCCCGCCAGTCGGCAGCGTCCACGAGGTAGATCCGGGTGCGGACGACGTCATCGAGGCCGGAACCCGCCTCCGCGAGCGCCGCCTGGACGATCCGCAGGCAGCGCTTCGCCTGCTCATACGCACCCTCGGGCGGGTCGGCGTCCGGAACGACCGGCGCGGTGCCCGCGACCACGACGTGATGACCGGCCACGACCGCGCGCGAGAACCCGACGACCGGTTCGTACGGGGACCTCGAGGCGATACGGCGACGATCCATCTCGTGCTCCTCCTCAGCGTTCGTCGGCGGCGTCGAAGAAGACGCGCTCCATCGCGCGGCGCGCGCGGCGCGTGATCCTTCGGTAGGTCTCGAACAGCGTCTGGATCGGGTACTCCTCGAACCCCAGCCGCCGGGCGAGCACGATGAGGTCCTCGGGCGCGGGGGGGAGCACCTCGGCGTGGACGCGCCGGTCGATCTCGAGCGCATTCTTCACGTCCGACAGGAACACGAATGCCTCGCCGAGCTCCCGCGCCACCGCGTCCTCGATCAACCGTTCCCGTGCAAGCGCCTCGATCGCGTCGAGCGTCCGCGTCGTGCGGACCGACGCATATGCTCCGCCATGGCGCATCAACGACAGCTCGACCGCGAACTGCACGTCCGCGAGGGACCCGTATCCGAGCTTGAAGTGGAACCGTCCCGTCTCGGGCGGCTTGACTCGCTCGCGCTCGATGCGGTCGCGCATCCGCCGGACCTCGGCAACGCGGTCGAGCGTCAGCACGTCCGGATAGGCGAAGTCCGAGGCGAACGAGCAGAACCGCGCGCCGAGCGCCTCGTCCCCCGCGACGAACCGCGCACGCAGCAGCGATTGGAACTCCCACGTTTCTGCGTACCGCTCCCAGTACTCCAGCCACGCCGCGAACGACCGCGCGAGCGGACCCGCACGCCCCTCCGGACGGAGATCCGCGTCCGGCTCCCACCCACGGCCGCGGATCGCACGCAGGATCTCCTCGGCGGCGGCGGTGGCGGCACCGAACGCGCTCGGCGCTTCGCCTTCGTACACGAACACGACGTCGAGGTCGGACGCGAAGTTCAGCTCGCGCGCGCCGAGCTTCCCGAGCCCGATCACCGCGAGCCGCACCTCGGGCGCGACCGACCCGACGGCCTCACGCACGACGCGATCGGCGACGTCGGTGATCCCATCGCCCGTCGAGCGCGCATCGAGCTCGCGCGCCGCGTACGCGGCGACGACCCGAACCAGCGCGGCGTCGGCGTCGCCCCGATCGCCGACCATAGCCGGAACACGCGTCGGGTCGGCGGCGAGCAGGTCCGTCGCGAACGAGCTCACCGCGACGGCCGACGCCAGCCGGTAAGCGATCGTGGGATCGGCGGTCAACGCGTCGGCGGTCCGCTCGTCGTCGCCGATCGCCGACACGACGCGCGAGAGCCGTACGAGCGCGGCGTCGGGATCGGCGGCAAGTGCGAACGACGGCGCGACCACCGGCCAGACGTGCGCGAGCACCTTCCCGAGCCGCCTCGCCGGCGACACCACGCCGGCGAGCACGTCGAACGCGGAGGACGGCGAGCGGAACCCGAGGCCGGCGAGGAGCTCCTCGGTCGCCGGGCGGTCGACCCCCGGCCGCGGCCCGGCCGCGCCGGCGAAGGCCTCGAGCAGCGGACGGTAGAAGAGCCGCTCGTGCAGGTGGCGGACCAGCGCCGTCCGGCGCTCGTACTCGCCAAGGAGGGCGTCGGCGCCGTCGAGGCCGAGCGAGCGCGCGATCGTCGTCCGGGCGGCCCGGTCCGCCGGCAGCTCGTGCGTCTGCAGGTCGCGCACGATCTGCAGGCGGTGCTCGAGCGTCCGCAGGAACCGGTACGCGTCGGCGAGCGCGCCGGCGTCCGGTTCGGTCACGTAGCCCTCGGCGGCGAGCGCTCGCACCGCGCCGAGCGTCGAGGGATCGCGCAGGCGCTCGTCGCGGCGTCCATGGACGATCTGGAGCAGCTGCACCGCGAACTCGACGTCGCGGATCCCGCCGCGGCCGCGCTTCACCTCGACCGCCGACTTGCCGAGCGCCCGCACGTACTCCTCGAGCCGGACCTTCACGCGGCGTACCTCGTCGATCGTGGACGGCGGCAGCTCCCGCGGGTAGACGAACGGCGTCACCGCGTCGACGAACCCGCGCCCCAGCGATGGATCGCCGACGACCGGCCGAGCCTTGATGAGGGCCTGTCGCTCCCACGTCGCGGCAGCACCGGCGTAGTACTCGCGCATCCCGACGACCGTCCGCGACAGCGACGCCGCTCGCCCACCCGGACGCAAAGTCGGGTCGACGCGGAGCGCGATGCCCTCGCCCGTCGGCTCGGCGAGGAGCGCCATCAGCGCCGCGACACCGTGTTCGGACGCGTCGTGGTCGACCTCGTCGCCGTGGACGAAGAGCAGGTCGACGTCGGAGGCATAGTTCAGCTCGGCCCCGCCGAGCTTGCCCATCGCGATCACGGCGGTTCGCGCGTCGCACGTCTCGCTCCACGCGCGCGCGAGGCATGCCTCGGCGACGTCCGAGATCTCGCCGACGACGTCCTCGAACGCGCGCCCGCCGAG
>DATAEU010000120.1:0-7859 GCA_036257835.1 Actinomycetota bacterium | reverse complement strand
CAAAGCAGACGCGCTCCCAAGCTGCGCCACGCCCCGCCCGCCAATTGTAAGCGCCATCAGAGATCGAACTCGCCACGACCGACCTGCCGAACCGCCCCGCCGACCCACGCGATCCACCGGTCACCGCGGCGCTCGACGCCGACCTCGAGCAGGCTCGGGCGGCCGACCTGCTCGCCCTGCCGGATCCGGACGCTCCCCGGCATGCCGGCGAGGCCGTGCTCGGCGAGGTAGACGCCGAGCGGCCCGGCCGCCGATCCCGTCGCGGGGTCCTCCCCCACACCCGTTTCCCGGTCGAACATCCGGGCCGTCACACCGTCGTCGTCATCGGCGAACAGGTACAGCGACTCCGCGCCCGTGCGCCGCACGACGTCCGCGATCAGCGCGCCGTGGCGCTCGGCCCGGCGGAGCGCGGCGACGTCGCGAACCGGCACCATCATGTGCGGAAGGCCGGTCGTCACGGTTCGGACGGGACGCTCGGGGTGCAGGTCATCCTCGTCGAGACCGCCGCCCGCGCGACCTCCGCGCGATCGTCCACGACCGGCGCGAGCTCGCCGGGGAACTGGCGCATCCGGCCGCGCCCCGCGGCCGGATCGACCTCGACGCGGAGCTCCCCCGCCGGGCAGCGCTGCGTCACGACGGAACCGACGCGCCCCTCGGCCGCCAGCGCGAACGCGGTGCCGAGCGTCGGGTGGCCGGCGAACGGCAGCTCCTGGCCCGGCGTGAAGATCCGGACGTCGTACGTATGGTCGCCGACCGAGGTAACGAACGTCGTCTCGGAGAAGCCGACCTCCCGAGCGATCGACTGCATCGTCGCGTCCTCGAGTCCCGCGGCGTCGGGGACGACGCACAGCTGGTTGCCGGTGAACGGGCCGACGCAGAACACGTCGAGCAACCGGAACGGGACGCGCACGCGCGAACGCTATCACCGCTCGTGCGCGCGCTGTTGCTACCGTTGCGGCGTGGCCGGGCCGGCGCGGTACCGAGACGGCGTCAGGGCCGTGGCACCGCTCGCGATCGCGGTGGCCGGCTTCAGCGTCTCGTTCGGGCTGCTCGCGCGGTCCGCCGGCATGGGGTGGCTCGCGCCGATCGTCATGTCGGCCACGACGTTCGCCGGCTCGTCGCAGTTCGCGGCCGTCTCTGTGCTCGAAGCCGGCGGAACCGTCGGCGCCGCGATCGCGGCAGCGGTGTTGCTAAACGCGCGGTACGGACCGATCGGCGTCTCGGTCGCGTCGTCCCTCGAGGGGGGCCCGGTATCGCGGTTCGTGCACGCACAGCTCGTCGTGGACGAGTCGTGGGCGGTGTCGGCACGACCCGGCGGGCGGTTCGACCGCGCGGTGCTCGTCGGCGCCGGGCTCGCGCTCTACGTCGCGTGGGTCTTCGGAACTGCCGTGGGCGTCGCGTTCGGGGACGCGCTCGGCGATCCGAACACGCTCGGCCTCGACGCGGCGTTCCCAGCGCTGTTCGTCGTGCTCCTCGTCCCTCAGCTGCGATCGCGGACCGCGGTCGTCGCCGCGATCCTCGGCGGCGTCATCGCGCTCGCGCTCGCGCCCGTCGCACCGCCGGGGGTCCCGATCCTCGCCGCGGCCGCAGCATGCCTCGCCGGGATCCGTCGTCCATGACCTCGACGTGGATCCTCGTCGTCGGTGTCGGCCTCGCAACGATCGCGATCAAGGCGCTCGGGCCGCTGCTGCTCGGCGGGCGGCCGCTCCCCGGCCGGGTCGCCGCGGTGGTGCAGCTCCTGGCGCCGGCCGTCCTGTCCGCGCTCGTGGTCACGCAGACGTTCGGCGACGGACGATCGCTGGTCCTCGACGCCCGCGTCGTCGGCCTCGGCGCGGCGGTGGTTGCGCTTCGGCTCCGCGCGCCGGTCCTCGTCGTGGTCGTGGTCGCGGCCGCGACGACCGCCCTCGTCCGCGCCGTGAGCTGAATGCCCGCGGGGCTGATGCCTCGTGCCGCCAAGCGACGATGGAGCGGGTGACGGGAATCGAACCCGCACCACCAGCTTGGAAGGCTGGAGCTCTGCCATTGAGCTACACCCGCGGTTCGGCTTTCGAAGCGTAGCAGCGGCGGAGGGCCGCTCAGCTGCGTTGGCCCGTCCGCAGATCCATCCAGTTGGACTCGATGGCGACGTAGCGCTGCCACGCCTGGCGCCAGCCCTCGTCGGTGCGCGGGTACCCCTCCATCGGCTGGGCGGGCGACTGGCGGTCCCAGATCCCGAAGTGCTCTCCCGAGTAGCCGAGTAGGTACCGCTCCCCGGAGTGGGTGAACTCGACGCGATCCGCGGCGGCGGGCGGCTGACCGAACGACTGCGGGGTCGAGATCGGTTGGGTCATCGCGATCGACGGCACCGAGGAGCTGGAGGCCGGCGCGGCCTGTGCGACCCCCGGCGGGGGCGCATCGGCGCCCTTCGGCGGTTCGGCGATCCAGGTCAGGCACCAGCGGCAGCGGATCGCCGCGTCCTTGATCTCCTCGGCGCAGTACGGACAGGTCTTCATGGGGTCCAACCCTAGCGGTTCTGGACGGCGGCAGCCTCGTCCGGCATCGGGCGCCCGTCCCGCTTGACGACGCGGCCACCCTTCATCACGAACGACATCTCCGTCAGCCGCCCGACGTCCTCGAGCGCGTCGCCCTCGACGGCAACGATGTCGGCGAACCGCCCGGGCGTGACGGACCCGAGGCGCTCGTTCCAGCCCATCATCTCGGCCGCGACGATCGTCGCGCTCTGGATCGCCTGCATCGGCGTCATCCCGTGGCGAACCATGTATGGGAACTGCCGGGCGACCATCGGATGCGGGTAGATGCCGCTGTCGGTGCCGTACGCGATCCGGACGCCGGCCTGGAGGGCCTTTCGGAACCCGTCGCGCTGCGCCTCGGTGGTCTCGTCGTTCTTCCGCAGGATCTCGGCGGGCCAGTGATGCTCGTGGCCCATCTCGGCGATCCAATCGCCGTTGAAGATGTCGGCGACCAAGTACGTGCCGCGCTCGGCCATGAGGTCGATCGACTCGTCGTCCATCAGCGAGCCGTGCTCGATCGAGCGCACCCCGGCGTGGACCGCGCGCTTGATGCCCTCGGCGCCGTGCGCGTGCGCCGCGACGAACACGTCGTACATCGCCGCCTCGTCCACGGCGGCGCGGATCTCGTCCTCGCTGAACTCCGGAGCTCCGGGTGTCGTGCCGCGCGTCATGACGGCCCCCGTCGCGATCACCTTGATGAGGTCGGCTCCGCCGTGAAGGATCTCGCGAACGCGCTGGCGGACCTCGTCGATCGAGTTCGCGACGCCGAACCGAAGCTCGCGCGGGACGATCACATCGGGCGCGACGGGCGGGATGTCGCCGCCGCCCCCGGAGACCGTGATGTACGCGCCGGCGCACTGCATCCGCGGACCCGGGAACCAGCCGGCCTCGATCCCCCCCCGGAGCGCGACGTCGACGTGCGCCCGGAAGGTGCCGACGTCGCGTACGGTCGTGAACCCGGCGAGGAGCGTCGAGCGCGCGTTGCGAACGCCGGTCAACGCCTCCTGCGCACCGGTCCGCCCGAGCAGCAGGGCGTAGTCGACGCTGCCCGTCTCGTCCTCGTCCCGCCCGATCAGGTGGGCGTGGCAGTCGATGAGCCCGGGCATGACCGTGTGGGCCGAGAGATCGATCACGGTCGCACCCCCCGCGTACGCCCCCCGATCCGGCTCGACCGATTCGATCCGATCACCGCGGATCGTCACGACCTGCGCGTGCCGCGCGTCGCCGGCGACGACGTCGACGAGCGTCCCGGCTCGGATCTGCGTCGGCTCCTCGGGCCCATCCACGAGCGCGAAGGATAGTTGCCGGCCGGCGGGTCCGGGAGTGACGAGAGACGAAACCGCGAGCGACGCGCGCGTCCGCGGTCAGGCGCCGTACCTGCTCGACGCGCGGCGGGCCCGATCGCGTGCTGACGCGACTGACGGGGGGGCCGCGACCAGGGAACACGAACGAGCGGGCCGTCGCACGGCCCGCTCGCATCACGGCTCGGTCGTTCTCGTCAGGTGGCCTGGCTGACGTCCCGGCCCGTGTCCTCCTCGAGGAGCCGGTCGAACAGCGCCCGGTAGTGGACCATCGCCTGCCGCAGGTCCTCGGTCTCGGCCTGTCCCTCCGCGGACCTGGTCGAGATGTCGTGCGCCGAGCGGTAGTCGTCGATGACGTCGGGGTGATCCACGGAGACGTCGGCCGCTCTCTGGTCGAAATCGTCCATGGGGTAGCCGCGCTCGTGCATGACCTGTGTGACAAGCGTGTCCGCCTGCACGACGGCGCCGGACGGATCGTCGACGAACCGCGCCTGCACGGCCCGCCACTCCTCGGCGTAGCGCGTCGCCGCGCCGGGCGCGAGCGGCCGGATGTCGAGATCCGCCCGCCGACGGCGACGGCGTTCGAGCTCCGACTCCGCCTCACGCGGGTTGTCCGCTTCGTCCACCGCCCGGTCGTATTCGGGACCGAACTGCCGCCGGAGGCCCTCCGTCCGCCGCTTACGCAGCGCAGCCCACACGGCAAGCGCGACGGCGACGACCACGACGATGGCAACGATGACCCAGACCCATGCCGGCATCTCGTCCTCCTCCCGTGTTCGCCCGGCCGGAGATGTCAGGACCGGCCGGGTGGAGCATACGCTCCCTACCGAATTTGGTTCCCGGTTCGCGCCTGTTTTACTCGCGCGACCGAGCCGCGGTCCCACGGGGAGCCGTCGCCTAGACTTTCCGCGCAGATACCTGCGCCGGTAGCTCAGGTGGACAGAGCGGCTGCCTTCTAAGCAGCGGGTCGGAGGTTCGAGTCCTCCCCGGCGCGCCCTCGCCGCGTCAACCCGTCGCCGGCGCCCACACCGGGTCGGCCCGGACCGATCCGAGCAGGAACTGGCCGAGGCGCTCGGCCTCTGCGTCCGAGAGGCTCATCGCGCACACGGGGCGGTCGACGACCCAGATCGAGAACCGGACGTGGTGACCGGGGACGACGACCGAGCCCTCGACGCTCTCGAACTCGACGTCGTCGGCGTACCGGGTGACGCGCAGGACCGGCTCCGGCGTGTCGTCGGGATGGGTCGGGATGCCGAGGAAGAGGTTCGTCTGCTTCGCACCGCGGTGGGCGAACAGCTCGAGCGGCAATCGACCGCCGCAGTGGGCGCAGAATCGATGGTCGTTCGACTGCTCGGAGCCGCACGTGGGGCAGAACATCCGGTGCCTCGCTCTCTTCTCGTCGCCTCCGATTCTCGGCCCGCTCGCCCGAGCGAGCAACCGCAACGTCGGCCGTCGCCGGGACGACGCTTGACCCTCGAGCGCAGCGCGCGGTGTACTGCCGATCGCAACCGGAAGGCGATCGCGCGTGGTTCCACTGACGATCGGGCTCATCGCGCTGCTGATCGTGCTCGTCCTCGTCGGCGCGAGGCTGTCGCGGCGCGCCGCCGCCCGACCCACGCCTCGGCCGTCCCGGGCCGACCGGCCGGCTCGATCCGAGCCGATCGCGAAGCGCGTGACGAGCCAGCTGACGCCGCCGAGGCCCGCTCGCCCCGGCGGGTACGACTGGGACCGGCGCACCCATCAGCTGTACCGCGCGTGGAAGCGCGTCCCCGGGCCGGACGAGGACCGCGACGCGATCCTCGCCTTCCTCGACGCTCTTGCCGGCGTCGAGGCGTTCGTCGAGCCGCGAACCGTGATGCACCCGCTGTCCGTCGTGCTCGTCGACGGCGACGGGCGGTGGGGGCGGTTCGAGCTGAAGGAGGACGCGTTCCTGCGCGAGCTGGCCCGCGAGCGCGGCGTTCCGGTCTTCGACGCGAGCCGCGTCGGCTACCCGCCGCGGATGCGCCGGCGGCGTCCGGAGGACGTCGAGAACGACGACCGTTGACGCACGGCGTTGGTACCGCCGTCGACCCGTGGTGGAATGACGGCATGCCAACCAACCCCCCGCAGCCGGCGGGCTCGAGCCGCAAGCCCGCGATCCGGCTGCTCAAGGACGTCCCGCTGTTCGAGACGCTCACGCGGCCCCAGCTCGACCGCCTCGCCGACCTCGCGCAGGAGGTCACGTACGGACCGGGGCGCATGATCGTGCGGGACGGGACGCCGGGCGTCGCGTTTTACGTCATCACGGAGGGACGCGCGAAGGTCATTAAGGGCAAGATCGCCTCGGCGAGGGGCAACGCCGCGCTCGGGCCCGGCGACTTCTTCGGCGAGCTCGCGCTGCTCGACGGCGGACCTCGCTCCGCCTCGGTCGTCGCCGACGGCTCGCTCACGACGATCCGGATCGAGCGCGCGCCGTTCCGCTCGCTGCTCAAGGACGAACCCGACATCGCGCTGAAGCTGCTCGAAGGGATGGCCAGGCGGATGCGTGGGATGTCGCGCTCGCAGCAGCTGTAGGGGTTCGGCCGGTCAGAACCGCGGCCAGGGATACGCCGCCGCCTGCACCTCGCGCGCCTTCGTCGACGTCGCGTAGCTCCAGCGCCGCGGCAGATCGATCTTGGACTCGCAGCCGCTGCACGTGAACGCGGCCCATTTCTGGTTCACCGTCTGCTTGACTCCGCAGCTCGGGCAGGTGAAGAAGCGAATCTCGGCGTAGCACGTGTAGCACTGGTAGTGGTCGGCGTCGTCCGAGGTGAGCTGCGGCGTCATGCACCAGGGGCAGGTGAGGTATGCCACGGCTCACCCGCCGGCGGACGGATCCGGGGTCGACAGGATCTTCGATGCCTGCGCGGTCCGGTGCCCGAGGAGCGCGTCCCGCAGCTCGGGACGCGAGCGGGCCAGGATCTGCGTCGCCAGGATCGCGGCGTTCACCGCGCCGGCCTTGCCGACGGCGAGGACGCCCACGGGGATCCCGCCGGGCATCTGGACCATGGACAGCAACGAGTCGAGCCCGCCCGACAGCTTCGTCTCCATCGGCACGCCGAGGACCGGGAGCACGGTCTTCGAGGCCACGACCCCAGGCAGCGCCGCGGCCATCCCGGCCCCCGCGACGATGACCTGCATCCCGCGGCCTTCCGCGCCCGAGACCCAGTCGGCGAGCTCGTCGGGCGTCCGGTGCGCCGACAACACCCGCGTCTCGCACGGCACCCCGAGTGCCTCGAGCTGCGTTACGCAGTGCTGCATCGTCTCCCAGTCGGACGACGAGCCCATCACGACGCCGACGAGCGGTTCGGTCACCTCGACTCCGATCTCCCCGGTCCGGGAACGACGGGCCGGAAGTGTAGTGTTCGAGGCGCCGGCCCGGCCCTCGGGCGGCGATCGACGATGGCTGACCGGATCTCCTCGCTGCTGGCCGGGTACGCGCTCGCCACGTCTGCCGACGACGTCCCGCCCGAGACCGTTCGCGAGGTCGAACGCCGCGTGCTCGACGCGATCGGGGTCGCCGTCGCCGGTTTCGACGAGGCCCCTCCCGCCGCGGCGCGCGCCGTCGCGCTTCTCGAGGCACGCGGCGACGGGGCGGTCGTGTGGGGCACGGGCGAGCGCGCCGGCGCCGAGGTCGCCGGGTTCGCCAACGCGACCGCCGTGCGCTGCCTCGACTACAACGACACCTACCTGTCGAAGGAACCTCTGCATCCGAGCGACGCGATCGCACCGCTGCTCGCGCTCGCGGAGACCGAACGGCGGTCGGGCGCCGATCTCGTCGCGGCCGTCGCGGTGGCGTACGAGGTCGCCGTGCGGCTCTGCGACGCGGCGAGCCTCCGCGCGCAGGGATGGGACCACGTGAACCATCTGGCCCTCGGGGTCGCGTGCGGCGCGGCGCGGCTGCTCGGCCTGGACGAGGGGCCGACACGCAACGCGATCTCGCTCACCGCCGTCCCACACGCCGCGATGCGGCAGACACGCGCCGGCGAGCTCTCGATGTGGAAGGGCGTCGCCGCGGCCGAGGCCGGAC
>DATAEU010000099.1:0-10916 GCA_036257835.1 Actinomycetota bacterium | reverse complement strand
GGTCGCGCTCAAGCAGGACGTCACATCGGCATACGTCACGTTCATGCGCGGGCTGCTCGACCTCACCGACAACCTCGTCGACGGCACCGTCGTGCACCCCGAGGGCGTCGTGATCCTGGACGAGGACGACACGTACCTCGTCGTGGCCGCCGACAAGGGAACCGCGACGTTCTCGGATACCGCGAACGCGGTGGCGGCCGAGTACGGGTTCTGGCTGGGCGACGCGTTCGCGTCGGGTGGCTCCACCGGATACGACCACAAGGCGCTCGGCATCACGGCGCGCGGGGCGTGGGAATCGGTCAAGCGGCACTTTGGCGAGATGGGGACGGACCCCGAGACGCAGCCGATCACTGTCGTCGGGATCGGCGACATGTCCGGCGATGTGTTCGGCAACGGGATGCTCCTGTCGAACCAGATCTGCCTGGTCGCCGCCTTCGACCACCGTCATGTCTTCATCGACCCGAACCCCAACCCGGCGGTCGGCTTCGCGGAGCGACAGCGCCTCTTCCACCTCGGCGGGTCGTCGTGGCACGACTACGACCGCGACAGGATCTCGCAGGGTGGCGGCGTGTGGCCGCGCAGCGCCAAGTCGATCGCCCTCTCGCCGGAGGCTCGCGGCGCGCTCGGCGTCGAGGGCGAACGGGTCACGCCCGACGAGGTCATCAGCGCGATCCTGCGCGCGCCGGTCGACCTGCTCTGGAACGGTGGCATCGGCACCTACGTCAAGGCCACGGACGAGGGCGACGACGACGTCGGTGACCGTGTCAACGACAACCTGCGCGTGAACGGCGCCGAGCTCCGGTGCCGCGTCGTCGGCGAGGGCGGCAACCTCGGTTTCACGCAGCGCGGACGGATCGAGTACGCGTCGACGGGCGGCCGCATCAACACCGACTTCATCGACAACTCCGCCGGCGTCGACTGCTCGGACCACGAGGTCAACCTCAAGATCCTGCTCGGGCTGGCGGTGCGACGGGGTTCGCTCACGCTCGAGGAGCGGAACACCCTTCTGCAGGAGGTCACCGAGGACGTCGTCGGGCACGTCCTCTACGACAACTTCCTGCAGGCGCAGATCCTGTCGCAGGAGGCGCAGGTGTCGGCCGGGCGGACGGAGGCCTACGAGGACCTGATGCAGGCGCTCGAGGCCGAGGGTGGCCTCGACCGATCACTCGAGGCCCTGCCCGGCCAGGAGGAGATGGGCGAGCGCCGCCGGTCGGGGCGCGGGCTGACTCGGCCCGAGCTCGCGGTCCTGCTCGCGTACGCCAAGCGGAGCTTGGCCAATGCGATCCTGTCTTCGAGGCTCCCGGATTCCGCGTACCTCGAGCAAGATGCGCGTGTGTACTTCCCGCCGGCCGTCGTCCGACGGTTCGGCGACCTCGTCCGCGACCATCCGCTCCGGCGCGAGCTGATCGCCACCCTCGTCGCGAACGACGTCGTGAATTCGCAGGGGATCACGTTCGTCTCGCGTCTGGCGGCCGAGACGGGCACGGAAGCGGCCGACGTCGTACGTGCGTACCGGATCGCGCGCGACGTCACCGACGCCGTCGAGCGATGGGAGTCCGTCGAGACGCTCGTCGGCGTCGTGCCGCCGCCGGTGCTCGACGAGCTGATGGCGGGCATCGACCACCTGGTCGAGGTCGTCGCGCGCTGGTATCTGGGCCACGCGCCGGGCCGGTTGGGCCGCGCGATCGAGGCCGACCGTGAGCCGTTCCGAGCGTTCTCCGAGGTCGCGCCCGAGATGGCACCCGAGTCGTGGCGCCACGAGCGCGAGCGCGAGGCCTGGCGGCTGATGGACGCCGGCGTGCCCGAGGAGGTCGCGCGCCGGCACGCGTTCCAGCCGATCCTCGCGCACGGGCCGGGGGTCGTCGCCGTCGCCCGCGAAACCGGCCGCCCGATCCAGGACGTCGCCCGCGCGTTCTCGCTGATCGGCGACGCCGTGTACATCGACTGGCTCGAGTCGCACCTGGCCACGATCCCGGCGAGCTCCCGGTGGCATCGGTGGGCGATCCAGGCAACCTGGGAGGATCTGTACCGGGTGCGCCGCCAGCTGGCCGAGCGCGTCCTCGCCGACGCCGACGGTCGGACCGTCGACGAGGCGATCGGACGGTTCCTGGCCGAGCACTCGGATGCGTTCGATCGGCTGGCGCGGTTCATGCGAGGCGTCGGCGGCGAGGACGCCAACGACGTCGCCGCGATGGTCGTCGCCCTTCGCAACGTGCGCGCCCTCGTCGGCTGACCGTCCGGAGCGGCGTCCCTATAGGATGTCCGCATGGCCACCGGCGCCATCCGGTTCCTGATCATCGTCGCCCTCGTCGTCGTCGGCGCCGTCCTGATCGCCCGGTTCCCGCAGGCGTCGACGGGGTCCGCCTCGGCCGGCAACCCGCCCGCCTCGCCGAGCAGCAGCCAGAGCACCGGCGGCGGCGGGCAGAACGGGAACGGCAACGGCGGCGGGCAGAACGGGAACGGCGGCGGCGGGACCGAGCAGCCCGTCGAGCCTCTCCAGGGCGTGAAGGTCGCGGTCTACAACGGGACGACCCAGACCGGCCTCGCCGCCGACGTAGCGGCGGCGCTCGTGAAGAGGTTCGGCCTCAAGGTCGACTCGACGTGGATCCTGAACGCACCTTCCGTCCCCGTCGCCAGCACGGCGATCTACTACGTGACGCCGGCCGACAAGGCGGCGGCGTCGGACCTCGCGGACTCCTACTTCAAGAAACTGTCGGCGCCGCCGGAGGTGCAGAAGCTCCCGGACACCACGACGGTTCCGGACGGAGTCCAGGTCGCGGTGTACCTGGGAACCGACTACGTCAACGCCGCATAGCCGGCTCGACCATCTGCGTCGGCACGCGTCGAGCTCCGGCGTGCTCCTCGACTTCGACGGCTCGCTGTCGGCGATCGTCGATCGCCCGGAGCTCGCCGTCGCCGCACCCGGCGCCGTCGAGGTTCTCGCCGCGCTCGTCGAACGCTTCCGGGTGGTCGCGGTCGTCTCTGGCCGCCGCTCCGAGGAGCTCGCGTCGCTCCTTCGCGTCGAGGGCCTGGCGTTCTTCGGGCTGTACGGGATGGAAGGCGTGGCGCCCGACATCGCCGACGCCGTCGCGCCCCTCGTCGAGCGCACAGCCGCCGCCATCCCCGGCGCCCGCGTCGAGCACAAGGTCTCGTCGGTCGCCGTCCACTACCGCCAGGCCGTCGATCCGGCGCGCGCCCGGGGCGCGCTGCTGCCGGCGCTGGAGGAGGTGGCCGCGTCGAACGGCCTCGCGGTGCTCGAGGGGAAGATGGTGCTCGAGCTCGTTCCGGCGGGACGCCCGCGCAAGGCGGGCGCCGTCGAGCGGATCCTCCGCGAGCACTCGTTGGAGGCGGCGCTGTTCGCCGGCGACGATATGGCCGACCTCGAGGCGTTCGAGGCGCTCGACGAGGCGCGCGAGCGTGGCGTCGACACGGTGAAGGTCGCCGTCCGGAGCGCCGGGGCGCCGGTCGTCCTGCTCGAGCGCGCCGACCTCGTCGTCGAGGGGCCGCTCGGCCTCGTCGAGCTGCTGCGTCAGCTGGCCTGAGCGGCGCGCGGGCGCCTCCGAGCGCGCTCCAGATCCTCCAGCTGGGCGCGCACCCACCGCTCGGGCGGGTTCGAGAGCACGAGCCGCGACAGGCCGCGCGCCCGGCGCGCCCGCTCGTCGTGGGACATCTCGAGCGCCTCGAGCAGCGCCTCTGCCATCTCGCTGCAGTCGAACGGGTTCACGGGGACGGCGTACCGTCCCAGTCGGAAGTACGCGCCCGCGTTCCTCGACAGCACGAGCACCCCGTGCCGGCGGTTGAGGAGGGGTCCCTCCATCGCGACGAGGTTCATGCCGTCATAGATCGGATTCACGAAGAGCACGTCGTAGATGCCGTACGCGGCTACCGCCCCGAGATAGTCGTCCCTCACCCGCACGTCGATCGGGGTCCAGTCGGCCTCGGCGAACTCGGCGTTGATGCGTGCGGCCTCCGCCACGCACTGCTCCGCGTACTCGCGGTACTCCTCCACCTCCGTGCGCGAGGGCGACAGGAGGGCGAGGAACCGCACGCGGCCCCGCCACTGCGGGTTCCTGCGGAGGAACAGCTCGAACGCCTGGAACCCTCGGACGATGTTCTTCGTGAGCTCCAGGCGGTCCACGCGCAGGATCAGCCGCTGGTCCCCGCGCCAGCGGTTCAGCCTGCGACGCAGGCCGGCGACCTCGGGCGTTCCCGCGGCCTCGCGCATCGGACCGGCCTCGACCGAGATCGGATGGATCTTGACCGCGATCTCGCGTCCCTCGGTCAGGACCCGCGAGCGCGCGAGGTCGGCGCGGACGCCCGAGAGCGAGCGCGCCGACGACAGGAAGTTGTCCGCCCACAGCTCCGAGTGGAAGCCGAGGACGTCGGCGCCGAGCATCCCCCGGAGGACGCCCTCGCGGATCTTCGCGGGCAGGATCCGCATGTAGGTCAGTCCGGCGATCGCGGTGTGCGAGAAGTGGGCGATGAGCGCGGACGGTCGCAGCTCGCGAAGGAGTCGCGGGACGAGCGCGAGCTGATAGTCCTGGATCAGGAAGACCGGCTCGTGCTGCAGGCGGTCGGCCTCGTCGGCCAGCGCGCTCGCGAACGTCCGGTTGACCTCGACGTAGTGCTCCCACGCCGCATCCGTCTCGTCGTCGAACGAGGGCACGCGCGGTGTGTCCCACAGGTAGTGATAGGCGAACCACAGGATCCCGTTCGAGATCCGGTTGTAGTAGCCGTCGTAGAGGTCGGGCGGGATGTCCAGGTACCGCACGCGGTAGGTCGATCCGAAGTCGTGCATGTCGACGCGACCGCCCTGCGTCCGCACCAGCTCGCGGTCGACGTCCGACATCGCCGCCGCGACCCACACGCCCTCGGCCGCCTGTAGGGCGCCCAGCAGCGCGGTGACGAGGCCGCCCGAGCCGCGCCTCGGCGTCAGCGAGCCCTCCCCCTCCCGTTCGAACGTCACGGGTCCGCGGTTCGAGGCGACGATGAGGGGAGCGTCGAGTGCGGTCATGCGACGCGGGCCATCAGCCGGAGGTAGTCCTCGACCTCGCGCAGGGTGAGGAACCGCTCGCGCACGCGCTCTCGCGCCTCCTCGCCGAGCCGCTCGCGAAGGTCGGGATCGCGCAGGAGCAGGGTCGTACGCTCGGCGCACCGCTCGACGGAGTCGACCAGGAACCCCGACCTCCCGTCCTCGATCTGCAGACGGATGCCGCCGACGTCGCCGCCGACGACCGCCTTGGCCTTCCACATACCCTCCGCCACGACGAGGCCGAACCCCTCTCGGATCGACTTCTGCACGACGACGTCCGAGGCGCGCTGGAACGCGTTCACCTCGAGGTCGCCGATGCCGTCGAGGTTGGTCAGCAGGTGCACGTCCGGATCGCCTTCCGCGTGCGATGCGGTGAGTTCGAGATAGTGGCGCCCCTCCGGATCGTCGTCGGCCATGGAGCCGACCATCAGGAGCTGCAGGCCCGGCGTGACGTCGCGCGCGAGGCGATACGCGTCGAGGACGCCCAGCGGATCCTTCCACGGATCGAACCGCGACACCTGCGTCATGAGCGGCCGGTCGATGTCGAGGCCGTGGTGCTGCACCATGCCGAGCACCATGTCCGGCGTCATCTCGTTGTTCTTGTTCGACAGCGGGTCGATCGACGGCGGGATGAACGCCAACACCGGACGCGTCAGCCCCGGCTGCGCGAACTCGTCCATCGTGAAGATCGCCGCGTCGAACCGGTCCACGAGCGGCTCGAAGAACGACCAGACGGGCTCGAACGGGGCGGACAGGTCGATGTGACACCGCCAGAGCCACCTGCCGGACCGACGACCCTCCTCCTCCAGCACGGCGAGGGTGCCCGCGGGCTGCGGGTCATGGACGAACACGAAGTCGAACGTGTCCGTCAGCTGCGCGGTGTTTTCGCGGATCCGCTCCATGTAGACATCGCGCATCTCCTGCGTCCAGACGACCTCGGCGCCCTGCAACGCGTTGTGCACGGCCTTCGTGACGTTGAAGTACTCCTCGCTCCCATGCACGAGCGCCCACTCGGCCTCGATGCCGAGGTCGCGGAGGAGCGGAAGCTGGGCGTGGAGGAGCTCGGCGACGCCACCCCCGAACGAGGTGGTGTTGAGATGCAGGACCCGCGCCCCCTCGAACGGCCGCGCGGCCTCCCGCAGACGATCGCAAGCCGCCGGCCCCGCCGGATCCAGGTAGTCCTCGACGTGCTTGATCGCGAGCGGTACGCGGGGGAGCACGGCCGGAGTCTAGTCGGCGCTCCCGCCGCCGCGCCCGTTACCGCGCGCCGGCCAGCTCCTCGATCGCGCGCTCGCGGCGCGTTCGGCGCTGCTCGTTGCTCATCGCGTGGATCGACACGATGAGCTCGCTCAGCTCGCCGGGCGAGAACGGCTTCGTGACGTACTCGCTGCAGCCGGCGCGCCATCCGCGGAGCTGGTCCTCGAGCTGTGCCTTCGCCGTCAGAAGGACGACCGGCGTGGCGGCGGTGGCGGGGTGCCCCGCGAGCTCCCGCAGGATCGAGATCCCGTCTCGCTCGGGGAGCATGACGTCCAGGAGGATGAGGTCGGGGTCCCTCGTCGTGGCGAGCTCGAACCCCCGCTCGCCGTCGGCGGCCTCCAGTACCTCGTGCCCCGCGTATTGGAGGTTGACGCGGCAGAGCAGGAGCACGTCCGGTTCGTCGTCGATCACGAGTACGCGCATAGGGTTCCCCAAACACCTTTCGGCACGAGGCCGGGTTTCCTGGATAGCGGGTCACGATCCGAGGCCGAAAGACCTTCCCGGCTTCGTTGACACGGCCGCCGGCTCGTCCCTACCCTCGCGCGAGGAGGGCGTTCTTGCTCAAGATCTCCCAGAAGCTCGAATACGCGATGCGCGCGATGATCGAGCTCGCCGCACGCCGGGACGAGACCGCCCTCGTTCCCGCCCGCGAGATCGCAGAGGCTCAGCAGATCCCCCTTCGTTTCCTCGAGCAGCAACTCGGCGCGCTCCACAAGGCGGGTCTCGTCCAGAGCTCGCGCGGCGCCGGCGGGGGGTGCCGGCTGGCCAGGAGCCCGGCCGAGATCCGCGTCGCGGACATCGCGGACGCGATCGAGGGCCAGCTGTTCCCGATGTTCTGCCTCGAGCCCTCCGACCACACCTGCTTCCAGGACTCGGCGTGTGGGCTTCAGGGGTTCTGGGGCGACGTGGCGCTCGCGATCCAGCGGGTGTTCGAGGAGACGACGGTCGCCGACCTGCTCGAACGTCACCAGGGCCGTACGGGCGGTCCGCCGGTGTTCTCGCCCGAGCAGCTGCTCAGCCGGCTCAACTAGCTCCGGGACAGACGAACGGACCGGCCGCGGGCGGCCGGTCCGGGTGTTCACGCAGGTATCGGCGCCGTCAGGACGCCTTGCCGAGGATACGCATCACCTTGGTGCCGCAGACCGGACACTGGCCCTGCGCGGCCCTCCGGCCGTTCTTGAGGGTCACCTCTTGGCCCTCGAACTCGCGTTTGGTCCTGCACTTCACGCAGTAGGCCTCGTACGTGGCCATCCCGCCTCCTTCCCCTCTCCCCCGAACCCTGCCCGGATAGCCTGCGAGGCCGCCTCCTAGGCGACCTCGCAGGCACGATGCTGGGGCCTGCCAGGCACGGATGCAAGCACATCGAGCACGGGTTCGGCGGGCCTCCCGGGGGCACCCGGGATCGCTCGTCGGGTGCGAGGCGACCGCTTACGATGCGCGGAACACGCGATCCAGGGGGCTCGACGCCAATGACCGACGTACAGAAGAACATCGACGCGCTTCTGTCCGAGGACCGAGTGTTCGAGCCGCCCGCCTCGTTCATCGAGCGGGCCATCGTGCGCGATCCCGCGGTCTACGAGCGCGCGAACGCCGATGTCGAGGCTTTCTGGGCCGATCAGGCCGAGCGCCTGTCGTGGTTCAAGCGGTGGGACTCGGTGATGGAGTGGACGCCGCCGTGGGTGAAGTGGTTCGTGGGCGGCACGCTGAACGCCTCGTACAACTGCCTGGACCGCCACGTCGAGGCGGGCGGCGGCGACAAGGTCGCGTATCACTGGGAGGGCGAGCCCGGCGAGCGGCGAACGCTCACGTACCGGGAGCTGCTCGACGAGGTCTGCAGGCTGGCCAACGGCCTGCGGTCGCTCGGCGTGGGCAAGGGCGACCGCGTCGCGATCTACATGGGCATGGTCCCCGAGCTGCCGATCGCGATGCTCGCGTGCGCCCGGATCGGCGCGCCGCACTCCGTGGTGTTCGGCGGGTTCTCGTCCGAGGCGCTGCGGGACCGCATCAACGACGCCGGCGCCAAGGCCCTGATCACGCAAGACGGCGGGTACCGTCGCGGCGTCGAGGTGCCGCTGAAGGCGAACGCGGACGCCGCGCTGGCGGGATGCCCGACGATCGAGCACGTGGTGACGGTTCGGCGAACCGGGACGGAGCATCCGCACGCCGAGAGACGCGATGTCTGGTACCACGACCTCGTCGGGGGCCAGCCCCCGACGTGCGAGCCCGAGCACATGGACGCCGAGGACCCGCTCTACCTGCTGTACACGAGCGGCACGACCGGCAAGCCCAAGGGGATCGTGCACACGACGGGCGGCTACCTCACGGGCGTCACCGCGACGCACCGCATGATCTTCGACATCCACGAGGACGACGTGTACTGGTGCGCGGCCGATATCGGGTGGGTCACCGGCCACTCGTACATCGTGTACGGGCCGCTCGCGAACCACACGACGGGGATCCTCTACGAGGGGGCGCCCGACTGGCCGGACAAGGACCGCCTGTGGTCGATCGCCGAGCGTTACAAGGCGACGATCCTCTACACGGCGCCGACCGCGATCCGGGCGTTCATGCGCTGGGGCACCGAGCACGTCGAGAAGCACGACCTGTCGACGCTGCGGCTGCTCGGCTCCGTCGGCGAGCCGATCAACCCCGAGGCCTGGGTCTGGTACTGGACGGTGATCGGCGGCGGGCGCTGCCCGGTGGTCGACACGTGGTGGCAGACCGAGACCGGCGCGATCCTGATCACGCCGCTCCCGGGGCTCACGCCGCTCAAGCCCGGTTCGGCGACGCAGCCGTTCCCCGGCGTCGAGGCGAGCATCCTCGACGCCGCCGGCAACGCCGTGGAGCGCGGCGGCGGAGGGTTCCTCGTCCTCACGCACCCTTGGCCGTCGATCGCGCGGACGATCTGGGGCGACCCCGACCGGTACGTCTCGACGTACTTCTCGCAATTCGGCCCCGAGACCTACGTCGCCGGCGACGGCGCACGGCAGGACGAGGACGGCTACTTCTGGCTGCTCGGCCGGCTCGACGACGTGATGAACGTAGCCGGGCACCGGCTCTCGACGTTCGAGATCGAGAGCGCGTTGGTCGACGACGCGAAGGTCGCCGAGGCGGCCGTCGTCTCCCGGCCGGACGACCTCGTCGGCGAGGCGATCGTCGCGTTCGTCACGCTGAAGTCCGGTTACGAGGGCGACGACGCCGTCGCGCACGAGCTGAGGGAGCACGTCTCGGCCAAGATCGGGAAGATCGCCCGGCCGCACGGCATCATCTTCACCAACGACCTGCCCAAGACGCGCTCGGGCAAGATCATGCGTCGGCTGCTCCGCGACGTCGCACAGGGCCGGCCGCTCGGTGATGTCACCACGCTCGCGAACGCCGAGATCGTCGAGCAGATCCACGAGATGGTCGAGTCGGGCGCCGGCGGCGACGAGGCCTGAAGCGCGTCGAGATCGTCGAGAGCGAACGCGAGCTCATCCGGCGGGCTTGCCAGACCCGCCGCTTCGTGGCTACCATGCGTTAGCACTCAGATGCCGTGAGTGCTAGCAGTCGGCAGGCACGGCTGAGAACCACCGGCCGGGCAGGGCAAGGGCAGTAGCAAGAGGCCAAAGGAAGCCAGAAGGAGGCCGGAATATGGCACCGAAGCTCATCAGCTTCGACGAGGACGCCCGGCGGGCGCTCGAGCGCGGCATGGACCAGCTGGCCAACGCCGTCAAGATCACGCTCGGGCCCAAGGGCCGCAACGTCGTCCTCGAGAAGAAGTGGGGCGCCCCCACGATCACCAACGACGGGGTCTCGATCGCCAAGGAGATCGAGCTCGAGGAGCCGATGGAGAAGGTCGGCGCCGAGCTCGTCAAGTAGGTCGCCAAGAAGACCGACGACGTTGCCGGCGACGGCACGACGACGGCGACCCTCCTCGCGCAGGCGATCGTGAAGGAGGGTCTGCGCAACGTCGCCGCCGGGGCCAACCCGATGGGCCTCAAGCGCGGCATCGAGCGGGCCGTCGAGCTCGCCGTCGAGAGCATCAAGAACCAGAGCAAGGAAGTGGAGCAGAAGGAGGAGATCGCCCACGTCGGCGCCATCTCCGCCGCCGACCCGGAGATCGGCGAGATGATCGCCGAGGCGGTCGACAAGGTTGGCAAGGACGGCGTCATCACGGTCGAGGAGTCCAACACCTTCGGTATGGAGCTCGATCTGGTCGAGGGGATGCGCTTCGACAAGGGCTACATCTCGGCCTACTTCATCACCGACCCCGAGCGCATGGAGACGGTGCTCGAGGAGCCGTCCATCCTGATCGCCAACTCCAAGATCTCGGCGGTCAAGGACTTGCTCCCCGTGCTGGAGAAGGTCATGCAGACGGGCAAGCCGCTGCTGATCATCGCCGAGGACGTCGAGGGCGAGGCGCTCGCCACGCTCGTCGTCAACAAGGTGCGCGGCACGTTCCGCAGCGCGGCCGTCAAGGCGCCGGGCTTCGGCGACCGCCGCAAGGCGATGCTCCAGGACATCGCGATCCTGACGGGTGGTCAGGTCATCTCCGAGGAGGTCGGCCTCAAGCTCGAGAACGCGACGCTCGACCTGCTCGGCAAGGCCCGAAAGGTGATGATCACCAAGGACGACACCACGATCGTCG
>DATAEU010000113.1:0-19003 GCA_036257835.1 Actinomycetota bacterium | reverse complement strand
CCCGCCCAACAGCATCACCCGGTGCGGGTGAGGATGGACGGCGGGCGGCATGCGATGTTCGGCGTCGATGCAAGAGCGATCGAACGGCCTTCCCACGGACGCCGAGCACTCCTCGGCAGCCGCGGAGAACGATGCGAACGGCCCCGTCGTCCGGCTGACACAGATCGGGATCTCGGTCGCGCTCGCCGTCGCGCGAGCGGCCGCGGCCACACCGACGCCGCCAGGCGAGCGACGGGAGCGCGTCGACGCGCTCTCCGAGGTGTTCGGCGAACGCTCGACGACGGACGTGCCCATGCTGTTCGCGGCGGTGGCCCTCGCGATCGCGATGCGGGTCGACCGTCTGGCCGGCCCGCCCGCCCGAACCGCGCGTCGTGCGGCGAGGACCGCCCTCTCCCTCGCTGATCTCACGCCCCTGCATCCGTACCTCACGAGGTGGCGGACAGAGGCCATGCAACGGAGCGAGCGAGCTCGTCGCGAGGCCGAGGACGCCTCCGCCCGGTTGACGGATCGGTACGGCGAGCTGATGGACCGCCTCATCCGCGAGATCATCGGCCGCGTCGACGTCGATGAGGTGATCTCGCGGGTGGACGTCGATGCCATCGTCGCCCGCGTCGACCTGAACCGGGTCGTGGAGCGCCTGGACCTCGACCCCATCGTGGACCGGGTCGACGTCGATCGGGTGGTCCATCGCGTCGATCTCGCGGCGCTGACCGAGGAGATCCTCGATCAGGTCGAGGTCGTGAGCATCATCCGAGAATCGACCGAGAGCGTGACGGACGAGACCGTCGCGCTCCTGCGACAGCGCGCCGCGGGGGCCGACCGTCGGTTGGCGCTCACGATCGACAGGATGTTCCGCCGCCACGCGCCGCGCGAGGTTGACCTCGTTCCGGAACGGGAGACGTAGGTGACGACACACACGCCCGCGGCCGAATTCCACCTCGCGGCGGCCGCGCACGGGCGCGCCGGGTTCGTGTCGCGGGCGATCGCGGACGTGATCGACGCGGCGATCGTCTGGGCGGCCGCGACGCTCGTGGCGATCGGCGCTGCGGTCCTGCGGTCCGTCGTCGTCGGATCGGCGCTCGAACTGCCGCGGCTCGGCATCCCGGCCGCGACGCTGGTGCCGCTCGCCTACCTGATGTACCTGTGGTTCTTCTGGACGACCACGGGCCGGACCGTCGGCAAGCTCGCGATGGGACTCCGTGTGGTCACGACGGCGGGCGACCAGGTCTCGGGACTGCGCGCCTTCGGTCGTGCGCTCATGTGCGTCGTGTTCCCGATCGGCCTCGCCTGGACCATCGTCAGCGCTCGCAACGCAGCGATCCACGACCTCCTGTTCGGGACCGCCGTGGTGTACGACTGGAACGACACGCTCAATCCGGAACGCCGTCGAACGGACACGTGACCTGGTCGGCGGTCCGACACCGCAGCCGCTCGGGAACGATCAGCCGAAATGGCGGCCGGGCTCGTACCCCCGTTGCATCGAGCCGTCGGAGCGGCCGACCGACCACGGGCTCGCGTACGGGCGCTCGGCCGTCAGCGCGTACAGCACGAGGACGTCCAGGGCGATAACGAGAATGCTCGCGAACGTCCGGTCGCCGAGCGAGAAGAACCAGACGACCATCGACGACGACGCGCCGATCAGCGCGAGGGCCTTCCCGGCCGTCGACCGGCGAGCGACGAGGATCGCCGTGAGTATCTGGAGCGCGCCGATGACGAGCCAGACCCACCCCCAGAACGTGAGATTGTCGTACAGGAGCCCGTGCTCGTTGAAGTACGGCCGCTTCGTGAGCGCGCCGACGCCGAGGAGAACGTTCCACGTTCCCGCGATGCCGATGGCGATCGTCGCGAACCGGGTCCAGCCCGTGCTTCTCTCTTCGAGGTCCATCTCGTCCTCCCTCATCGGATGCGCGAATCGTGCCGCGGCAGGGAGCCTCGACACATCGGCCCGATCGGATGATGCCGACGTCACTCGAATCATCCGAATCGGATGAGGAAGCGCCGGCGCGGGCGCCCGACCATGGCCGTACCAAGCGCAAGGACACGCCGACGGCTCGTCGGCGGATGGCGCCCGCGGGCAGCGCGGGTGGGGAAGGAGGCCCTGTGAGCACCACCGACATCGAGGTCGGCCCGATCGACTACCTCGTCGTGGAGTGGCCGCCCGGAAACAAGCCGACGGGAGACGCCCTCCCGCTCCTGGTGGATCTGGTCGAGCGCGGCATCATCCGCATCCTGGACTTCGTCTTCGTCCAGAAGGATGAGGACGGCTCGGTCGTCCGTGTCGAGGTCGACGAGCTCGGCTCCGATCCGGAGCTCACCGTGTTCGAGGGCGCCTCGTCGGGTCTGCTCGGTGAGGACGACTACAAGGAGGCCGGCAACGCGCTCGGCCGAGGCTGCGCCGCAGCGCTGCTCGTCTACGAGAACACGTGGGCCGCGCCGTTCGCGACGGCGGTTCGGCGAGGCGGCGCACGCCTGGTCTCGACGGGCCGGATCCCGCTCAACGCGATCATCGCGGCGCTCGACGAGCTGGACGACGCCGACGAGCTCGACGGGAAGGAGTGATTCCGAGATGCCGGGTCTGATCAGAGGGGTCGCGCGTACGGCCGTCGTCGCGGGAACAGCGACCGCCGTTTCCAACCGCGTGTCGCGTCGGCAAGCGAGCCGGTGGGGTCAACAGGACCAGTCCGCGTACGAGTCACAGCCCCAATACGTCGAGGCGCCACCGGCGGCCCCGACGACGGACGACAAGATCGCTCAGTTGAAGGAGCTGGCCGAGTTGCGCTCGGCGGGCGTGCTGACCGACGCGGAATTCGAGGCGCAGAAGGCGAAGATCCTCGCCGCCTGACGGAGCCGGAAGCGCTTGGCCGGGCTCTCCCCCGCGCGCCCACCTCGCAGCGCGGACGCGGATGACGCTATCCGACTTCGGGTAGCGTTCCGAACATGCTCAGCCCGCAGGACGAACGCACCAAGGAACAACGGTTCCAGCTGGCCTCGATCGTGCAACGGATGCGCCGGCCGTCGGCGCAGATGCTGCCGCACGTCGGGGACATCGGTGGCGAGCAGCGGGTCGCCGGCGGCCGGTCGGGCGCGCTGCGGGCCGCGATCTTCGGTGTGAACGACGGTCTGGTCTCGAACCTCTCGCTGATCTTCGGCGTGGCGGGCGCCGGCGTGTCGAACCGCGTGATCGTGCTCGCGGGCATCGCCGGGCTGCTCGCGGGCGCGTTCTCGATGGCCGGCGGCGAGTACATCTCGATGCGCGTGCAGCGGGAGGTGTTCGAGCGGCTGATCCACCTCGAGGCGCACGAGCTCGGCTCGATGCCGGACGAGGAACGCCGCGAGCTCGCCGAGCTGTACGAGCGCAAGGGCATCCCGGCGGGGCTCGCGATGCAGCTGGCAGAGGCCCTCATGGCCGACCCGAAGACGGCGCTGAACACACACGCGCGTGAGGAACTCGGGCTCGACCCCGAGGGGGGACTCGGGTCCCCGTGGGCCGCGGCTGGATCGTCGTTCGTGATGTTCGGCTTCGGCGCGATCGTCCCGCTGATCCCCTTCTTCGTGACGAGCGCCAACCGTGCGGTCGTCGCGTCGGGTGTCCTGTCCGCCGTGACGCTGTTCGGCGTGGGTGCGGCGATGTCGTACTTCACCGGGAAGCGCTTCTACGTCTCGGGGGCGCGGATGCTGGTGGTCGGCGCAGCGGCGGCCGCCGTCACGTTCTGGGTGGGCAGGCTGCTCGACGTCGCGGTCAGCGGCTGAGGGTCTCGAGCTCGGCGAGGTCCACTCGCACGGCCCGGCGGCCGCGGGCCCGGAGCGCGGCGAGGTCGCCGTCCGCCTGGGCTGCCAGCAGCCGTCCGAACGTGACGTCGCGTCCCGGGATCGCCAGATCGGTCGCCGGCGGGTCCACCACCTGGATCGCGACGACGCTGTTCGGGCCGCCCTTGTGCAGCTGTCCGGTCGAGTGCAAGAAGCGCGGCCCGAACCCGAGCGTCGTCGCCACACGGAGGCGGTCGCGGATCTGCAGCCGCGCGTCCTGCAGGTGTGTCTCGTGGTCGGCGTCCCGCGGGACGTACGCCTGGATCGCGACGTAGTCCGGCGGCGCGACGTCGTCGAGGATCGCCGAAGCGTCCCCGGGGTCGGGCCGCTCGTCGCCGTCGAGCTCGAGCGCTCGCGCGGTCGCGTCCTTGGCCGACTGAACGTCGGGCTGGTCGAACGGGTTGATCCCGAGCACCGCGCCGACGATCGCGGTCGCGAACTCCCAGCGGAACATCTCGCGTCCGAGGTCGCGCGGTCCCGCATCCGGAAGGCGCACGACGAGGTGGCCGGCGGCGGCGAGCTCCTCGAGCGCATCCGCACCGGCATCGCCGAGCGCGACGAACATCCGGTCGTCGCCGTAGACCTCCGGCCCGCCGAGGGATTCGCCGGCGACGGGGACGACGCCCGTTCCGTGCTTGCCGGTCGACTCCGCGATCAGCTGCTCGAGCCACGCGCCGAATGCCGCGATCCGCCCGGACAGCACGAAGGTCAGCTTGTCGCGGCCCGCGAGCGCCGCCTCGCCCATCAGGACGCCGAGGTCGACGCCGGGGTTCGACGCCGCAGACCCGCCCGGGCGGCACGCCGCGGCGAGCTCGATCGCGCCGTCGAGCAACGCTTCCAGCGGCCCGCCGATCAGCGCCGCGGGCACCAGGCCGAAGTACGACAGCGCCGAGTACCGACCGCCGATGTCGTGCGGGTTCGCGAACACGCCCCGGAAGCCCCGCTGGCGCGCGAGCGCCTCGAGGGGCGTCTCGGGATCGGTTACCGCGACGAACCGCCGGGGATCGGGGAAGCGATCCCAGAAGTACCGCAGGTGCGAGTCCGTCTCGATCGTCGTCCCGGACTTGCTCGAGATCACGAACAGCGCGCGGTCGAGGTCGACGCGATCCTCGACCGCGGCGATCTGGTCGGGATGCGTCGTGTCGAGGACGAGGAGGTCGAGCATCCCCTCGGCCACGCCGAGGCTCTCGCGGAACACCTCCGGCGCGAGGCTCGAGCCACCCATCCCGGCGAGGATCGCCGTGGTGAGCCCGTCGTCCGCGCACCGCCGGGCGAACGCGCGGAGCTCGTCGAGGCGCGGCCGCATCGTCTCGGCGACCGTCAGCCATCCGAGGCGGTCGGCGATCTCGGTCGGGTCCGACGCCCAGACGGTGTGGTCCGTGCGCCAGATCCGCTGGACCACGTCGTCCGCGTCGAACGCGGCGAGCCGCCGTTCGACCGCCTCGTCGAGCTCGCTCATCCCTCCGTCATCTCGCTCCCCGACACGAGCATCTCGAGCCCGTCGCGCAGGGCCTCGTACCGTCGTTCCCCGAGCTCGCGCCGGGCACGCGCCTCGAGCGCGGCCATCGCACGGCGGGCCTCCGCGACGTAGCGGCGCCCGCGCGCGGTGAGCCGGACGACCTTTGCGCGTGCGTCCTCGGCGTCGGGCACCCGCCGCACGTACCCGCGCTGCTCGAGGTCGTCGACGATCAGCATCATCCCCTGCTTCGTAATCCCCGCCCGTCGCGCGAGATCCGTGAGCCGCGTTCCGGACCGCCGGTCGATGTTCATGAAGACGGCCCCGTGCGCGGCCTTCGCGTCTGGATACCCGCGCTCCTGCATCGAGGACACCAGCTCGGCGGCGACCGTACGGTGGGCATCCAGCAGTTGTCGAACGAGGTCGGTCTCCGCCACCAGCGCATCGTCGGGCCTGGTCGACGGAACCGTCAAGACGATTGACGTTCGTCGACAGGTAAGGTCGGTTCGTGACTGTCGAGATCCGCGAGGCGAGGCCGGAGGAGTACGAGGAGGCCGGTCGCGTGACGGCGACGGCCTACCGCGAGTTCGTGCGCCCCGGCGAAAAGGCGTGGGAGGCGTACCTCGACCGGATCGCCGATGCCGCGTCACGAGCGCGGGTTGCGACGGTCCTCGTTGCGCTCGACCGCGGCCGCATCGTCGGTTCGGCCACGCTCGAGCTCGGCGAGCGGATCGACGACGACGACCCGCCTCTTGCGCCCGACGAGGCGCACGTCCGCATGCTGGGCGTCCATCCGGACGCCCGGCGGCGAGGGATCGCCGCGGCGCTGCTCGTCGAGGTCGAGGAGCGAGCCGGGCGCGCCGGCAGGTCCCGCATCACGCTCCACACCACGCAGCGCATGCTGCCCGCGCAGACCATGTACGAGCGCCTCGGCTACCGGCGGCTCGAGGACCGCGTGTTCCCCGACGGATTCGTGCTCCTGACGTACGAGCGGACGATCGCGCCGGCGACCCGATCGCGCGGGTGACGCTCCGCGTCAGCTACCCGTCGCCGCCCGTGAGGACGACGCCGTCGGTGAGCGCCTCGACCTCGCCGCTGCGGAACTGCTGCTCGTAGAGCCGCCCGTAGAGCCCGCCACGCGCGACGAGCTCTTCGTGTGTTCCACGCTCCACGATCCGGCCGCGCTCGACCACGAAGATGACGTCGGCCGACAGGATCGTCGACAGCCGGTGCGCGATGGCGATCGTCGTCCGCCCGTGCATCAGCGGTCGGAGCGCCTCCTGCACCAGTCGCTCCGAGGTCGAGTCGAGGCTCGACGTGGCCTCGTCGAGGATCAGGATCCGCGGGTCCTTGAGGATCACGCGCGCGATCGCGAGCCGCTGCTTCTCGCCGCCCGACATCTTGTAGCCGCGTTCGCCGACGATCGTGTCGTAGCCGTCGGGGAGCTCCACGATCCGATCGTGGATGAACGCCGCGCGCGCCGCGGCCTCGAGCTCTTCCTGCGAAGCCTTCGGCTTGCCGTATTCGAGGTTGCGGCGGATCGATGAGTTGAACAGGTACGTCTCCTGCGTCACGACGCCGATCAGCTCGCCGAGCGACTCGAGCTTGAGATGCCGGACGTCCACCCCGTCGATCTGCACGGACCCTTCCTGGACGTCGTACAAGCGTGGGACCAGATACGTCATCGTGGTCTTGCCGGCACCGCTCGGCCCGACGAGCGCGGCCAGCTGCCCCGACTCGATCTGGAGCGAGATGCCGTTCAGCGTCCATTCGCGCATGAGGTCCGGGTCGTCGGCATCCACGTCCCGCGCGTCGGCGTCGAGCGGCCCCTCCTCCGGCGGCGTGTCGTACCGGAACCACACGTCCGAGAAGCGGACCGAGCCGCGCACCTCCGCGGGCGAGAGCTCGACGGCGTCCGGCGCGTCGGTGATCTCGTGGGGCATGTCGAGGTACTCGAAGATCCGGTCGAACAGCGCCATCGACGACTGCACGTCGGTGGAGACCTGCAGCATCGAGCCGATCGGAAAGAACAACCGCGACTGCAGCGTCGTGAACGCGACGAGTGTGCCCGCCGTGATCGAGCTGCCGAGCGGGTTGTTCGCGAGCTGCCACCCGGCGACGAGGTAGACGAGCGCGGGCGTGATCGAAAAGAACGTCCCGACGACTGCGAAGAACGACCGGCCGATCATCGTGTTGCGGATCTGCAACCCCGTGAGCCGCTCGTTCTCGCCGCGGAACCGGTCGGTCTCGAACCGCTGGCGCCCGAACGCCTTGCCCAGCAGGATCCCCGAGACCGAGAGCGTCTCCTCGGTGATGGCGGTCAGATCCGCGAGGGTCTGCTGGGTCTTCGTGGCCACCTCGCGCCGCGCTCGCCCGACCTTGAACGTCAGCCACACGAAGACCGGGAGCAGGAACAGGGACAGCACCGTGAGCTGCCACGACAGGACGAGCATGGCGATGAGCGTGCTGATGATGACGACGACGTTGGACAGCACGCTCGACGCGGTATCCGTGACGACGGTTTGCACGCCGCCGACGTCGTTGGCCAGGCGCGACTGGATCTCGCCGGTCCGTGTGACCGTGAAGAACCGGAGCGGCATCGCCTGCAGGTGTTCGTAGAGCGAGTTGCGCAGATCCTGCATCACCCGCAGGCCGACGAGGTTCGCGAGGTAGGTCTGGCCGATGCCGATGATCGAGGTGATGATCGGGATCACGATCATCAGGGCCACGCCGATGTACAGCGTGGGCAGCTGAGGGCACGCGCCACCACGGCAGACCCCCTGCCGGTTGCCGAACAGCGCGTTGTCGAAGATCCACTTGATCAGCAGTGGGTTGACCACGCCGAGACCCGACGTCACGACGATCGCGGCAGCGACCCACGCGACCCTGCGCTTGTACGGTGCGAACGTGGCGACGACGCGGCGAACCGTCGCGCTGCGGATCGGGCGCTTGTCCTCCTCGGCGAGCCCGATCCGGGACCATCGGCCGTGGCCGCCCCGCATCATGCACCCAGGGTAGCGGGGGATACGACGAGCGCCGGAGTAGCCTGTCGCGCGTGGAGACGTGGGAGTGGACGCTCGTCGGGCGGATGACGCTCGCTGCGGTCCTCGGCTACGCGATCGGCTTCGAACGCGAGCTCCGAGGCAAGTCGGCCGGCGAGCGCACGTTCGCGCTGATCGGGCTCGGGACGGCCGCGCTCGTAGCGCTCGGGGTGCAGTTCTCGAACGACGGGGCGAGCCGCGTGATCCAGGGCGTCGCGGCGGGCATCGGGTTCCTCGGCGCCGGCCTGATCTTCCAGCAGGAGCGCGGGACGGTGATCGGACTGACGACCGCCGCGGCCGTGTGGGCCGTCGCGGCGGTCGGCGTCCTGGTCGGGGCCGGCGCGTACGTCGCCGGGACCCTTGGAACGCTCCTGGCGATCTTCATCCTCGTCCTCGACCGGCTGCCGATGGTTCGGCGGATCCAGCCCCGCCGCCTGCGCGAGGACAAGGACGGCCAGGACGGGCACGGCGACTGACGCGTTCAGGCGCCGGCGATCGCTTGCGCGCGCAGCCACACCTCGTCGAGCATGGCCGGCGTGAGCTTGCCGGTGAATGTGTTCTGCTGGCTGGGATGGAAGCTGCCGAGGAGTGCGTAGGGACCGACCGGCGCCTCGGCGCGATGGCCGAACAGCGGACGTGGCCGCCGCGAGTGGCCGAGCGCGGCGAGCGCCCGCAGGACGCCGTCCCAGGCGAAGGCACCGAGCGCGACGATCACGCGGACGTCGGTGAGGATCGCCAGCTCGCGCTCGAGGTAGGGCAGACACGCATCCCGCTCCTCGGGCGTCGGCCTGTTGCCCGGAGGCGCACACCGGTTCACGGCGCCGACGTAGACGCCGAGCAGCCTCAGCCCGTCGTCGCGCGAGATGGACGCGGGCCGATCGGCAAGGCCCGCGCGGTACAGCGAGGCGAACAGGAAATCACCGGAGCGGTCACCGGTGAAGATCCGGCCCGTTCGATTCCCGCCGTGCGCGGCCGGCGCGAGGCCGACGACCATGATCGCGGCCCGCGGATCGCCCCATCCGGGCACCGGCCGGCCCCAATACGTCTGATCGGCGAACCTGGCCGTCTTCGTGCGTGCCACGTGTTCCCGCCACGCGACGAGGCGCGGGCAGCGGTGGCACCCCACGACCTCGGTGGTCAGCGCCGCGAGCGCGTCCCGGCGCGTCACGACAGGAGCGGGAAGCGCTCCGCGAGCGGACCGAGGACCGAGCGCTCCTCAAGGGTGATCGCCCGCCGTCCGGTCCCCACCTCGAGGAACGCGAGCTCGTCCCATCCGAGCGCGTGCGGCGGCTCGGCGTCGAGCATCGCGACCAGCATCGAACGCACCAGCGCCGTCGCACCAGCGGTGATCCACGGCTCGCGCTCGATGGCGTGGGCGAGGTCGAGGCCGTGGACCGCCGCCTCGAGCAGCCGGGTGCACAGGTATTGGTCCAGACGGAGGCACGGGCCGAACGTTCGGATCAGGCGGTCGGGCGCCATCGAGCGCGCGAGCTCGACCGCGCGCCGCCACCGGTCGTCGAAGTCCTGTGCGAGCTCGTGCCCGGTCGCGAACGCCGCCGCCGCCTCGAACCCGCGCCGCGTGACGTCGGGCGCGCTGGCGACTGCGTCGTAGTCGGCGCCGTAGTACGCGAGCGCGTCGCTGTCGGCCGCGTCGGGCGCGTGCCCCGCCGCGTACACGAGGATCCGGTCCACGTCGCGCCAGATGTGGCCGACCAGTGCCTTGACGTCCCACGGCGGACATCGCGTGGGCAGACCGAAATCGTCTTCGGAGAGCGTCGTGGCCACGGCGGCACACGCCGCGCACTCCGTCGCAAGGATGTCGACGACGTCGGCGGGCGGCGTGAACGCGATGTCGGGCATCTCGGGGATGGTAGTTGGTCCTTGTCCATCACGAGTCGCCCGTGTAGAACCGACCAGTCCTCATGGCCAGCATCGTCCGCCCGCGCCGCGCGCTCCTCCGCGCGCTCCTCGTCCTCTCGGTCGGAGGGACCGTCTTCGCCGGGCTGCCGGACGCCGAGTCGTCCGCCGCTCCCGCGAGCGTCGTGCGGACGGCGACGATCGACGTGGCCGGGCTGCTCGCGCGCGGGCTCACGCTGGCGCCCGACGGCGCGCTCGTGGCCGGCACACGCGCGCCGAGCCGCGCCGTCACCTCGTGCGCACCGATCTGGTTCGACGGCATCGCGGTGACATGGCGTCAGGACCGCGGGCGGCCGCCGACGCTGTCGGTCGCGACCGGCGGGCGGCGCGACGCCCTCGCCGCGCCGGTGCGCGTCGACGAGGAGGGCGGACCGGACCCGGGAACGGCGGACGCCCGATCGGCCGCGCGCGGCTCGGACTACCTGTGGGTCGGCGGTGCGCGATGCGTCCGCCTGCGGTTCCAACTCCCTCGCGGGGCGTCGATCGCCTCCGTGCGCGTCGCCTACCTCAACACCAGCGGCACCTCGGCAGGCCCGGGGACGGGGCCGGCCGACGTCGGGCCGTCGCTCGGCGGCGCGGCATCGATGCCTGCGGCGAACGCGACGACGGCGCGTCCGAACTTCATCACGCGCGAGCACTGGGGCGCGAACCCCAGACTGATGAACTGCACGCCGGACGTGGCCTCGTTCCTGACGAACGCGTTCGTCCACCACACCGCCGGCTCGAACGGCTACTCGCGATCGCAGGCGGACGACGTCGTGCGCGGGATCTACGCGTATCACACGCAGGTTCGGGGCTGGTGTGACATCGGCTACAACTTTCTCGTCGACCGGTACGGCGACGTCTTCGAGGGACGCTCGGGTGGGGTGACCAACGACGTGATCGGGGCCGCACAGATGGGCTTCAACACTGGGGCGTTCTCGGTCGCGGTCATGGGGACGTTCGACGTCGTGGCGCCGCCGCTCGCGGCGGTGCACGCGCTCGAGCGCGTGCTCGCGTGGCGGCTCGACGTCGCGCACGTGAACCCGGCGACCTGGCAGCGGATGACGTCGGCCGGCGGATCGACGACGCGCTACAAGAAGGGAACGACCGTCCGTCTGCACGCGATCTCGGGTCACCGCGACACCGGTCTCACCGATTGTCCGGGCGCCCGCCTCTACCCGCTGCTGCCGAGCATCCGGCGCGTCGTCGCGCGCACCGGGCTCCCGAAGTTCTACGACCCTCGGATCTCGACGACGACGCTCGTCGCCGGTGAACCGGCGGCCGTCCGCATCAAGGCGCGCGGCTCGACGACCCTGGTGTGGACGGTCACCGTCCTCGACCCGACGAGCGCGACCGTCGCCGAGCTCCCGCCTCAGCGGAGCGACCGGCTGGACGTCCGCTGGGACGCGGCCCTCACCACACCCGGGAGGTACGACGTGGTGATCGCCGCGGCGACGCCGAAGGGTGCCGCAGCAAGGCCGGCGTTCCTCCCGCTGTCCGTCGCGGCCGTGCCCAGCCCGAGCCCCTCCTCGACGCCGACCACCACGCCGACGCCGCCGCCGACCCTCACGCCGACGCCGACGGTATCGTCCGCGCCCTGACACCGCCACCGGCCGACGCGCGGGCCCCCGCTACCGTCGACGCCGGAGATCGAGGAACCGATCGGCCGTGGCACCGAACTCGTCGAGCGGCGCCAGCAGGTCGCCGATCGTCCCGATCAGCGCCTCGAACCCGACGGGCGCGCCGCCACCGAGCCGCAGCTCCTCGGCGCTCGAGCGCGCCTCGGCGATCGCGCGCTCGCACGCCACCCACGCATCGTCGAGCTCGTCGGTCCGCCATCGTGGCATCTGAGCCTCGGCGGCGGCGAGTTCGTCCTCGAACTCGAGCAGCGCCTCGGCGAGCGGCCGCCCGGGCAGCCGGGTGGTCGGGACGGCATCCGTCAGGCTTCCCTTCGCGCGCTCGATGTGTTCGACCACGGCCCCGAAGCCGTCGAGCGCGGGACGCAGCCGGTCGGGGAGGCGGCGGAACATCGTCACGACGGCCGACGCCGAACGACCTCGAGCCCCATCGCCGGATCGTTCGTCGCCACCGCGTCGAGGCCGCCATCGATCAACCGTCCGAACGTCGGCGGGTCGTCCACCGTCCAGGTGCCGAGCCGCACGCCGGACGCGTGCGCGCGCTCGACGACGTCGAGGGCGGTCGCGAGGAGCCCGCGCGATCCGGGCAGCAGGAAGTCGTGCCCCTGCCCCGCGACGAACGCGAGGCCGTCGTCCGGCGAGATCGCGTCGGTCGTCAGCAGGCCGGTCGCGACGCCGGCGGCGGCCTCGCGGGCGGCCGCGATCGAGCGAGGGTTGAACGACACGACGAGGACCGGCCCCTCGAACCCGACGCGCTCGACCTCGGCGAGCGCCGCCGCGACGGAGGACTCGCCGCCGGGCTCGTACCCCGGATCCCCGGGAAGGTTCTTGATCTCGATCGCCACGCCGCCTCGGCCGGAGACGAGGTCGAGCACCTCGGACAGCAGCGGCACCGGCGCGGGGTGCTCGGACGTTCCGGCCTCGAGACGCCGGACCTGCTCGAGCGTCAGCTCGTGCACGAACCCCTTCCCGTCCGTCGTACGCGAAACGTCGGCGTCGTGCATCACCACGGCGTGCCCGTCGGCGGTGAGGCGCACGTCGAGCTCGACGACCGGCGCGCCGAGGGCGAGCGCCGCCTCGAACGCCGGCAGCGTGTTCTCCGGATGGGTCGAGGACGCCCCGCGGTGCGCGACGACGGCGGGAAACGCGTCGGCCGGGAACGAGCGGTCGATCACACGCGGCTGGCCGGACACAGGTGGCTCACGGGACAGATCTCGCACTTCGGCGTTCGTGCGACGCAGATCGCCCGGCCGTGGTCGATCAGTACGTATGTGAAGTCGAACCACCTCTTCCGCGGGATCAGGCGCACCAGGTCCCGCTCGATCTTGTCCGGGTCCTCCTGCTCGGTGAACCCGAGCCGCCGGGACACGCGGCGCACGTGCGTGTCGACGGCGATCCCCTCGACCTTGCCGAAGCCGTTGCCGAGCACGATGTTCGCCGTCTTGCGCGCGACACCGGGCAGCGTGACGAGGTCCTCCATCGTGTCGGGGACCTCCCCGCCGTAGACCTCGACGATCCGCTGACAGGCCCCGCGGATCGAGCGCGTTTTCTGGTTGAAGAACCCGGTCGGCTTGATGTCGGCGGCGAGCTCGGGCTCCGGGACCCGCAGGTAGTCCTGCGGTGTGCGGTACTTCTCGAAGAGCATCTCGGTAACTTGGTTGACACGCTCGTCGGTGCACTGAGCGGACAGGATCGTCGCGATCAGCATCTCGAGCGGGTTGGAGAAGCGGAGCGCCACCTTCGCGTCCGGATACGTCTTCGACAGGGTCCGGATGATCTCGGGCGCGCGCTCCTCGACCGGGCTCGTCCGGTCGAGGGCAGTCCTGGGCCGTTTGGCGGCGGGCATCGCCGCGATGCTAGCGCTCGAACCGGAACGGCAGCCCGAACGCGGTGCCGGCGGCGTGGTGCTGCCACTCGCCGTCTCGCAGGACGTGGACGCCGTCGTCGCCGTCGTCCGACCTGTCCGTGCCGTCGCCGACCATCGCGGTGTCCTCGTCCAGCGCGACGAGGACCTGACCGGGCTTCACCGAGTCCGCGATGAACTCCGTCGCGCCGGGGAACCATCGGTCGACGGTGTTCCAGTGCGGCGCGAACAGGACGTCGTGGACGAAGCCCAGCCCGGGCTTCCACACCTCGTCGGTCCGCAGATCCGCGACGCTCGCGTCGTACGTCGTCTCGGTCAATGCCGCGACTCCGGCGCTACAGCCGATATAGGTCATCCCGCGGTCGAGCTCATCCAGCAGCGCCCGCCAGAAGGCGGTCCCCTTCAGCGTCTCCGATAGGTAGTGCGGGTTCCCGCCCGAGAAGTACACGGCCGAGGCACCCCGGATCCGCTCGGCGACCTCCGGGTCCCGCGCGTCCCCACGCGTCTTCAACGCGAGCGCCTCGGCCGGGATGCCGAGCCCGCCGAGGTGCTCGAGGCCCTTGGCCGCCCACCCGTCGAACGTATCGTCGCCCTCGGGCGCGGAGGCGGTCGGCAGGATCACGATGCGGCCGTCGCCGTCGCTCTCGAGGGCCCACCGGTCGACCACCTCCGACCAGGGGTCGAACTCGCCCGCGCCCAGCAACGCCATCCGCACCCCGGTCACCCCCGAAGCTCCGCCGGACGCATCTCGGCGTCCAGTCGCGTTCCGATCTCCGCCGTCACCTCGAGCACCGCGTCCAGGTCGTCGGCCTCGGTGCGGAAGTTCACGATGCAGACCCGCAGCACGTACCGGTCGCCGAGGATCGCATTGGAGTAGAAGACGCGGCCGTCCTGCTGGACCTCGGTCATCAGGCGCTCGTTGAGCTTGTCGAGATAGGCATCCCTGTCCGATCCGGCGGGCAACCCCGGCGGAACGAAGCGGAAACAGCAGATCGAGAGCCCGACCGGGCAGGCGAGCTCGAACTCGAGACGCTCGGTGACGCGCTCGCCCAGGTAGCGGGCGAGCGCCGCGTCGTGCGAGATGCGCGCGCGATAGGGGTCCCACCCGTGCGCGAGCAACGAGACCCAGACCTTCAGGGCCTGGAACCCTCGCGAGAACTGCGGCCCCATCTGGCCGAAGTCCTCGCCGCGGCCGGTCGACTCCCGGTCCTGCTTCACGTACCCGGCTGTTACCGAGAACGCGTCGCGCAGCAGCCGCGCATCGCGCACAACGACGCACCCCCCCGAGTGCGGCGTGTAGAGCCATTTGTGCGGATCGAACGCGATCGAGTCGGCCCGCTCGATGCCGTCGAACAGCGGCCGGAGATCCTCGGTGAAGGCGGCCGGTCCGCCGTACGCCCCGTCGACGTGCATCCAGACGTGCTCGTCCGCACAGACGTCGGCGACGTCGTTCAGCGGGTCGACGGCACCGGTCGCGACGGTCCCCGCCGAGACGGCAACGGCGAACGGTCGCCTGCCCGCCGCTCGATCGGCGCGGATCGCATCGCGGAGGAGGTCGACACCGATCCGGTACTCCTCGTCGACGGCGATCCGGCGCACCGAGCGCCGGCCGAGGCCGAGCATGTCCGCGGCGCGGACGCTCACGACGTGGGTCTCCTCGGACAGGTACAGGACCAGCGGCGCGCCGGCGGCCACGCCATCCTCGCGGACGTTCCATCCGGCTCGGTCGTCCCGCGCGGCCTTGAGCGCCGCGAACGTCGCCATCGCGCCGCCCGATGTGAGCAGCCCGCCCGCGGTGCCGGCGGGAAGCCCGAATTGTGCCGCGAAGAACCCGATCAGCTGCTGCTCAATCTCCGTCGCCGAGGGCGCCAGGATCCAGGCGCCGGCGTTCATGTTCAGCCCGGCCGCGAGCAGGTCGGCAGCGGCGCCGGGGATCGTCCCCGCGCCGCTCACGTACGCGAGGAACCGCGGGTGCCCCGGGTAGAACGACGACTCGAACACCATGTCGCGCAGGTAGGCGAACAGCTCGTCCTCGGCCATCGGCGCGGCCGGTACGTCGAGGGCGACGGCCTTGCGGACCTGTGCGGCCGTTCCCGCATGCCACACCGGTAACCCGGGGAGGCGTGCGAGCCACTCGCGCCACAGCTCGACCGTCCGCTCGCCGAACCGGCCGGCACGATCGGCGTCCCAGGCGAGGTCGGGCAGCGGCGACGGACGCTCGGTCACGACTTCTCCCCGCCGAGGCGGAACATCTCGCGCGACATCTGCCGCCACCACACGTCCTCGCCGACCGCCTCGAAGATCGCGCGCACCTGACTCTCGTGCTCGAGGATCGCGCGTACCTTCAACGCGTTGATGTCGGGCGGCAGCCGGTAGTCGATCACGAGGTCCTCGGGCGCGAAGACGTCGGGCGCGCCGGGACGGAACACGTCGAACGGCTCCCAGATCGGCAGGAACTCGTCGGCCCAGTCCCGCGTCACCGCGGCGTACAGCACGCGGGCCCCGGGCTTGCCCACGTCGCGGTTGGCCCGCGTCGCCCAGTCGGAGACCGACTTGTGCGCCGCGTGCGTGGTCATCCCGTCCGTGCCGAACGTGAGAATCGTGTCCGGCTGCACGTCGCGGACGATCTCGACGACTCGCTCGTACCCGCGCTCCGGCAGCCCGGTCTCCATGTCGATGTCGGGCAGGTCAAGCCAGACGTGATCGTCCACGCCGAGGATCGCGAGCGATCGCTCGAGCTCGTCCGTCCGGACGTCGGCCATGGTCTCGGGCGGCCACACCTCCTCGTCCATCGAACCGCCCTCCCCCCGGGTCGCCGTGACGCAGACGACGCGCGAGCCGTTTCGCACGGCGCGAGCCATGAGGCCGGCCGAGAGGTATGCCTCGTCGTCCGGATGTGCCCAGACGCCGAGCACCGTCCCGAGCTCATCCACTTCTCTCCTCCCGGTCCCTGCTCGACCTCCGGCTCGCCTCCGGACCCGCGGCAGGGCCGAATCGTACCCGTAACGCAGAGAACGGCCCGGATACCGGGCCGTTCTCGGGCGCGCCCCGCGCATCGGGAGGGGGGAGCGCGGAACGATCTCAACCGGGCGCGTCGGTCAGGCGCTTGCCCCGGTAGTTGGGGAAGGTGGCGTCGGCGTGCTGCCAGCAACGATCGTCGGCGTTGTAGCGCGAGAGCCTGGTCTCGCATCCGGGCGCGGAACAGGTTCGCCCATCGGCGCCGCCGCGCCTGCTGGGCGGTGGCAGCCTCCCGGGCCGGGTCCCCTTCATCCCACGCCTCCTCAACCGGGGATTCGGCGCAGGGCGGGACGCGGTTCGGACCAAAGGCGCCAAAGGACGAAGGTGAACGGAGGGGCCGGCTAGGTCTGCGGTGTCTCGCGTTCGATCACGACACGGACACGCTGGAGCACCTGGGACGGGACCTCGTGGCACCCGCACTTGGCTCGCAGGATCTCCTTGAGCCTGCGCTGGAAGTCCGAGTGCCCCGTGCACGTGCCACAGGTGACGAGATGCTCCTCGATGTCGATGCACAGGCCACCGTCGAGCTCCCCGTCCAGGTAGAGCTCGAGGCGCCGCAGGACCTCTTGGCAATCAATCTCTGACAAGTCCACGCTCCCTGACGGTTTCCCACAACGCCTTTTGGAGCGACTTCCTTCCCCGATGGAGTCTCGACATCACCGTGCCGATCGGCACGTCGAGGATCTCCGCGATCTCCTTGTACGAGAAGCCCTCGACGTCGGCCAGCCAGACCGCCATCCGGAACTGCTCCGGGAGCGCCTCGAGCGCTTTCTGGACGTCCTCGTCGGGGATCCGCTCGAGCACCGACGTCTCGGCCGATGCCTCCGCCGCGGACTCGCCGAGGCGGTCGTACAGGTACCAGTCCTCGATGTCCTCATCGCTCACCGTCTGCGGCTGCCGCTGCTTCTTGCGGTAGCTGTTGATGAACGTGTTTGTGAGGATCCGATACATCCATGCACGGAGGTTCGTGCCCTCCTGGAACCCCGAGAACCCTCGGTACGCGCGAAGGTACGCCTCCTGCACGAGGTCCTCGGCGTCGGCGGGATTGCGCGTCAGGCGCAGCGCCGCCGAGTAGAGGTTGGGCAGCAGCGGCAGGACGTCGCGCTCGAACCGTTCCCTGAGCGCGGGGTCATCGACGGGCGCTCGGCTGCTTGCCATCGGACCAGTATCCCGCACGGACCGGGGTCCGCCCCACCCAGGCCGCTGTCAGTCTCGCGGCGGGCTGCCAATATGGGTCGATGGCGAACAACGATCGGCGCGGCCGCTGGAACGGGTTCGACTTCGGCGGCGGCAGCCCCGGCGAGCCGCGGCGTCTTCGCACCTCGCCGTGGGTCTGGATCGCCGGCTTCGTCGTGGTCCTCATCGTGTTCAACTACTTCGCGACGCCACGCCCGACGTCGATCGTCTTCACGAGCTTCCTGCAGAAGGCCGAGGCGGGGCAGATCACCGGGACCGTCAGCGTCTCCGACACATCCGTCTCCGGCACGTACAACGGCGACGGACACGACGTCGCGTTCACCAGCCAGATGCCGCCCGGATACGACACGACGGCGCTGACCAAGGATCTGGAGTCTCAGGGCATCGGCGTGCAGGGCGTGCAGCCGAACGGCCTCTCGAGCTTCCTGCTCGGCTGGGTGGCGCCGCTGCTGCTGTTCGCATTGCTGTGGTTCTTCCTGATCAGGCGGATGAGCGGCGCTCAGACGTCGGCCGCGCTCAACCTCGGCCGCAACCGCGTGAAGATCTACGACCGCAAGGAGATGAAGACGACGTTCGCAGACGTCGCCGGCCTCGACGAGGCGGTCGAGGAGCTCCGCGAGATCGTCGACTTCCTGAAACACCCCAAGAAGTACCAGCGGCTCGGCGGCCGGATCCCCAAGGGCGTGCTGCTGCTCGGTCCCCCGGGTTGCGGCAAGACCCTGCTCGCGCGCGCCGTCGCCGGCGAGGCCAACGTCCCGTTCTTCTTCATGTCTGGATCCGAGTTCGTCGAGATGTTCGTCGGCCTCGGGGCCGCGCGCGTGCGCGAGCTGTTCCAGCAGGCGAAGGAGAAGGCGCCCGCGCTGGTCTTCATCGACGAGATCGACACGATCGGCAAGGGCCGAGCCGGCGCCGCCGGGGCCGGGTTCGGCGCGCACGACGAGCGCGAGCAGACGCTCAACCAGCTCCTCGTCGAGATGGACGGCTTCGACTCGCAGAAGGGCGTCATCATCATGGCGGCCACCAACCGGCCCGACATCCTCGACTCGGCGCTCACGCGGCCCGGCCGCTTCGACCGCCAGGTCGT
>DATAEU010000095.1:0-9997 GCA_036257835.1 Actinomycetota bacterium | reverse complement strand
GGCCGTCCAAGGCCGCGACGGTCGACGCAGGAGGTCCCTGATGCGCAGGCTCGGTCTCATCGTCTTCGCGTTCCTCGCTCTTTCCGCGGTGGTGGGCTTCGTCGCCACCGGAGGCCTCTCGGCCGGGTCGAACAACGCCGGCGGTGGTCGCTCACCGGCGATGGCGTCCGGCACGGCGGTCGCTCCGCGCGCGGTCGCCGGCTCGGAGCTGGCGCCGGCCGCGGGCAACGATTCGGCGGTCGTCGGCGCAGGTGCGGGCGCCGGCGGCGCCGTCACCGAGGGCTCGTCCGGCTTCGCGTCGGTCGGCGGACTGCCACCGATCGGCCCGGCGGTCGTGAAGACGGCGTCGCTCGAGGTGCAGGTCCCGAAGGGCGACTTCGACCAGAGCTTCCAGACCGCGATGCAGATCGCCGGGCGGTACGGCGGCTACGTCGAGTCGTCCTCCACGTCCGGCACGCGCATCCACTCGGGCTCGATCACAATCCGGGTTCCGAGCACGGCGTTCGACCGCGCCATGGCGGATCTCACCGGGCTCGGGACCGTCCGGTCGCGGTCGGTGTCCGGTCAGGACGTGACGAACCAGTACGTCGACCTGAACGCTCGGCTCCGCACCTGGGAGGCGCAAGAGGCGGTGCTCCTTCGGCTCATGAAGCGCGCGACCTCCGTCGAGGCCACCCTTCGGGTGCAGTCGAACCTGCAGGACGTGCAGTTCCGGATCGAGCAGATCAAGGGCCAGCTCCGCGTGCTCGAGAACCAGACCGAGCTCGCGACGATCGACGTCGCGATGCACGAGCCCGGTGTGGCGATCCACGTGCGGCCGACGCCCGTGACGGACGAGCGCCCCAGTCTGGCCGAGGCGTGGACGAAGGCCGTGAACGGGTTCCTCGGCGTGCTGTACGCGACAGTCGTCGGGCTCGGCTACCTCGTTCCGATCGCCCTGATCTGTCTCGCGGTCTGGTTCGCCGTCCGCCGGGTGCGGCCGGCGCCGTCGTCCTCGTAGGCGCCTTCGTATCGGTCAGTCGCCCCTGAGCGCGGGGAGCACGTCCTCGGCGAAGACCTCGAGCATCGTCGAGCCCTGCTCGAGCGTCATCCCCGGGTAGTGCAGGCGCGCGACGATCTCGAGGTCGTCGCGATCGGCGAACGTCCGCGCGATCACCCGCAGCCGCGTCGCGACCTCCGACGGCGTTCCGGCCGTGGTCCACTCGAGGATCGCCTCCTCATCCGGCGGCGGCAGCTCGAGCCGGTCGACGTCCGGCGTGTCGGATCCGGCCTCCCACGCCGCGTACGCCCCGAGCTGATGCGCGATGCCCCCGCCGGCGACGTTCCATCCCGAACCGTCGCGGGAGACGACAACGTTCTGGAGCAGGACGAGGCCCATCGTCCGCGGGTCTTTGCCCGCCTCACGCGCAGCCGACTCGAACAGCTCGACCGCCGGCACGACATCCTTGATCGGATCGGCGTCGGTGATGTAGCCGTCGCCGAGCCGCCCGGCGCGCCGAACCGCGCTCTCGGCATACCCCCCGAGGTAGATCGGCGGCCCGCCGTCTCGCACCGGCGGCGGCGTGACGCGGACGCGGTCGTAGCGGAACGCGCGTCCGCGGAACGAGAAGCGCCGGCTGGTCCACGCCCTTCGAAGGACTTCGATCGTCTCGACCGTACGCTGCAGCCGCTCGGCCATCGGCACGTCGAACATCCGGAACTCCTCCTCTCGCCACCCGATGCCCAGGCCGAGGATCAGACGTCCGTTCGAGAGCTGATCGACGACGGCGGCATCCTCCGCGAGCCGGATCGGATCGTGGAACGGCGTCAGGACGATGCCGGTTCCCAGACGGATGTGCTCGGTGGTCGCGGCGAACGCGGCGAGCATCGGCAGCAACGACGGCAGGTAGCCGTCGGACGCACCGTGGTGCTCGCTGACCCACACCGAGTCGAACCCGAGCGCCTCGGTCAGTCGAACGAGCTCGATCGTGTCGCGGTACTCGTGCGCGAACGTCCTCGTCGTGCCCTCGGGGACCTGTCCCGTGAACAACCCGACGCCGACGCGGACGGCCATGTCGCTCACGCTACCCGCGACCCGCGGCGCACGTCGACCGTCGTGCGCGATGATGCGCGACGTGCGCATTACGATCGATCCCGACTCGGCCGTTCCCGTCTCCGAGCAGCTCGTCGGGCGGCTTCGGGCTGCGATCGAGCGCGGCCGGCCGGCGCCCGGCGAGCGGCTGCCCCCGATCCGGGACCTTGCCACGGATGTCGGCCTCGCGCCGAACACCGTCGCGAAGGCGTATCGCACGCTCGGACGGGACGGCTACCTGGTCGCACGCGGGCGCGCGGGGACGTACGTCACCGAGACGTTGCCGACGCGCCGGGATCCGGCCGGGGAGCGGTTGCACGAAGCGGCCGACGCGTTCGCTCGCCGCGCGCGGCAGCTCGGCGCGGGCGACGCCGACGCGCTCGACGCCGTCCGGCGCGCGTTGCGCGGACGAGCCCGGTGATCCCCGTTGCGTTCCTCCTGTCGGAACGCTACGGCGTGAGGTACGGGTGGGACGGACGCGGGACTCTGGAGATCGACGAGGCGTTCACGATGACCTCGCGGCCGAGCGGGTAGATCGGGCCCTTGACGTCGACCCACTGGTTGGCGCTGAACGCTCCCGGCTGAACGTTCACGACGCGGACCTGCGCGATCGTCGCGTCCGCGACACAGCAGGTGACGATGTACCGGGTGAGCATGAACTCGCCGGCCGGCGTGTCGGTGTACCGCATCACGAAGCCGACCAGGTCCACGCTCTCCCCGGCCCGCTTCGCGAGCGCCGACTCGCCCTCCTTCGTCGTCTGCGCGGCCGCAACGTCGATCAGGGACAGCTTGCCGGTGCCGACGTCGCCGACCGCGGTGGCGATGCCGGCGTTCGAGAACGCGGTGCGCTTGCCGGCCGAGTAGCTGCCCAGCGTCGCGGCGGGAAGCGCGAGCACCAGGACGACGGGCACCACCATCAGGGCGAGCACCCACGCCTCGCGAGTCGTCATCGGGTGGGCCGTGCGAACGCGCGCCGACGCCACTCGGCCGAGCGCGGCCGCGGTGAGCAGCACCGCGCCCACGGGCACAACCCACGAGGTCCGCGTCGACAGATAGAGCGCGTCGCGCCCGCTGAGCAGCAGGAACCAGAACAGCACCGCCCACGCGACGAGCACGGCGGCGCCGGCCAGACGCGAGGCGCTCCACGCCCCGGCGGGCTCCTCGCGAACGCGCGGCGCCGACGTGCGGAGGACGACGTCGCTCATCCCGAGATCACCGCCACCCACATCGTCGCCACGAGCGTCGTGGCAGCGACGGCGATCAGCAGGGTCCGGAAGAACCCGCGCCGGAACGTCCCCATGTAGAGCGCGGCGAGCTTGAAGTCGAGCATCGGCCCGAACACCAGGAACGCGAGCTGCGCCGCCGGGCCGAACGGCGTGAACGATGCCGCGATGAACGCGTCCGACTCGCTGCACAGCGAGAGCACGAACGCGAGCCCCATCATGACCAGCAGGCTGACGACCGGGATCCGCGCGACGCCGTCGATCACAGAGGCCGGAAGGAACGTCTGCACCAGCGCGGCCAGCGTCGCGCCGAGCAGCAGAAAGCGCCCCATGAACAGGAAGTCGTTGCCGAGATGGGCGAAGAAGGACTTCCACCTCGGCTCGGGCGTGCCGAGCTCGACCGGCTCGGGCGGCTCGTCGTCGCCGCGCGGGCGGAGCAGGTCGTCCTTCGAGCGATCGCCGATCACCCAGCCGACGACGACCGCAACCAGCAGCCCGATCGCGAACCGGCCGAGCACCATCGTCCACAGCGCCGAACGCGCCCGGAACGCCACGAACGTCGACGCGATGACGACGGGGTTCACGACCGGCGCCGCGAGCATGAACGTCACCGCTGCCGACGGCGCGAGTCCCTTGGCCGCCAGCCGGCGCGCCACCGGGACCGACCCGCACTCGCAGATCGGAAACGCGATCCCGGCCAGCCCGGCCGCCGGCAGCTGGAGCGGGCGGGGGAGCTCGGCGAGCCGTTCGAGCGTCGAGATCGGAACGAACACCTCGATCGCCGCGGACGCGAGCGCGCCGATCAGGACGAACGGCAGGGCCTGGATCAGCAGCGACCCGAAGATCACGAAGAACGTCTGGACCCACGCGACCCGCTCGGGATCGAGCAGCCGCGTGAGGACGGCAACCAGCGCGAGGAGCGCGACGATCGCAACGGCGGTGCCACGCGTCGCGGTCCGTCCCGAGGGGCGCCCGGCGACGGTGGCCATCAGCAGTACCTCTCGAACGAGACGGCGAACCCCTGGAACGCGTCGCGGAACAGCGCCGAGCCGTCGGCCGCCGTCGCGCGGAGCATCGCGTCCACGACGAGCTCTCCGGAGATGTGCTGGTCGGCCATGACCTGCTGGTCGAGGAACACGCCGCCGGGCACCGTCCCCGACACGACGTGGGGCTCACCGGGCACGGCGTCCTCGACCTGCGCGAGCATCGACGTCGCGCCACCCAACGAGTCGCGGGTGCTGCCGGTGCCCGTCACGACGATCATCGCGCGATCGTTCGCGGCCCGGGTGGCCGCCTCGGCGACAGCTCGAAGCTGTGCGTCGGCGGCGGCGTGCGTGCGTCCGTTCAGGACGACGCCCAGGACGTCCGGAACCGCATCGGTTCCGTACCCGCGAAGAAGGATCGTTCGAACCGCCGGAAGGGGGTCGGCCGCCGCGTCGGGGAGGATCGCGAGGTCATCCTTTGGCGCGTCCGGGTACCAGGTCCCGCCGATCAACCCGCGATCGCTGATCGTCGGCGCGACCAGGCCGACGCGCGCCGCGTTGGCCGTCCACTCGTCGAGGTCGTCGGCCAGCGTCGCGATCACCGATGGAGGAGATCCATCGCCCCACGCCGTCACCACCCGGCCGTCATCGTTGCGGATCAGCGCCCCCGTCATCCCGTGCTGATCCGGAAGCCCGCCCGTCCCGATCGTCGTGAGGATCGCGGTGGGATCGAGCGGCAACGACCCGGTCCCGCCGGCGAGTGTCCCGGCGCCCGTCCGTCGGAGGTGCAGGAGGAAGGACCACCGCGAGCGATGCTCGCTGATGTCGGCCGTCCCGACGCCCTCGAGCGCGACTTCGACGATGAGCGTCGGCCGCTCGCCGTTCGCCACGCCGGGGATCGCCACGCCGGAGCGGACGTCCGGGTGCGGGCGGCGAAGATCGATCGCCTCGGCGATCGTGGGCGCGATCGCGTCGAGCGTGGTCCCCACCGGCACGGCCGCCGACGGATCAATGCCGGCGCCGGCGAAGACGATGGGGACGTCGGCGGCGTTCGGCCCGTCCGCGACGGAAGGCCACGGCGCGGCCGAGGGGCCGCTCGACAGGCCCGAGCGCTCGGGGACGCCCAGGACGTCCGGCGATCGCTCCTCGCGGTACCCCGCGGCGATGTCGCTCTTCATCCAGTCGGGCAGCGGGCAAAACGGCACCCTCGGCGCGGCGACGGTCTCGGCACACGACTTCCCGGCGCACGCCGCACGGAGCACCCCGGCGGGCACGGCGAGGGCGGCCAGGACCACGAGCAGGACGAGGAGACGGCGAGCGGCCACCGGCATCCACGCTACCGCGGGTGGGAACCGAACGCCGGACCGCGTATGCCGTGTGTTGCCGTTTGGTTCGCGGCCGTGTTTCCTATCCGCTTCGTGACCCCCTGGCGTTCGCCCGCAACCGCCCTGGTGCTCGTCATCGCGGCGCTGGCCGCCGCGTGCACGGGATCGCAGGGTGCGCCGGACCGTCCGGGATCCGCGCGAGCCGCTGCGACCGAGCGCCTCGACGCCTCGCCCGTCGCCACGTCCTCACCGGCCGCCTCCGCGGCTGCGCCGATCCCCGTGTCCACGCAGGTGCCGACGGTCGAGCCGGGGAGCCTCGAGCGGCTTGCGTGCTCGCTGCCGCACGAATGGCTGCTCCGGACGTGGCACGGATGGCGGCCCGACCGAGCCGCCGAGATTCAGGTCCTTCCGAACGAGTACAGCTTCATCGGATCGGGTCTGCCGCACGTCGGGCCGTGGCCGTTCACGCAGGACGTCCCGATGTTCTGGTACGGGCCGGGTCACGTCGCAGCGCGCGGGGTCGTCTCGCGCCCGGTCACGTCCGCCGGCATCGCGCCGACCGAGGCCGAGCTGCTGCACTTCGACGCGTTCCAGGCGCCGGACGGGACGCCGATGGGCGAGGCGATCCTGCCCGGGCAGCAGCCGCCCAAGCTCATCGTGACTTTGGTCTGGGACGCCGGCGGCATGGACGTCCTCGACGCCTGGAAGAACGACTGGCCCTACCTCAGGTCGCTGATCCCGCAGGGCACGTGGTACGAGCACGCGAGCGTGGGCTCCTCGCCCACGAGCACCGCGCAGATCCACGCGACGATCGGGACGGGCGCGTTCCCCGATGACCACGGAGTGGTCGCGCACCGCCTGCGGATCGGCGGCAACATCACCACGCCGTGGGTGCAGGGTCCGCAGTGGCTCGTCGAGCCGACGCTCGCCGATCTCTACGACCGCGCGATGGGGAACAAGCCGGTCGTCGGCGAGGTGGCGACCGTGTCGATCCACCTCGGGATGCTCGGACACGGCTCGATGTGGGGGGGTGGCGACAAGGACATCGCGACCACGCGCGAGGTCGCCAACGCGGCGACGCTCGGCGCCGAGACGTTCCGATGGAACCTGTCGCCGATCCTACAGAGGTACTACCGCTTTCCCGCGTACGTGAACTCGGTCCCCGGCTTCAAGGCCGACGTGCGCGCCGTCGACGCGGCCGACGGGAAGATCGACGGCAAGTGGCGGAGCAACGACATCGCGCAGCTGCTGCGGGGCTTCGACACACCGGCGCGCATCCCGTACCAGACTCGCGTGATCGAAAGCGTGATCCAGCGCGAGGGCTTCGGCGCGGACAATGTCCCCGATCTCCTCTTCCTGAACTACAAGGAGATCGACTACATCTCGCACATCTGGAGCATGAACTCGCTCGAGATGAGCGACGCCGTCAAGGCACAGGACGCGGCGCTCAAGGAGCTCGTCGACTTCCTCAAGACGCAGGTCGGTGTCGGTCAGTGGGCGATGGTCGTCACGGCCGACCACGGCGCGATGATCTCACCGAAGGTCTCCGGCGGGATCCAGCTCTCGTCGACGCCGATCGTGGCGGGCATCAACCGGGTGTTCGGCACGCCCGGGGGTGAGCCGATCGTCGAGCTCGTCCAACCGACCGAGATCTTCATCAACGTGCCGCAGCTGCGGAAGAACGGGTACACGCTCGCGCAGGTGTCCGAATGGATCATGGGACTGACGCGCGCGCAGACGGCCGGCGCCGGCGTCTACGTGCCCCCGGACCACGCCAACGACAAGATGTTCGAGGCCGCGTTCCCCTCGGCGATGATGCGGAGCCTTCCGTGCCTCCCCGAGGCGCGGAACCCGTGAGCCTCTCGCGAGCGGTCCCTATCTCGCTGGCGCTCGCCCTCGCCGGCACGGCCTGTTCCGGCGGTTCGACCGGACGGTCGAGCACCCCGCCGGCGATCACCTCCGTGTCCGCATCCGCGTCGATCTCGACGACCCCGAGCGCCGCCGTACCCGAGACCAACCGCGCGCTCGCCGCGCGCGTCTGCGCGAACGTGTCCCACGAGGTGCTCCTGCGCACGTGGCACGGATACATGCAGGGCCGTAGCGGAGACGTTCAGATCATCCCGACGTATCCGAACTTCGTGAACGGCGGCCTGACGCACGCCACGCCGTATCCGTACACACAGGACGTCCCCCTGTTCCTGTACGGACCGGGCTACGTGAAGCCGGGCGCGTATCCGCGTGCCGCGACGCTCGCCGACGTGGCGCCGACCACGGGCGCGATCCTGAAGTTCCCGTTCGGCGCGCCGGACGGCCGCGCGCAGCCCGAGGCGCTCCTACCCGCGAGCCAGCGGCCGCTGCCGCGCCTCGTCGTCACGCTGGTGTGGGACTCGGGCGGCATGGACGTGCTCGACCGATGGAAGAACGACTGGCCCTACCTGCATTCGTTGCTGCCGCACGGCGCCTGGTTCACGCACGTCACGGTCGGATCATCGCCATCGAACACGCCGACCGGCCACTCGATCATCGGGACCGGGGCGTTCCCGCAACACAACGGTTTCGTCGACGAGTACATCCGCGTCAACGGCCGCATCCAGAAGCCGAACGAGAACGGGCCGCAGTTCCTCGTCGCGCCGACGCTCGCCGACCTCTACGACCTCGCTGGAGGGAACAAGTCGATCGTCGGCGGGATCGCGACGCTCTCGGCGCACATCATGATGATGGGTCACGGATCCGGCTGGGGCGGCGGCGACCGCGACATCGCCGTCACCCGTGAGCAGACGCACGCGGCGACGGCGGGCGCCGAGGCCACGGCGTGGAACCTCACGCCCGACATGGCGCCCTTCTACACGTTCCCGAAGTACGTGAACGATCTGCCACCGATCTCGGCGTACACGCAGCAGCTGGATCAGGCGGACGGCAAGATCGACGGGGACTGGCGGCAGAACTCGATCGCGCAGCTGTCCAACGGGTTCGACACGCCGGCGCGTACGCCGTACCAGACCAAGCTGATCGAGACCGTCATCCAGCACGAGGGGTTCGGGAGGGACGACGTTCCAGACCTCCTGTTCCTCAACTACAAGGCGATCGACACGATCGGGCACCTGTTCAGTGCCGACAGCCCGGAGATGAGCGATGCGCTCGCGTACCAGGACGAGGCGCTCCGGCAGTTCGTCGGCTTCCTGAACCGCGTCGTCGGCAAGGGCAAGTGGGTGATCGTGCTCACCGCGGATCACGGGACGCAGCGCGATCCGACCGTGAGCGGCGCCTTCATGATCGATATCAACAAGCTGACCTCGCTGCTGCAGAAGCAGTTCGACGACGACAACGACAACGTGGCTCTATTCGAGAAGATCCGCCCCACCGAGATCTGGGTGAACCCAGCCGAGCTGAGGGACAACGGCGTGACGCTGACGCAGATCTCGACGTTCATCATGTCTCTCACGCAGGCGCAGACGTACAAGAACGCGAACGTCCCGGCGGCCGGGCACGAGCAGGACACGGTGTTCGACGCGGCGTTCCCGTCGTCTATGCTTTCCGCGCTCCCGTGCCTGCCAGAGGCTCGCGCGCACTGACCCGGCCACGGAGGAAGCCGCACCGATGACGATCACCAGCGACGCCCGCTCGGACGAGGTCGTATCCGTCCCGGAGGCGCGCCGCGGAGGGCTGCGGACGCCGGCCGCGCTCCTCCTCGTGATCCTGGTGCTGCTGGTGGCGTTCGGGTGGACGTTCCTGCGCGATCCGTCCATCACGGCGCCGACGCGGGACCCCGCCTGGTACACCTGGCGCTCAAACCTGATGCTGCACGACGACCCCGGTCTGATCGCGGGCGACTGGGGGCCATTCCACATGTTCGGCGGGGGGTACCGGGTGTCGGTGCCGCTCTACGGTTCGATCTTGCAGCGCGTCGCCGGGATCGATCTCTACACGTTCAGCACGATGATGATGATCGCGATCCCGATCCTCACCGGGATGGCGCTCGGGGTGTTCGCGTACCGCGTGCATCGCGACCGCCTGTTGTTCCTCCTCGTCGTTATCGGCACGGCCGCGCTGTCCATGACGACGCCCTACGTGGGCTATCTCGACAACATCACGGTGCTGTTCGTGCTGTCGATGGTCCTCGCGTTCTGGGCGTACGCGCGAACGTCGTGGGGTGCACGCGTCGCGATGTTCCTGCTCGGCATCGTCGCGGCGTACACGCACCCGACGACGTGCGTCGTCTTCGGCGCCTCGTTGATGGCGGTGATCGCGCTGCACTTCGTCACCAGCCGGTTCTCGCTCGGCGCCGCGCTCAGGCGCGACGGGCCGGCGCTGATGTCCGTCGGGTTCGGGATCGTCTTCGGGCTGGCGTCCTGGCTCGCCTCGCCCTGGGGCGTGAAGGGTTCGCTGTCCGACGCG
>DATAEU010000089.1:0-6241 GCA_036257835.1 Actinomycetota bacterium | reverse complement strand
CGATCGTCACGGTCGAGGAGCGCATCGAGGAGCTTCGGAAGCGCAAGGCCGCGCTCACGGACGGACTGCGCAAGGACGCGCTCAAGCGACAGCACGAGCGCGGCAAGCAAACGGCGCGCGAGCGCGTCGAGCTGCTGCTCGACCCGGCCTCGTTCGTGGAGACCGATCCGTTCGCCGTCCACCGCTCGCACGACTTCGGGATGGAGCGCAACCGTCCGGCGGGCGACGGCGTCGTCACCGGGTACGGCACGGTCGACGGTCGGCGCGTGTTCCTCGCGTCGCAGGACTTCACGGTGTTCGGCGGCTCGCTGGGCGAGGTGCACGCGCAGAAGATCTGCAAGGTGCTCGACCTCGCGATGTCAACCGGCGCGCCGTTCATCCAGATCAACGACTCGGGCGGCGCGCGGATCCAGGAGGGCGCCGCGTCGCTCGCCGGCTACGGCTACGTGTTCGAACGCAACGTGCGCGCGAGCGGCGTGATCCCGCAGGTCAGCGTGATCATGGGTCCGTGCGCAGGCGGCGCCGTCTACTCCCCCGCCATCACCGACTTCACCTTCATGGTGCGGGAGACCTCGCACATGTTCATCACTGGTCCCGACGTCATCAAGGCGGTGACGGGCGAGGACGTCTCGTTCGAGGCGCTCGGCGGCGCGCAGACGCACGCCAGCAAGAGCGGCGTGGCATCGTTCGTTGCCGGCGATGAAGAGGAATGCCTCGCGATGGTCCGGCACCTCCTGTCGTATCTGCCGTCGAACAACCTGGAGGATCCGCCGTCGTATGCGGCCGTCGACGACCCCGAGCGTCACGACGAGGGCCTGACGCTCCTCGTGCCCGACTCCGCCAAGGAGCCCTACGACATGCACGAGGTGATCCGGCGCATCGTCGACGACGGCGACTTCTTCGAGGTCTTCCCGTTCTGGGCGATGAACATCGTGATCGGGTTCGCCCGGCTCGACGGGCGCACGGTCGGGATCGTTGCGAACCAGCCGAAGGTGCTCGCGGGAACGCTCGACATCGAGTCGGCCGAGAAAGCGTCGCGGTTCGTGCGGGTCTGCGACGCGTTCAACGTCCCGATCGTCACGTTCGTCGACGTTCCCGGGTTCCTGCCCGGCACGGCACAGGAGTACGGCGGCATCATCCGGCACGGTGCGAAGCTGCTGTACGCGTTCTCCGAGGCCACGGTGCCGCGCATGACGGTGATCACGCGAAAGGCGTACGGCGGCGCGTACCTGGTCATGAACTCCAAGCACCTGCGCGCCGACGTGTCGTTCGCCTGGCCGACGGCCGAGATCGCCGTGATGGGCCCGGAGGGGGCCGTGAACATCGTCAACCGCAAGGAGCTCGAGAAGGCCGAGGACCCGGCGACCGAGCGCAACCGGCTGATCGCCGAGTACCAGCGGAAGTTCGCGACACCGTACGTCGCGGCCGAGCGCGGATTCGTCGACGACGTGATCGAGCCGTCGGAGACGCGACCGCGGCTGATCCGGGCGCTCCGGATGCTCGCCACCAAGCGCGAGACCGTTCCGGCGCGCAAGCACGGCAACATCCCGCTATGAGCGACGACCGGCGGTTCGAGCTGCCCGAGGGGCTCTCGCCCGACGAGGAGCGCGCGGTCATCCGTGCGCTCGAGCGCTACTTCGCGCAGGAGAGCCCGCACCCCGATCGATGGGTGCTCGCCGGGCGCATCGACGCATGCGGGTGGGGCGCCGTGCAGGCGCGGCGATACGCGGACGGCGCCTGGGGGCTGGTCGGCCCGGCGGCATTCGCCCGCCGAGGGGCGCCGCCCCTCACCGGACGCGGCGACGCGCACTAGGCGGCGCCATGGACGAGAACGAGGAGATCAACCGGCCGGCGGCTCACTGCCCGAACTGCAGCGCCGAGTATCGCGCGGGGTTCGACACGTGCGCGGACTGCGGCATCGCGCTCGAGCCAGGCTCTGCGCCGGCCGCGGCGGACGAGCCCGGCGAGGTTCCTGAGCGCGAGGACGCCGATGCGTGGAGCGAGGCGACGCGCCGCGCGTGGAGCGAGGACGCCGTCGGCGACGACCATCCGGAACCGGTCGCGGTGGCGCGCCTCCGGCTCCAGGAGGCGATGCTGCTGGTGGGACGGCTCGAGGAGGCCGGCATCCCGGCTCGGGTCGACGCCGACGTCGGTCCGTACTGGGTCGCCGACCTCAACATGCTGAAGGCCGTCCTGGTTCCGAGGTCGCGGCTGCTCGAGGCCGAGCGCATCCTCGAGGACGTCCGTACCGGCCGCGAACGCATCTGAAGGATGGCGGCGACCAAGACCGAGAATGCGGTCACCGGCAGGTCCGACGCCGAGGCGGCGTTCGCCGCCGAGGGCTGCTCCCGTTCGCGCGCATGGAGCAACGGCCCGGGGGATACGTACGCGACGCATGGGCACGCCTACCACAAGGTGTTGTTCTGCCTGTCCGGCTCGATCGTGTTCCACACCGACGACGGCAACATCCCACTCCACGCCGGGGATCGGCTCGACCTGGAGCCGAACACCGACCACTCCGCGATCGTGGGTCCCGAGGGTGTGGAGTGCGTCGAGGCCTCGAGGTGAGGTCGGCCGCGATCTCGGTCGATCAGCTTTGGTACGACGTCCCGGGCGGCGTCGGCACGTACATCCGGAACCTGATCCCGGCGCTGTCGGCGCGAGAGCCCTCGCTCGACCTCGCGCTGTTCCACGCCCGGTTCGATCGGCCGGATCCCGACGAGCCGTCGCTCGCCGGCCGTCGCGTGGTAACCCTGCCGTCGTCGATCCGAACGCTGTACCCGGCGTGGAACACGATCGGGCGGCCGGCGATGCCGTCCTCGCTGGCATCCGCAGACGTCGTCCATGCGACGAGCGCCGTCGCCGTTCCCCCGGTCCGACGCGAGCAACGGCTCGTCGTGACGATCCACGACCTGGCGTTCCTGCGATTCCCGGAGCACTTCCCCCCGCGCTGGCGGCTGCTCTACCGGCTCGGGCTGCGTGCGGCCCTCCGGCGCGCGGACGCGATCCTCGTCCCGTCGCGCACCACGGGCGAGGACGTGTTGCGGCACGGTGCGATCGATCCGGCGCGCGTGCGCGTGACGCCGCTCGCGCCGGCCCTGAACATCGGGACCGACGATCCGGGTCCCGTGATCGCCCGAATGGGGATCGCGCCGCCGTACGTGCTGTTCGTCGGCACGCTCGAGCCGCGGAAGAACGTCGTCTCGCTGGTTCGCGCGTATCGTCGCGCCGTGGCCGGAGGCCTCGAGCACTCGCTCGTGCTGGCGGGCGCACCCGGCTGGGGCACCGACGCGCTCGAGCGGGAGCTCGCGCTCGACGCACCGGGGAGGATCGTGCGCACGGGATTCGTTCCCGCGGGCGACCTCGACGCCGTCTATCGGGGCGCGTCGATGTTCGTATACCCCTCGGTCTACGAAGGGTTCGGCCTCCCCGTGATGGAGGCGATGGCCCACGGCGTGCCGACGATCACGTCGAACGCGTCGTCGCTCCCCGAGGTCGTGGGCGATGCGGCGATCACGGTGGACCCCACGTCCGTCGACGCGATTGCGGGCGCGATCCAGACTGTCGCGTCCGATGCGACGACGGCGGCCCGTCTGGCCGACGCCGGCCGCCGCCGCGCTGCTTCCTTCACGTGGGACGAGACGGCGCGGCTGACGTTCGACGCATACCGCTCCTGACCGCGGCGATCAGCGGTAGTCGTCGTAGAAGCCGGAGCCCGTCTTCTTGCCGAGCCGGCCGGCGGTCACCATCCGGCGGAGCACTGGCGGCGGCGCGAACTTCGGATCGCGGAACTCCTCGTACAGAACCTCTGCGATGTTGAGGCACGTGTCGAGGCCGATCAGATCGGCCAGGCGGAGCGGTCCCATCGGGTGGTTCAGGCCGAGGTGGACCGCCGTGTCGATGTCGTCCGCCGTCGCGAACCGCTCCTCGAGCATCCGGATCGCGTCGTTCAGGTACGGGATCAGCAGCGTGTTGACGATGAAGCCGGCGCGGTCGCCGGAGAGCACGGTGCGCTTGCCCATCCGCTCGCCGAACGCCCTCGCGAATGCGACGGTCTCCTCGGAGGTGGTGAGGGCCGGCACGATCTCGACCAGTCCCATCACCGGGACTGGGTTGAACCAGTGCATCCCGACGACGCGATCGGGGCGCGTCGTCGCCGCGCCGAGCGTCCCGATCGGGATCGACGACGTGTTGCTGCCGAACACGACGTCGTCCCGCATGACCGCATCAAGCCGGGCGAAGAGCTCGCGCTTGATCGCCACGTCCTCGGTCGCCGCCTCGAGGACGAGGTCGGCGGCGGCGAGCTCCTCGAGCCGAGTCGTCCCGACCACGCGCAGCAGCGCCGCCTGGCGCTCGCCGGCGTCGAGACGGCCGCGTTCGACGGCAGCCTCGGTCGAGCGCTCGATCCGTTCGCGGCCCTTCGACAGGAGCTCGACCGTCGTCTCGAGCACGATGACGTCGAGCCCCGCGCGAGCGCACACCTCCGCGATGCCGGAGCCCATCACGCCCGAGCCCACGACGGCGACGCGCTGGACCTCGTCGGCCTTCATCGAGCGAGGAGCCTAACGTGCAGGAACGGTGCCGGCGCGGCTAGCAGACCTGCGAGAGCAGCGGGTACGGGTTCACGGCGGGCCTGCCGAACCCCGTGTCGATGACCGAATAGCCGTAGGGGCTGCTCGGCCAGCTGCCTGCCGACGGCGTGACGTTCGGGTGCCACTCGAAGTGATCGTGCGGCGGCCCGCCGAGGGCGTCGCCGGTGTCCCCGACGTAGCCGATGATCTCACCGGCGTGGACCGGTCCGTTCGACGCGGACGCGTAGGCCGAGAGGTGCGCGTTGTAGACGTAGCCCTGCGATCCGTAGACGTAGACGGAGTTGCCGCCGAGCCCGTTGTACGAGGCGCTCGCGGTCCCGTCGAATGGCGCGCGGATCGGCGTGCCGGTCGGGGCGAGGATGTCGTTGCCGGCGTGCGGGTGATAGCCGCCGGAGTACCGAGGCGCGCCGAACCCGTCGTATAGGGCTCGCGGCTGGTCGACCGGACAGACGCGGAAGACGCCGCTCGACGCGACGCTGACCGAGGTCAGTGTCTTCAGGTAGCTCGCGTACTGCTTGCCCAGCTTGTGGACGAGCTTGACCCCCTCCGCCTTCTTGTTCTGGATGTCGTCGTAGATCCGCTTCTGCTCGGCGAACTTCGCGTCCAGCGCCGCCTGGTCCTGCTGCAGGCCCTGCACGAGCGCCGCCTGTTTCGTCTGCAGCCGCTGCTGCGCGCGCGCCTTGGCCGCGAGGTCGTTCCGAAGGTTCTGGACCTGCGCCGCCAGGTCGTTGTCGGTCTGGGCGAGCGCATTGACGTACTCCATCCGGTCGGAGAGGTCCGCGAACGACGCGGCGCCGAGGACGAACTCCAGGCTGGTGGCCGGACCGTCCATGTACGTCTCCCGCAGCCGGTCGTTCAGTTGCCCCTGCAGCTCGTCGTACCGCTGGCGGACGTCCTCGAGCTCGCCGCGCGTCTGGTTCAGCTGCGCGGTGAACAGGTCGTACTCCGCCTTCGCGTTCTGCAGGTGCTCCGCCAGAACCGCCGCCTGCTGCGAGAGCTGGTCGAGGACGCCCTGCTGCCGGTCGATCTCGTTCCGCAGCTGTTCGAGGCGGGCCTTCGCATCGTGGAGACGCTGCTGGAGGCCGGCGTTGGCGGGGGTCGCGAGAAGCCCGAGCACGAGGAACGCGGAGAGCACGCCGGCGAGGCGGCGGGCGCTGCTCGTGTTCCGTTGTGCTGCTGCGGCCATGGGGAAGGGCCCCTTGCTTACCGAACGTGTGCGCGGGCTGTCAACCTGAGGCGTGGTCAGCGTGCCCCTCGCCGCCGACCGGTTCAACCATGGTCTCGGCGGCTCGAGACGAGCTCTTGAGCACGGCAGGCGCAAGCGCCGCGCCCCCCCGAGCCCCGGCTACGGGTCCGTGCCCGGCAGGCCGAGCGATCGGGCGATCAGGATGCGCTGGATCTCGTTGGTTCCCTCGCCGATCTCGAGGACCTTCGCGTCGCGGTAGAAGCGCGCGACCGGGAATTCCTCCGTGTACCCGTAGCCGCCGTGCACCTGCACGGCGTCGCGTGCACAGTCGACGGCGATCTCGCTCGCGTACAGCTTGGCGATCGCGGCCTCGGTCTTGAACGGACGCCCGTTGTCGCGGAGCCACCCCGCCCGCAGGTACGCCGAGCGCGCGTTCTCGACCTTGACCTTCATGTCCGCGATC
>DATAEU010000087.1:0-9963 GCA_036257835.1 Actinomycetota bacterium | reverse complement strand
ACGAAGTTCGCCATGTACACGAGCGTGGGTGTGTCCGTCGCCATGTACTTGATCAGCAGCCACGCCTCGGCCTCGTGGTCGGAGCCGCGCGGGATGCCGATCACGGTGCCGCCCGCGATCCCGGACCCGTACAGATCGCTGCGGTCCGGCGACGTGGGCAGCGGCGCCGTGTCGTAGTTCAGGTCTGGGGCCTCGTCCTTGATGAACGCGGTGCGCCACTCGCCGTCGGCGGTCATCGCGACGCGCCCGATCTCGAAGTCGTTCGCCGAGGAGAACTCGTCGGCGGTGCCGGCGATGAACCGCTGGAGGCGGTCGATCCCCGTCTGGAAGTCGCCCTTCCCGTAGACCTCCGTGATGAACTGCTTCTGCCAGTCGAACATCGCCGCCCAAGCCGGATCCGACGCGAACGCCGGGTCGCTGTTGTCGTCGAGCCACGTCGCGCCGAACATGTGCCCGAAGCTGAGCGTCGTGTTGCCGCAGCAGTTGTAACCGGTCCACGGAACGAAGCCCGCGACCTTGATGGAGCCGTCCGCATTGAACTCGGTCAGCTTCTTGGCGTCGGCGATCAGCTCGTCGGTCGTCTTGGGCGGGCCGTCGATGCCCGCCGCCTGGAACATGTCGAGGTTGTAGTAGAGGCCGGTCACGTCGGTCAGGAACGGCAGCGAGCATTGGATCCCGTTGTAGCTCGTGTAGGTGAGCGCGGCCGGGGGAAACGTCGCATCCACGTCGATGCCGACGTTCGGGTCCTGGATGAACGGGTTCATGTCGATCCATGCTCCCGTGTCGCAGAACCGACCGACGTTGTCCACGCCGAACGAGAGCACGGCGTCGGGCGCGTCGCCGGCATTGATCGCGGCGATGATCTTCTGGTCCGTGAGACCCGTCTTGCTGTCCACGGTGATCCACGGGTACTGCTCGTGGAAGCCGTCGAAGATCGAGTTGAACGCCTTGGTCTCGCGTGCCGACGTCCATTCGCTCCACATCGTGAGCGTCACCGGCTCGTGCGAGGCGCTCGGGTTCACCGTCTGCACGCTGCTGCTGCCTCCACCCGCGGTGCACGCCGTCGCCACGACGACGAAGACCGCGAGCGCTCCGAGTAGCCGTCTCATCGCGTCTCCCCCTCCGATGTGCTCTCGATGGATCGATCCGCCCCGCCGGTGCATGCCGGATGCGTCGGTGCCCGCGCGGTTGTCACGACGCCGTCCTCCGCATCCGCTCGAACAGCAGGTCCTGCGCCGACTGCAGCGCGAGGGCGATCGCGCCGTGCAGCTCCGCGTCCTCGCCGAGCGCCGAGACGTCGATGCGCGGCCGGAACGGCGACAGGGCCGCGAGCTCCCGCTCGACGGACTCGAGCAGCAGGTCGCCCTGCCGGCCGATCGCCCCCCCGAGGATCACGAGCTCGGGGTCGACGACCGGGGCGACGGCCGCGATGGCGAGCGCCAACCGCTCGGCCACACCGGCGACGACCCGGGCCGCCGCGCGGTCGCCGCGGCGCGCCGCCTCGAAGACCTCCTTGGCGTCCGCGACGTCCCGGACGCCCAGGCGCCGAGCCTCCTCCATGACGGCCTGCGCGCCCATCGCCGACTCGAGCGCCCCCCGGCGACGGCTCGCTCGGGCGTGCGGATCGGCAACGGCGATCGGGACGTACCCGACCTCGCCCGCCGCGCCACTGGCACCGCGGTACAGCTCGCCGTTCAGGACGAGGCCCATGCCGACACCGGTCCCGACGTGCAGGTAGACGAAGTTGGAGACCTCCTTGCCCAGGCCGAGCCGCTGCTCGCCGAGCGTCGCGAGGTTCACGTCGTTCTCGAGCACCACGCGCGGCCCCAGCGCCTCGTCGAGCGCCTCGAGGACGCCGTCACGCTCCCACCCCGGAAGGTTGTGCGCCATCCGGAGATGGCGCTGTCCGGGCTGAAGGACGCCCGGGCTCCCCACACACACGTACGTCACCTGCCGCCACTTCACGCCGGCGTCCGCCGCCGCGGCCCTCGCCGCCCGTCCGAGCTGTCCGATGAGCGCCGCCGCGCTGCGCGACCGCGCGCGCTCGTCTCGCTGGCCGACGATCTGACCGGACAGGTCGGCGACCGCCGCGCGGACCATCGACCGCCCGACGTCGAGCGCCACGACGAACCCGGCCACGGGATTGGCCTCGTACAACACCGCGGTCGGCCCCTTCCCGCCCGAGGAGCGGCCGGCCTCGCGGACGAGCTTGGCCCGGACGAGTGACGTCAGTGCCAGAGACACCGTCGGCTTCGACAGGCCGGTCGTCCGGGCGACCTGCGCACGTGAGACGGGGCCGAGCTGACGGATCCGCTCGAGAACCGTCCGCTCGTTGATGGCCCGGAGCAGACTCGGCGTCCCGGCCGCGTAGGTCCGCTCGGCCCCCGTGTAATCCCCCTCGGTGAACGTAGGAAACTTTCCTAACTATTCGAGTGGATGCTAGGCTCGCTGCGCCGCCCAGGTCAAGGCAAGCGGCCGTACGCGAGGGGGCGCAACGATGGCGGAGCTGGCGATCAGCGGCGGGAGTCCGGTTCGGCCACGGGGATACCCGGCGTGGCCCGTGTTCGACGAGCGCGACGTGCAGGCGGTCGCCGACACCGTGCGGAGCGGCGGCTGGGGCGGGTTCCCGGAGCCCGGACCCAACGCGGCGCGGTTCGAGGCCTCGTTCGCCGCGTACCAGGGTGCCCGGCACGGGATCCTGATGGTGAACGGCACCGTGACGATGGAGGTCGCGGTCAAGGCGCTCGGGATCGGCTGGGGCGACGAGGTGATCGTGCCCGCCCTCACCTTCGCCGCGACCGCGTACGCGCCGATGGCGGCCGGAGCGCTTCCGGTCATCGTCGACGTCACGCCCGACACGTGGACGATCGATCCCGATCTCGTCGAGGCGGCGATCACGCCGAAGAGGAGGGCGATCATGCCGGTACACCTGGGCCACCAGATGGCCGACATGGACCGCATCGCCGCGATCGCCGAACGGCATGGCCTCGCCGTGATCGAGGATTGCGCGCACGCCCACGGCCAGATGTGGGGCGGCAGGGGCGCGGGCTGCATCGGCCAGTTCGGCTCGTTCAGCCACCAGTCCTCGAAGATCCTCACGGCCGGCGAGGGCGGCACCCTCCTCACAGGCGACGACGACCTCGCGCGCCGAGCGCACTCGATCATCGACTGCGGGCGAGCCAAGGACGACGCCGAGCAGGACTACACGTTCGGCGCCAACTACCGCCTCGGCGAGCTGCATGCGGCGCTCCTCGTCACGCAGATGGACCGGTTCGAGGAGCAGCGCGCGCAGCGCGAACAAGCGGCGCGGTACTTCGAGGAGATCGCGGTGCACGTTCCCGGCGTTCGAGTCATGCCGCGCGACCCGCGCATCACGCGGTGGAGCTTCTACAACTACATCTTCGCGATCGAGCCCGAGTCGTTCGCAGGCGCGAACAACGAGGTCGTCGCGTACGCGCTCGAGCGGGAGGGGGTGGCGGCCGAGGTCCAGTACCCGCCGATGAGCCGGTACGAGCTGTTCCAACCCTCGCGCTCGCGGCTGCCCGTCGCCGTCGAGTTCGCCGACCGGCTCGACTCCGCGACCATGAGTTTCCCCGTCGCCGAGGACGCGGGCCTGCGCCGGTCGATCTACCTCCAGGAGAACGTGTTCCGCGCGGGACGCGAGGGCATCGACGACGCCGTCGAGGCGCTCGCGAAGGTGCAGAAGCACGCCGACGAATTGTCGGGTCTGCGGGCACCAGCCTAGAACCCGCGGCCACCGGGCGGCGTCAGCCGGCCGGGAAGAATCGAGGCCACCGGGCGGCGTCAGCCGGCCGGGAAGAATCGAGAAAGGTGCGGTCGGTTCGCCTCGAGTAGGACGTCGAGCATCTCCGACGCCACGCGGTAACCGGGCACGAGCGGGTTGGTCATCAGCGCGCGGAGCGCGGCCGTCCGGTCGCCGCTCATCGCGGCGGCGATCGTCAGGCGTTCGTACGACTTCACGTGCTGCACCAGCGCGCGCATGTGATCGTCGAGCGGCGCGAGCGGGAGCGGGTGCGCGCCGTCGCGGTCGATCGTCGCCGGCGTCTCGATCACGGCCCCATCGTCCAGGTTCGGGATCGAGCCGCCGTTGCGCACGTTCACGATCTGCACGTCGCCCGTCCCCGCGTGCAGGGAGGCGACCAGCTGCGCCGCGGCCTCGCTGTAGAACGCGCCACCCCGATGCTCGAGCAGCTCTGGCTTGGTGTCGAGGCCGGGGTCCTTGTACAGCTCCAGCAGCCCCTCCTCGATCTCCATGACCTCCTCCGCGCGAGTGCGACCGGTCCTCTGCTGCTCCACGACCTCCGGCGTGAAGTAGTAGTAGTGGAGGTAGTAGCTGGGAATCGACCCGAGCGCGCGGATCATCTCGGCCGGCATGTCGGTCTCGTCCGAGACCTCGTCCATGTGCTCGCCGAGGATCTCCGGCAGCCGATCGACGCCGTCCACCAGCACCTTGCGCTCCCACGACAGATGGTTCAGGCCGACGTGCTCGAGCTGCACGCGCTCGGGTTCGACGCCGAACACACGGGCGAACCGCCGCTGGAAGCCGATCGCGACGTTGCACAGTCCGAGCGCCCGGTGCCCTTGGTCGAGCAAGGACTGCGTCACCATGCCGGTCGGGTTGGTGAAGTCGACGAACCAGGCACCCGGCGCGCCGCGCCGCGCCGTCTCCTCGGCGAGGTCGAGCACCACCGGGATCGTACGGAGTCCTTTCGCGAACCCGCCCGGGCCAGTCGTCTCCTGCCCCATGCACCCAAACTTGCCCGGGATCGTCTCGTCCTGGTACCGGGCGCGCTGGCCGCCCACGCGCAGCTGCACGATCACGAAGTCGACGCCTTCGAGGGCCTCGTCGCGATCGCCGCTGAGGCGGAGCTTGCCGCCCCACCCAGCCTTGCGGAGCATCCGATCGGCGAGCGCGCCGACGATCGCGAGGCGATCGGGATCGATGTCCAGGAGAACGAGCTGGTCGACGGGGAACCGGTCGGTGCGCCGCGCGAACCCCTCGACGAGCTCGGGGGTGTACGTGCTTCCAGCGCCGACGACGGCCACCTTCACACCCATCGCGGCACAGCGTACACTGCGGCTCGTGCAATCGTTAGGAAACTTTCCTGATCCATTTCTCGCCGAGATCGTCGGCCAGCCCGACGCCCTGCGGCGCGCGGCCGCGGCGCTGGTGGACCAGCGAGAGGCGCTCGAGCGCATCCGCGAAGCGGCCGAGTCCGCGAGGACCCTCGTGTTCACCGGGATGGGCAGCTCGTACGACGCGTGCTATCCGGCGGTGAACGACCTGGCCGGCCGGGGCGTCGCCGCGCTGCTGGTCGACACCGCCGAGCTGCTCCACTTCCGCCGGCCGATCCTCACCGCGCAGACGCTGGTGACGATCGTTAGCCAGTCGGGCGAGAGCGCCGAGATCGTCAAGCTCGCTGCCGACATCGCGAAGCAGCGAACGCGGCCGTTCGTCCTCACGATGACCAACGGCTTGTCCAACCCGCTCGTCAGGCACGGCGACGTCACGCTGGACACGTGGGCGGGGCGCGAGACCGGACCGTCGACGATGACGTTCGCGGCGTCGATGGCGCAGCTCTCGGGCCTCGCCCGGCTGCTCGCCGGCGACACCGTGGACACCGCGGTCGATCGCACCCGGACGGCGGCCGAGGGCGCCGCCCGCGCCGTCGAGCGGATGCTCGAGGACGGCGTCGGTTGGGGCGAGGAGCTCGCAACGTGGCTCGGTGGCGGTCAGGTCACCGTGGTGCTCGGGCGAGGACCCGCGCGCGCCGCCGCCGAGATGGGGGCGCTCCTGCTCAAGGAGTCGGGCATCATGGCGGAGTCGCTCGAGTCGGCCGCCTTCCGCCACGGGCCGCTCGAGCTCGCGGGGCCGGGCATGTCCGCGATCGTCCTCGCGACCGAGCCGGAGACCCGCCGGCTGGACCTCGGCCTTGCGCGAGACCTGGTCGACGCGGGCGCCGCGGTCCTCGTCATCACACCCGACGGCGAGGCGCCGAAGGGAGCGCACGCCGCCGCGACCGGGTACCAGGACCGCGCGCTGGTCTCGGCCGTCTCGATCGTGCCCATCCAGCTGCTCGCGTGGCGGCTGGCCGGCCAGCGGGGGCGGACGCCCGGCGCCTACACCCGCGCGTCGAAGGTGACCACGCGTGAGTGACGACGGGCCTCGGGTGGTGCTCACCTTCGACGCCGAGCACCCCGACCGCCCGCTCTGTCCCCCCGGCAACGTCGAGAAGATCCTCGACGCGCTCGCGGAGAGCGCGACGGTGGCCACGTTCTTCGTCCAGGGCAGGTGGGCGCGCTCGCAACCGGAGGTCGCGCGCCGGATCTCCGATGACGGACATCTCGTCGGCCATCACTCGCAGTTCCATGCCCGCATGCCGCTCCTGTCGGACGACGGCATCCGAGCCGACGTCGTGGAGGGGGCACAGGACATCGTCGAGACGACGGGGCGGGATCCGCGGCCGTGGTTCCGTTGCCCGTTCGGAGCCGGTCACGACGACCCGCGCGTCCTCGGGCTGCTCTCCGAGCTCGGGTACCGGAACGTGGACTGGCACGTCGAGCTCGACGACTGGGAACCGTGGCGAACGGGTCCAGATATCGAGCGCGACGCCGTGCAGGGCGTCCTCTCGCGTGGCGACGGCACCGTCGTCCTGCTCCACACCTGGCCTGGTCCGACGGCCGAGGCGCTGCCCGGGATCGTCCGCCGGCTCTCGGACGCCGGCGCCCGGTTCGTCACGCTCGAGGGGGTGGACGCATGACGAGGCCGGCCGCGCCGCTCCTCGCCGTCGACGGCGGCGCGTCGAAGGTCGACGCGGTGCTGTTGGCGCGCGACGGCACGATCGTCTCGGCGGCGCGCTTCCACAGCCGGGACGACGACGGGCGCGACCGGTTCGACTACCTCGACGCGGTGACGGGCGCGCTCGCGCGCATCGCTGTGACGCTCGGGCGCGAACGCGACGACCGGCCGATCGCCGGCCTCGGCGTGTATTGCCTCGCGGGCGCCGATCTTCCGCAGGACGACCGCCGCATCCTCCGATGGCTCGACGCACAGGCCTGGACGTCGCAGAACGTCCTTCGAAACGACACCTTCGCGGTCCTGCGTGCGGGCACCGAGCGGACGTGGGGAGTCGGGATCGTGTGCGGCTCCGGGACCAACTGCTCGGCGCTCGCGCCCGACGGCCGCGAATACCGCCTGCCCGCGGTCGGCGAGATCTCCGGTGACTGGGGCGGGGGGATGGATCTCGGGCCGGCGGCGCTGTGGCACGCGCTCCGGGCGCAGGACGGTCGCGGCCGGCGGACGTCGCTGTCCATGATCGTGCCCAGGCACTTCGGCAAGCGGAGCCCCCGGCAGCTCATGGAAGCCATGTACTTCGGCAAGATCGAGTACGACCGGCTGGCCGAGCTCCCCCCGTTGATCTTCGCGGCGGCTGAGGACGGGGATGCCGTCGCGCGCTCGATCGTCGACCGCCAGGCCGACGAGATCGCGACGATGGCGTCGGCCGCCATCCGCAAGCTCCGCATGCGCGACCTCGACGTGCACGTCGTGCTCGGCGGCGGCATCTTCCGCAACGACTTCGCGGACTTCTTCCAACGCATCGACGAGGGGATCCGCAGGACCGCGCCGCGCGCCGAGATGATCATCCTCAAGGCGCCGCCGGTCGTTGGCGCCGCCATGCTCGGTCTCGACCGGCTCCGGGCGCCGAAGGCAGCGTACCGCCGCGTGCGCGCTGCCTTGACCCACCGACGGCTCACGAAGACACTGGCCACCGCGAACCCGAAGGAGCGGAGATGGCAGGCATCGTCCTCGATGGCGTGACGAAGGTCTTCGGCGACGACGTGATCGCCGTGAACGACGTATCGCTCGAGATCGGCGAGGGAGAGTTCATGGTCCTCGTCGGTCCCTCCGGGTGCGGCAAGTCGACGATCCTGCGCGTCCTCGCCGGGCTGGAGGACGTGACGGCAGGCGAGGTCTATATCGCCGAGCGCCAGGTCACGGACCTGCCGCCCAAGGACCGCGACATCGCCATGGTGTTCCAGAACTACGCGCTGTACCCGCACATGACCGTTCGGCAGAACCTCGGCTTCGGGCTCAAGCTCCGGCACGAGAAGAAGGAGGAGGTCGCTCGTCGCGTGAACGAGGCCGCCGGCATCCTCGGGCTCGAGCCGCTGATGGAGCGCAAGCCGGCCGAGCTCTCGGGTGGCCAGCGCCAGCGGGTCGCGATGGGGCGGGCGATGGTGCGCGAGCCCCAGGCGTTCCTGATGGACGAGCCCTTGTCGAACCTCGACGCCAAGCTCCGCGTGCAGATGCGGGCCTCGCTCGCCGCGCTGCACGACCGCCTCAAGACCACCACGGTGTACGTGACGCATGATCAGGTCGAGGCCATGACGCTCGGGGACCGCGTCGCCGTGCTTCGCGACGGGGTGCTGCAGCAGGTGGACAGGCCCCAGAACCTCTACAACCACCCGTCGAACCTGTTCGTCGCGGCGTTCATCGGCTCACCGCCTATGAACCTGGTCGAGGCGCAGGTCGCCGGCGAGAACGTCTCATTCGCGGGATTCACCATCCGGGTTCCCGTCTCGCCCGCGCTGCGGCGGTTCGACGGCCGCTCCGTGATCCTGGGGATCCGGCCTTCGGACCTCGAGGACACGGCCGTGTGGTCCAATGACGAGCTCCCGTCGATCGACGTCCGCGTCGACGTCACCGAGGAGCTAGGATCCGAGGTGAACGTCCTGTTCACCGTCGACGCGCCCCCGATCGAAACCGAGGAGACCAAGGCGGCGGCCGACACCGCCGGCGACGAAGAGGCCTTCGCGTTCATCAGCGACGGACGGCGGGCGGTCTTCTGCGCGCGCGTCGACGCCCGGACCGAGGCCGAGCCGGGCTCGACGATGCGGCTATCGCTCGACCCGAAGCGGTTCCACTACTTCGATCCGCAGACCGGGCTCGGGATCGGGGAGCTCGTCGGGGCCGGGGCGACCGCCTAGGCTTCCCCCTCGCCACCCGCTCGCGCGTGCGGTGCTCGTGCGTGGATCACAGCTTGTAGCCGAACCTCCGGAGGAGATCCTTGCGCTCGGCTTCGTCCGCCTCGGCCTCGACGCCGAGCGGAGGTTCGCCGTCGACCACCCCGAGGACCGCTCGTCCGCGATCGGTCTCCCCGATCACGACCTGCAGCGGGTTCGCCGTCGCGCAGAAGACGCGGCACACCTCGGGCACGCTCTTCACGGCGTTGAGCACGTTGATCGGGAACCCGTCACGCAGCGTGATCACGAAGACGTGGCCGGCCGCGATCGCCTGCGCGCTCCGAACGGCGAGGTCGACCAGCTCGGCATCGTTGCCGCTGCGGCGAACCAGACGGGGCCCGCTCGCCTCGTTGAACGCCACGCCGAACCGCAGCCCGGGCGCCGAGCCGACCAGCGTCTCGTGCAGGTCCTCGACCGTCTTGATGAAGTGCGACTGTCCGAGGATCACGTTGACCTCGTCGGGGGTGTCGACGTCGACGGTGCTGATGTCCATCCCGAGACCCCTCCCGGTGCCCGACGTGGTCAGACCGCGTCCAGCCTCGACACTACCCCGGCCAGGAGCGCGATCCGGGGAACCACGCTCGTCAGGTCGATCCATTCCTTCGGCCCATGATCGTCGCCCCCGACGGGCCCGAGGCCGTCGAGAGTCGGGACGCCCGACGCCGAGATGGTGTTCGCGTCCGAGGCGCCGCCGGTCGCGGCGTCACGAAGCTCGAAGCCGAGATCGCCGGCGACGTTCGCCGCGATGCGTGCGAGACGCGCGCCGCCCTCGCCCTTCTCCATAGGCCGGTGCCACTTACTGCCGGTGACCCGCGCGTCGACGTCCGGAACCGTGTGCCTCTCCGCGATCGACTCGACGGCCATCTCCGCCTCGGCGAGCGTCGACTCTTCGGGCGAGCGCACGTCGACCTCGATCGT
>DATAEU010000062.1:0-15279 GCA_036257835.1 Actinomycetota bacterium | reverse complement strand
CGGTACACCGCGGGCGGGCGGCTCGACCCGACGTTCGGCGGCGACGGGATGGTGAGCACGAGCTTCGAGGCCAGGGGCGGCGGCGCGGCGGTCGCCGTCGCCGTGCTTGCGGGTGGCAAGATCCTGGCGGCGGGCGTCGCCCACACGAACTGTTCGTGCGAGCGGTACGCGGTGGCACGCTACAACACCAACGGGAGGCTGGATCGCACCTTCGGTACGAACGGGAGGGCGACCGTGCACTTCCGATCCGGTGGTGAGCCGGGCGCCATGGCGGTTGCGCCCGACGGCTCGATCGTCCTCGTCGGCGGCAACGTGCCGGACGTCGACAAGTTCCAGGTGGCGCGGTTCACACCGGACGGCGCGATCGACACGGCGTTCGGAGGCGGCGATGGGAAGGTCACGACGAACACCGGGCAAGGGGAGGAGGCGGCGACGGGCGTCGCGATCGACCGTGACGGCTCGGCGATCGTGATCGGCTACACGGATCTGCCCCACGAGGGCGGCGAGACGTTCGGGCCGTCGAAGTTCGCGCTCGTCCGGTTCGCCGCCGACGGCACCCTCGACCGCTCGTTCGGGACGAACGGGAGGGTGAAGACCGCCTTCTCGACGGGCGCCTTCCCGCACGGCGTGGTCGTCGAGGCCGACAGGAAGATCGTGGCCCTCGGCGGCGTCGGCAACCGGTTCGGGCTCGCGAGATACGCGACGGACGGCAGCCTCGACCCGACGTTCGGGGGCGACGGCAAGGTCACGACGAACCTCTCGTCCGACGTCGACGACGCGCGCGCGGTCGCGCTTCAGGACGACGGCCGGATCGTGGTTGCCGGGACGGCCTGGGGAGTGGGCCGAGGAGCCTTCGCGCTGGTCCGGTACTACCTCGCGGCCTGACGCCTCGCGATCAGCCGGCGGCCGGCTCGACGCGCACCGGGAGGTGCTTGATCCCGTTCACGAAGTTCGAGCGCATCCGCTCCGCGGGACCCGCGGGTTCGATCGACCGGATCCGTGGCAGCAACTCCTGGAACAGGACCTTCGTCTCGAGCCGCGCCAGGTGCGCTCCGAGGCAGAAATGCGGTCCCCCCGGTCCGAACGTGACGTGCTCGTTCGGCGTCCGCGCGATGTCGAAGCGGTACGGATCCTCGAACCTGGTCTCGTCGCGGTTGGCGCTGATGTACCAGGTCACGACCTTGTCGCCGGCCTTGATCGTCCGGCCACCGAGCTCCGTGTCCCTCGTCGCCGTGCGCCGGAAGTGGAACACCGGCGTCGCCCACCGCAGGATCTCCTCGACCGCGGTCGGGATCAGTGAGGGATCGTCCTGCAGCGCATCTAGCTGCGCGGGGTTCTCCATCAGCGCCAGGATCCCGTGGCTGATCGTGTGCCGCGTCGTCTCGTTGCCGGCGATCATCAACAGGCCAAAGTAGTTGTGGAACTCGTGCTCGTTCAGCACGCCCTCGCGCTGCGCCGCCGTCAGGGCGGCGATGACGTCTTCCTGCGGCTCCTCGAGCCGCACGTCCCGCTGGCGGTCGGCGTACTCGAACACCTTCAACGCGATCGGCGACCGGAACGGTAGGTACCTGAACTCCTCTGTGTCCTCTCGATCCACGACGGCGGCGGAGAACTCCGGATCCTGGTTCCCGATCATCGCGTCGCCCCACTCGATCAACATCGGGGCGTCCTCCTGCGGCACCGTGAAGATCGCGCACAGGAACCGGATCGGGAGCTCGCGCGAGATCTCCGAGACGAAGTCGAACTCCTCCTTCCGCAGCGCGCGGTCGAGGACACCGCGCGCGACCTCGCGGATGAAGTCCTCGTACCGACCGACCCCGCGCGCCGAGAAGCGCTTGTTGCAGATGTTCCGCAGCTCGCGGTGCCGCGGGGGATCGGTCTCCAGCATGCTCTTGCGGATCTCGAGCTGGTCGGGCTCGAGCTCCTCGAGGCCGACCGCACCCGTCTCGGACGAGAACGTCTCCCAGTCCATGTGCACCCGCACGAGATCGTCGTATCGCGTGACCGCCCAGAACCCGCTGTTCGGCGCGGGCTCGTCGTGCCAGGAGACCGGCGCACGCCGGCGAAGCTCGTCGAACCACTCGTACGGCACGCGCTCGACGTAGCTGTCCGGGTTGGCGAGATCGATCTCGCCGAGGTCGACGCCGGTCACCGCCACGCCCGAGCTCCCTCCACGCGGAAACGGAGGCTATTTTGGGACCGAACGAACTCGAGCGGCAAGCGAAGAGCCGGCCGATCCCGGCCGGCTCCTCGTCGTTCGGGCGTGCGCGGATGGATTACCGCGGCGTCATCTCCCGGGTGCCCATGGGGAAGTCGAACTCCTGCATCTTGGCGACGAAGGGATCCGGGTCGAACGCCTCGGGGCCGAGGACGCCCGCGCCCTTCCACGTGCCGTCGTGGAGGAGCTCCATCGCGATGACCGGGTTCACCGCCGTCTGCCACACGACGGCCTGAACACCGCAGCGCCGCATGCATTCCTGGTTGTCGGCCACCTGATACAGGTAGACCTCGCGCGGCTTCCCATCCTTCTCACCTCGCACCCACGTTCCGGCACATGTCTTGCCGTGCATGCGGTCGCCGAGGTGGGCCGGGTCGGGCAGCGCCGCCGCGACGACGTCCCGGGGCGCGACCTGCACCCCCTTGACCTCGATCTTCTCGGTCGAGTCGAGGCCGAGGAGCTCGATCACCTTGAGGACGTTGATGAACTGGTTCCCGAGGCCGTACTTGAACGTCACCCGCCCGGCGTTCAGCCACCGGGGGATCAGCAGCACCTCCCGTGCTCCACGTTCACGCACTCGATCGGACCGATGCCGTCGGGGAACTCGAACGTCTCCGGCTCGGAGAACGTCGGCGTGGTGAACCACCCGCGCTCCTTCTCCCACACCACCGGCGGGTTCAGGCACTCTTCGATCGTCGTCCAGATCGAGAAGTTCGGCGCGAAGTCGTATCCGTCGACGATCAGGTTGGCACCGTCCCGGACGCCGACCTCGTCGATCCGGTCGAACAGGTGCTTGTCGGCGTACGCAGCCAGGACGTCGGCGAGCCCCGGCTCGACCCCCATGCCGACCAGCGCCAACAGCCCCTTGTCCTCCCATGCCGCGGCCCGCTCGAACTGGTAGTCGCCGAGCTTGACCCCCGGCTGGTTGTATGGGTCGCTGGGGTGGCGGTGCGACAGGGACATGGCCATGTCTATGTACGTCGCCCCGACGTCGAACGCGGCGTCGAAGATCGACTCGTCGAACACGGGGTCGACCGCGTTCATGATGAGGTCGACCCCGTACTTCCGCGCGAGCGCCACCAGCTGACGCCGGTCGCTCGCGTCCACCCGCTAGACGGGGAACCGTTTCGGGCCGACACGGCGCTGCACCTCCTCGGCTCGCGTCGTGTTGTAGTCGGCCAGCACCATAGTCTCGAGCCACGGCCGATCCTTGGCGATGACGGCGATCGCCTCACCGACACCACCCACGCCGACGAGGAGGACCTTCATCGCTTCACCTCATTCATCGCGTCGTCGCGGACGCGCTGCCGGCGGCTCGTACGACGCAGTCTCGGGCAGGAACTAGAAGAACGGCATGTAGTAGCCGAGCTCCCAGTCCGTCGTCTGGGTTTCCGACGGCTCGGGGACGTTCGCGACGTAGCGATCCCACTCGGCGCGCTTGAGCGTCACGAACGCCTGCACGAACTCCTCGCCCATCGCGGCGACGATCTCCTTGTCGGCCTCGAGCGCGCCGAGCGCCTCGTCGAGGTTCCCCGGGACGTGGCGGTCGGCCACGACATTCTGCCCGACCGGCTGGGGGTCGGGGAGCTCGAGCTCCTGCTCGACGCCGAGGCGGCACGCGTGCAGCAGCGCCGCGGCGGCGAGGTAGGGGTTGGCGGCGCCGTCGGGGACGCGGTTCTCGAGCCGCGTCGTCGGCCCGCGGTCGGGCGAGATGCGGACGGCGACCGTGCGGTCGTCGTGGCCCCAGTTGGCCCAGTAGCCGTTCATCATGTCCGGGAGCAGCCGCTTGTACGCGTTCACCGTCGGAGCGCAGATGGCGGCGGTGCCCTCGTGGTGCGCGAGCATCCCGGCCATCGCGTGGCGCGCGAGCATCGACAGGCCGTCGGGCGCCGACTGGTCGTAGAGGCGGTTCTGGCCGCTGCGGTCGTTGAAGCTGATGTTCACGTGGAGGCCGTTGCCGCCACGATCGTTGAACGGCCGTCCCATGAACGTCGCTCGGTGATCGTGGCGCGCGGCGACCTCGTGCGCGAGGACGCGGAACAGGAACGCGTCGTCGGCGGCCGCCACCGCGTCCTGGTACTTGATGTTGATCTCGAACTGCGCGTCGTCGAACTCGGTGCACCACGCTTCCACGTCGAGGCCGCAGCCGGCCGCCGTGTCGACGATCTCGCTGACGATGCCGTCGGGGTCGACCGCCATACCGGTGCCGTACACGCGGGACGCGGGCGTCTCGATCGACTCCCAGCCGCCGCTGCCGTCGGGCCTCAGCAGGTAGAACTCGAACTCGAACGCTACCTGCGGTTCGAGGCCCTTCTCGCGCCAGGCGTCGACGGCCTGACGCAGGATGTGCCGCGGATCGACCCACACCGGCTCCCCGCGGTGGAACAGATCGCCGATGCCGACCAGCGTGTTCGGCTCCCACCCGGCCCGAAGCGACGACGAGTCGAGCTTGGCCTCGAGGTCGGGGAGCCCGACGTCGAACGCCATGCGCGGGATGTCGAGGATCTCGCGATCGAACGTCAGCGGAAACGTCGCGAGGCAGAAGTTGGCCTTGCCTTTGTCGGTCCAGTCGCCGTAGAGGTACTTGCCGCGCTCGATGCCGTGCATGTCCGACCACAAGAGTCGGAGCCGCTTCCCCTGGATCTCCACGCAGACTCCTTCGGTGCCGAACGACCCTCGAGCCAGGATAGCCCCGTGCGCCCGAGTGAGGGAAATCGCCTAGCGTCTGGCCGTGGACATCGGGCTCGAGACCGAGCGGCTGCTGCTGCGGCCGCTGACGTTCGACGACGTCGGCGCGCTCGAGGCGGTCATCGGCGACCCCGAGACGATGCGGTGGTACCCGGCGCCGTTCGACCACGACGGCGTCGTCCGGTGGATCGAGAAGCAGCGCGAACGCTACGAGCGGGACGGGTTCGGGCTGCTCGCGGTGGAGGAGCGGTGGACCGGCGAGTTTCTCGGCGACTGCGGACCGACGATCCAGTTCGTCGAGCGCGAGCCGCACGTTGAGCTCGGGTGGCACACGCGCCGGGACCGGTGGGGTGAGGGCATCGCGACCGAGGGCGGCGCCGCGTGCCGCGACTGGTGCTGGGCCAACCTCGACGCCGATCACCTGATCTCGCTGATCCGCCCGGAGAACCGCCAGTCGTGGCGCGTCGCCGAGAAGCTCGGGATGACCGTGTGGCGCGAGACGATGCACGCCGACCTGTTCCACCGCGTGTACCGGATCGATCGCCCGACCGGCCTCTGACGTCGACGGCTGCGTCGTCAGCCCTTGCGGGGCGGACGGATCCCGCGGAACTCCCAGTCCCCGCCGAACGCCGTCGAGACGACCTCCTCGGAGGCGCTCGGCTGCGCGCCGACGTCGTCGCGCACCGGCACGTTGCCCTCGACGATCGTGTTGCGGAGCGTCCCGAGGCCTTCGACCTCGACCTCGACGACGTCGCCGGGCTCGACCGGCCGCGAGTTGGCGGGCGTGCCCGAGAGGATCACGTCGCCGGGAGCGAGCGTGATCGTTCGCGCGACGTCGGCGACCAGGTAGTGCATGTCCCACACCATCTCGTCGGTCGAACCGTCCTGCCGGACGTCTCTGTTCACGAAGGTGCGGATCCGCTTGCCGTGGAAGTCCCAGTCGTCGACGAGCCCCGGCCCCAGCGGGCAGAGCGTGTCCGAACCCTTCACCCGCAGCATCGAGCCGGCATCGGTGTCGCGAAAGTCGTGCAGGCCGTAATCGTTCGCCACGGTGTACCCGGCGATGTACACGCCCGCGTCTGCCGGAGCGACGTTCCGGCAGACGCGGCCGATCACGATCGCGATCTCGCCCTCGTAGTTCAAGAACCGGCACCGCGGCGGGCGCACGACGTCGCCGTCGTGCCCGTTGAGCGCGCTCACGGGCTTGTGGAAATACGTCGGCGCCGGCGGGAGCGTCGCGAGGAACTCCTTCACGCGGCTCTCGTAGTTGAGATGGACGCAGACGATCTTCGTCGGTTCGCACGGCGGAAGGTGCCGTGCGTCGGCGATCGGGATCCGTCGGCCGTCGGATGCGAGGAGCTCCTCGCCGTCACGCGTCACGACGGTCGGGGCGCCGTCGAGCAGGATCCGGCGTGTCTCCATCGGCGGCTAGTATGCCGCCTATGGCGGATCCCAAGGGCTTCCTGCCGCCGCTGTCGCCCCAGGGCCGCGCCTCGATCCTTCCACCGCCCCCGTGGCACTACTCCGGCGACCTGCTGACGATCGAGTTCCGGGTCGATGCCGCGCGCGTGGCCGAGCTCCTGCCGGCGCCGCTCGAGCTCGCCGAGGAGGATCCCGGTGCCGTCGCGCTGATCTTCGCCGACTGGCAGTCGTGCTCGGATTCGTTCGAGGAGCTGTTGGATCCGGTGCGATCCCAGTACAAGGAGGCGTTCGTCGTCGTCCGCTGCCGGTACCGCGGCGAGACGTACTCGCGCTGCGTCTACATCTGGGTCGACAAGGACTTCGCGCTCGCGCGCGGATGGCACCAGGGCTATCCCAAGAAGCTCGGGTCGATCTGGATGACGCGGCCGGTGCGGTTCGGCAGGGCGGGACCGCGGCTGGAGCCGGGCGGTCGGTTCGGCGCCAGCGTGGCCGTGATGGATCGCCGGATCGTCGACGCGCGCTTCACGATCACCGGTCCTTCGGAGACGAACGGGTTCGTGAACGCGCTGCCGATGATCCACAACCGCTTCTTCCCGTCGATCGAAGACCCGACGCGGCGCGCGCTCGACGAGCTCGTCACGATGAAGAGCTTCGACTGGGAGGGCTCGCAGATCTGGACGGGGGAAGCGGAGGTGACGTTCTCCGACTCGCCGGTCGAGGAGCTGACGCGGCTGTCGCCCGTCGAGATGATTGGCGGGTACTTCCGGAGCATCGGCGTCACGTGGGGCGAGGGAACCGTCCTCGCGTCGACATAGCGGGGCTCGCCCGCTCGGGCGTGCGATAGCCTGCGCGCCCATGGGGTCGCCCAGACGGAACGGCGGGGATGCGCCCGCGGCCATGAGGTCGTCGACGTGAGACTGGTGCGGTTTCGTTTCGGCGAGCGCATCGCGACCGGCGCGGTCGACGAGGGGTCCGCGGCGATCCGCGTACTCGCCGGGACGTTCTTCGAACAGCCGGTCCCGACCGGGGACGAGGTCCCGCTGGACGACGTCCGGCTCCTTGCGCCGGTGCTTCCGTCGAAGGTCGTCTGTCTCGGCAAGAACTACGCCGCGCACGCGGCCGAGTTCGGCGGCGAGGTGCCCGAGGAGCCGCTGGTCTTTCTCAAGCCGTCGACGTCGGTGATCGGCCCGGGCGACACGATCCCGCTCCCGTCGATCAGCCGCCGCGTCGACTACGAGGGTGAGCTCGCCGTCGTGATCGGACGGCTCGCGCGGTCGGTTCGTGCCGAGGAAGCCTTCCGGTACATCCTCGGGTACACGTGCGCGAACGATGTCACGCTGCGCGACCTGCAGAAGCGGGACGGGCAGTGGACGCGCGCCAAGGGGTTCGACGGGTCGTGTCCGATCGGGCCGTGGATCGAGACGGACCTGGATCCGAACGACGCTCCGATCGAGACGCGCGTGAACGGCGAGGTACGTCAGTCGGCGACGACGGCCGAGCTCGTCTTCGGCGTCGCGACCGTGATCGAGTACGTCACGACCTTCATGACGCTTCTTCCCGGCGACGTCATCCTGACCGGCACGCCGGAGGGCGTCGGCAAGCTCGAGCCCGGGGACCGCGTGGAGGTCGAGGTCGACGGCGTGGGCGTGCTCGCGAACCCGGTGCAGGGCAGGGGGACCGGCGCGTGACGCAGGTTCGCTGTCGGTTCGCGCCGGCTCCGACCGGCTCGCTGCATGTCGGCAACGTGCGCACGGGGTTGTTCTCGTGGGCGTTCGCGCGGCACTCGGGCGGTGCCTTCGTCCTGCGCCTCGAGGACACCGACGCGAGTCGCGTGACCGAGGAGGCCGTCCATGGCGTGATCGAGTCGCTGCGGTGGCTCGGGATCGACTGGGATGAGGGACCGGAGATCGGCGGCCCGAACGGCCCCTACCGTCAGTCCGAGCGGCTCGCGGTCTACGACGAGCAGGTGGAACGGCTCCGGCGCCAGGGAGATGGGTACCCCTGCTACTGCACGAAGGAGGAGATCGAGGAGCGGACCGCGGCGGCGCGGGCCCGCGGCGAGCCGAGCGGGTACGACGGGCACTGCCGCACCCTGGCACCGGAGGAGAGGGAGGCCTTCGAGAGGCGGGGCCGCATCCCGGCGATCCGGTTCCGCATGGCGGACACCGAGCACGTTCTCGATGACCTCGTGAAGGGCACGGTCCGGTGGGGCCCGGGCGTGCTCCGCGACTTCGTGCTGCAGCGGTCCGACGGGTCGCCGACGTTCCTGCTCGCCGTGGCGGTGGACGACATGCTGATGCGGATCACGCACGTGATCCGCGGCGACGACCTGTTGACGAGCGGGCCGCGGAACGCGGAGGTGATCCGAGCGCTCGGTGGCGCGCCGCCCCGGTACGCGCACGTCCCCCAGGTGAACGGCACCGACGGACGTCCGCTCTCCAAACGCCACGGCTCGACGTCGGTCGAGTCGTTCCGCGAGCAGGGGTTCCTGCCCGAGGCGCTGATGAACTACCTCGCGCTGCTCGGCTGGTCGAAGGACGCCGAGACGACGTTCCTGTCGAAGGAGGAGCTGATCGCGTCATTCGACCTCACGCGGGTGTCGAGCAACCCGGCGTCGTTCGACGTAGACAAGCTCGAGTGGATGAACAACCACTACATCCAGCAGCTCGACGACGACGATCTCGCCGCCCGCTCCCTGCCGTTCCTGACGCACGCCGGGCTGTCGCCCGAGCCCGTCCGTCTGCGCGCCGCCATGCCGTTGGTGAAGCAGCGGATGAAGCGGTTGACCCAGGCCGTCGAGCTGCTTCGGTTCCTGTTCACCGACGACGTCTCGCCGGACGCGAAGGCGGCCGAACTTCTCGGCAAGACGCCGGACGGATACCTGTCGGCGGCGGTCCAGCGTCTGGCCGCGCTGGAACCGTGGACGCCCGAGGCGATCGCTGAGGCGCTCGACCAGCTGTCGCAAGGGTTCGGCCTCAACCGGACGAAGGGTTGGCAGCCGATCCGAGCCGCCGTCACCGGCTCCAGCGTGTCACCTCCGCTGCCGGAGTCGCTCGCGCTGCTGGGCCGCGAGACGACCATCGCGCGCGTCCGCGCGGCCGCTCAGCGCTCGCCGTAGTGCGCGGCTCGCTCGAGCGCCGACGCGATGCGGAGCGACAGGCTCAGCCCGGGGGTTGCTCCACCGCGGCGCGGAGCGCGCCGGCCGCTTCCTCGGGCGGCACCGTGTTGATGCTCATCGCCGAGCCGAGCTCGAACCCCGCCGGCGTCGCGAGCTTCGGCACGACCTTGAGGTGCCAGTGGAACACACGGTCGGCGTGGCCGTTGGATGGCGCCGAGAACATGACCAGGTTGTAGTCGGGGTCGCCGCAGGCGAGACGGATCCCACGCAGGACGTCGCGGATCGCGCACGCCAGGTCCTCGACGTCGTCGTCCTCCGTCTCGCCGAAGCTCGCCCGGTGATCCATCGGCGCGATCCACGTCTCGAACGGCGAATTTGCGGCGAATGGCTCGAACGCCAGGAACGCGCCGCACTCGGTCACGAGCCGGAGGCGGGCCTCACGCTCGGCGGCGATGACGTCGTCGTAGACGCAGGTGCCGTTCTCGTCCGCGTACCGCGTGGCGACGTCGAGCCGGCGCAGGAGCCGTGGCAGGAACACCGGCGTGGCGACGATCTGCGAGTGCGTGTGGAGCAGCGACGTCCCGGCCAGCGGCCCGAAGTTCTTGAACACCACGACGGCGCGGATGTGCGGCATCGCGATCAGCGCTCGATAGCGCGTCCGCCACATCCGGACGACGTCGGCCACGGCCGGCACGTCCATCTCGTCGAGGCGGGCGTCGTGTCGGGGCGACTCGATCACGACCTCGTGACTCCCGATGCCGGGCATCTCGCGGAACAGCGGCGGCCCCGAGGGGGTCGCCGGACCGTCTCCGGACAGGGCGGCGAACATGTTCGGGACGACCCGAACCGTCCAACGGCCGTCGCGCTCGAGGCGATCGATCTCGGGCGGCGTTTGATCCTCGTTGCCGGGACAGAACGGACACGCCGGGTCATGCTCGGGCAACGTCGGTCGCGGGACGACGAGGCGCTCGTGCGGGCGTGCCCCCCGGCGGGGTGCGAGGACGACCCATTGCCGGGTCGTCGGATCCTGTCGCAGGGTCGACACGGACAGAACCTACGACAGGACCGGTTCAGCCCTCGACGATGACGTTCGGGAAATCGTCGACGCGGACGATGTCGAACAGCTTGCGCACCTCGGAATTCGGCTCGGCGAGGACGAGCCGGCCGCGACCGTCCAGCGCCCGCGCGAGCCGGATGAACGCACGGATGCCCTGGCTGTCGATGAACGTGACCTCCGTCAGCACGAGGCGCAGGTCGCCCGGGCCCTCGAGAAGCAGCTCCGCCCGGGCCAGGAGCATGGGTGTGGTCGCCAGGTCGAGCTCGCCCGCGAGCGCGAGCGAGCGGCCGTTCTCGGTTGCGGCGATCTCGAGCATGCGCCCACCCTGGTGCGCGGCCCAGGCTACCGGCGGGACCACTGAGCCGCAAAGGTCGCCGCGTCGACACGCCAGTGAGCCGTGGCTACCCTTGCTCGGTGGCCCCCCGCGACTGGTCGACCGCGCTGCTGCGCCGCATGCGCGCGTGGCGCCGGACGGCGCTCGGCCTGGCGATCCTGTCGGTTGGGTTCGTCCCCGCGACGCTGTTCGTCCGCAGTGTCCCGGCGCCGTTCCCCGGGCTGCCCTTCATCCTCATCATCATCGCCGCGACGATCGTCGGACGGCGCGTCGTGGGCGCGATCGGCGTCGTCGCCGCCGTCCTGATCCTGGACTACTACGTCGTCCCGCCGGCGGGGTTCCACGTCCAGACGGGGACGGATTTCTGGACGCTGATCGCGTTCGGCGCGGTGATGCTGGTGATCGCGCAGCTCGTCGTGTGGCTCGAGACGGTGGGCGAGCGCGAGCGGGCCGAACGCGATCGGATGGCGCTCCTGATGAGGGCGGGTGACGCCGTGGGCTCGGCCGTCGGCCCCGACCGCGCGCTCCGCGAGGTCGCGCGCGTCCTCGTGCCGGCGTTTGCGGATTGGGCCGTCGTCCACGTCCTGCAGGACGGGGCGATCCGCCGCGTCGCCGCCGTCCACCGGGCGGGCGAGGAGATGGCGAACGCCCTGATGTCCTCGCCGGAGGCGGATCCGGACGCGCAGGCGGGGGTCGCGGCCGTGATCCGCAGCGGCCGGTCCGAGCATTACGTGTCGCCCTCGCCCGATCGCGTGCGTGCGATGACGAGGTCCGACGAACACGCCGACTTGGTCCGGCGGGCCGGGCTCGGGTCCTCGATCGTCGCCCCGCTCACCGCGCGCGATCGGACCTTCGGCGCGCTCACGGTCGTGCGCGGCCGCCGGCGCAGCGCGTTCGGCGCGGACGATGTGTCGTTCGTCGAGGAGGTCGCCGAGCGCACCGCGCTCGTGGTCGACGGCCTCCGGCTGGTCGACCTCGAGCGACGCTCGGCCGGGCTGAACGCCGTCCTGCAGGAGCTCACGGCGGCGCTCTCGGCCGCGGTCACGCCGGCGGACGTCGGCCGCACCGTGGTCGAGCAGGGGACGCGGGCGCTCGGCGCCGCCGCGGCCGTGTTCGCCGTCCGTCGCGAGGAGGGGCGGATCGAGCTGCGGGAATCGGTCGGCTATCCGGCGAACGACTTCGGCGCACTCGACGTCTTCTCGATCGACGATCCGGTGCCGCTATCCCAGGCGATGCGGACCGGCCGGCCGATCGTGCTGCGCTCGGTCGAGGAGCGGGACCGGCGCTTCCCGGCCCTGCGCGACACCCCTCCGCTCGACGAACACTCGCTCGTGAGCCTGCCGTTCGTCGTGCGTGGCAGCGCGATCGGCGGGCTCGCCGTGACGTTCGATGGCGTGCGGGCGTTCGAGCCGTGGGAGCTCGCGTTCATGGAATCGGTGGCCGCGCAGGCGGGCCAGGCGCTCGATCGCGCGCTGCTGTTCGAGTCGGAACGCGAGGTCAACGCGCGGCTCGAGACCAGCGCCGACCGCCTCGAGCGGTTGCTGATGGTCGCGTACCGCCTCTCGCGGGTGCACGACCGCGAGCAGGCGAGCAGCGCGCTCGTCGAGGCGAGCGTTCGCGCGACGGATGCGATGAGCGGGGCGCTGCTCCTGGTCGACGAGGACACCCAGGAGCTGGTCCTCGACTTCTCCTCCGGCGGCTGGGAATCGCTGGCCGAGCCGGCGACGCGGTATCCGATGACGGAGTCGCTCGCGAGCGCCGAGGCTGCCCGGACGGGACATCCGGTCTGGATAGAGTCGAAGGCCGACTGGGACGTCATGTTCCCCGGCGGCCACTCTTCGGGTGCCGGAACCGAAGTTGAGCGGGTCGCGACGGCGGCGCTGCCGCTCGTCGTCGCGGGACGCACGCTCGCGGTCCTTGCGCTCGGATACGAGGGTATGCACCTGTTCGACGAGGACGAGCGGGACTTCCTGCTGACGCTCGCCGGTCTGTGCGCGCAGCACCTGCAGAGCTCGCTGGTGCTCGAACAGCGCGAATCCGCACGGGCGGAGGCCGAGCTCGCGCGCGAGCGGATCGAGTTCCTCGCCGAGGCGACCCGGCTGCTGTCCAGCTCGCTCGACTTCGAGGCGACGATCTCCGAGCTCGCTCGCCTGTGCGTGCCGCGGATCGCCGACTGGCTGAACGTGATGGTCGTCGACGGGCCGCAGATCCGCCGGCTCGTCCTCTCGCACACCGACCCGATGAAGATCCAGGTCGCCGAGCAGCTTCAGGATCTCCTCCCGTTCGATCCGGGCGCGCCGACCGGGCCCGCGCGCGTGCTGCGCACGGGCGAGTCCGAGTTCGTCGAGCACATCGACGACGAGATGCTGAAGGCCGCGGTGTCCGACGAGGCCACCCTCGAGGCCGTGCGACAGCTGGGCCTGACGTCGGCCGTGACGGTGCCGCTGTCGATGCAGGATCGCGTGCTGGGGACGTTGACGGTCGCCTACGCCGAGTCGGGCCGGCACTACCAGCGGGACGATCTCACGTTCCTCGAGAGCCTGGCCCGCCGAGCCGCCGTCGCGATCGACAACGCCCGGCTGTTCCGCGATCGCGAGCACATGGCGCGGGCGCTCCAGCGCTCCCTGCTGCCCCGGCGTTTGCCGAGCATCCCCGGCGTCGAGCTCGCCGTCCGCTACATCCCGTTCGGCGAGGGACACGATGTCGGCGGTGACTTCTACGACGTGTTCGCGGGACTCGACGACAGCTGGGGTCTGCTGATCGGCGACGTATGCGGCAAGGGGCCGGAGGCGGCGTCGATCGTCGGGATCGCTCGGCACACGGTCCGAGGGCTCGCGACGGCGCACTCGCGGCCGAGCGCGATCCTCGAGGCGCTCAACCGAGCGATCCTGGACGAGTCGTCGTGGGATCGGTTCTGCACGGCGGCATACGTCCGCCTTCGACCGGACGGGCCGGGCTTCCGCGCCACGGTCGCGCTCGGCGGGCACCTGCCCCCGCTGGTGCTCTCGGGCGATGGGACGGTGCGCCACGTGGGTGTGCCGGGCTCGCTCCTCGGCGTGTTGGACCATCCAGAGGTCTCCGACGCCGTCGTCGACCTCGCGCCGGGCGACCTCCTGCTGATGTACACCGACGGCCTCGAGGAGCCGGGCCGCGACACGGCCGGGTTCGCCAGCGTCGAGGACATCCTGTCGAGCTCGGCCGGCCGTCCGGCCGACGAGGTCGTCGACGAGCTCCTGCGTCGGTTCCGCGAGGGCGGCGCGCCCAGGGACGACGTCGCGATCGTGGCCGTTCGCGTGGCCGAGCGAGAGAACACGCTGCCACCGACGTAGCTCATCGGGATCATTTCGACGGTTCGCGACGGCGTTCGGGTGTACGGCCGCGACGGCCGGGGTAGCGGGCACGTGGCCGAGCGCAACGGATCGAGGGTGATGCGGCCGCGAACCGAGCTGCGGCTCCCGGCGGAGTCGATCGCGCCGGCCCTCGCGCGCGCCGGCATCCGAGGGATGACCCGGGAGCTGCCGGAACGCGTGGCGGCCGACCTGGCGCTCCTCGTGACGGAGGTGGTGGGCAACTCCTTCGAGCACGGGACCCGGAGCGTCCGCGACGAGATCATCGTGCGGGTGTACGTCGACGAGGTGATCCGCGTCGAGGTCGGCGACCGCGGCCCCGGGTTCGGCGCCGGCCACCCGGCCCGGCCGGAGAGCGCCGGTGCGTCGGGATGGGGCCTCTACCTGCTCACCAGCCTGTCCTCCGCGTGGGGCGTCGACACGAGCGACGGGACGACCACCGTCTGGTTCGAGCTCGATCCGCGCATCGAGCGCTAGGAACGCGGACGAACGCGCGGCTCCGAACCAGACGACGCCCGCCAGCAGGCCGATCGCGAGCAGTGCCGCGAGTGCCACGTTGAGACCGAGGATCACGAGCATCCCCGAGAGCAGGAGCCCTCCGAACATCGCCGTATCGAGCAGCGGGCCCGCCATGATCACGACGGACATCCCGTGAAGGCATGCCGTAGCTCGCCGGTCGGATCGCGATGACGACGAGCAGGAAGATGGGGATGACCGGCGTGACGAAGTCGACCACACCGACCCACACGTAGCCGGCCTCGAACCGTGCGACGACGCCGGGGATACTGACCAGGGTTGCCAAGATGAACGCGAGCAGGAACACTCGGTGACCGCTTCGTCGGCTGTCGGGTTCAGTCGCAGATGCACCGATCGACAGGACACGGCTCGAGGAGCCGGTTCCAGGACGCAGCCTCGCCATCCTTCAAACCCATCCGGAGCCGACCTCCGGAGTGAGGTGCAGCTGCCTCCGACTCCGGGGGCGGCCGAGCGAAGGTGATCGTGGTTAGGCCGGGTCTTCGTGGCGGTCGCGCGGCAGGATCGGGTGGTCGGTGGGATAGACGCCGATCGCGAATCCGTAGACGGTGTCGCCCGAGC
>DATAEU010000061.1:0-11948 GCA_036257835.1 Actinomycetota bacterium | reverse complement strand
CGGGCACCGAGGCGTTCGGCGGCGTCGGCGGCACGCGTCGCGGGATCAAGTGCCTCCACGCGCACTACGCGAACCACGTGGCCGGCGGCAACGATCCGGTCGGCGCGTGGGTCGCCGAGCGCATCGAGCCGATCCATCCGGGCGCGTCCGCGCCCCGCGTCGGCGTCGTCGACCTCGGGACCAACTCGATCCGGCTGCTCGTCGCCTCGCGCGCGCCCGGCGTACCGCTCGAGGACCGCAGCCGTGCGCTCGAGCGCGACCGGGTCGATCGCGGCGGTCGCGTCGACCCCCGCGCCGATGCGCGTGATGACCATGTCGCGCGCGAACTCCTCGAGCGATCCGTGACGCGCCGCCGAGGCGACGAGCAGCCTGATCGAGTTGGTGCCGAGGTCGACCACCGCGACCCGGCCCGGAGGCTCCCCGGGGTGGATCGGCTCCACGCGACCGGCGACCCACGCGCCCACCGGATCGTCGCCGCCGGCCAGATGGTTGGCGTAGTGCGCGTGCAGACACTTGATGCCGCGCCGCGTCCCGCCGACACCGCCCTCGATCTGGACCTCGCCGGCGTCGGCCGCGCGCTCGGCGGCGTAGGCGTCGTGCGCGCGTTCGAGCGCGGCCGCGAAGTCCTCGTCGCGCTCCGCGCGTTCGTTGAGCCGCGCGATCCATCCCTCGGACTCCAGCCGGGAGACCGAGCGAACGGCATCGACACACGTCAGCCAGAACAGCGTGGGGAACGGACGGCCCTCCGCGTCGAACGGCCGGTTGCGGATCGCGAGCGGGTGGCCGCCCGGGCACCGGGCGACGACCGTGAACGGCGTGGTCGGTCGGCGTCCGAGCTGAGCGGCGACGAGCAACAGATCCGAGCCGCGGGTCTCGCCCATGCGGGCGGAGGCTACTTGCGCTTGTGCTCGACCGAGCGCTTGAAGTCGACCTGCCGCTCCTCGCTCTGCCGCATGAACTTCTTGAGCATCGACTCGAACCCGGGGTCCGAGCCTCGGCGAGGCCGCGGCGGCGCCGGATCCTGCAGCGCCTTGATGGAGAGGTCGATCTTGCCGTCTTCCTTGATGGCGATGACCTTCGCCTGCACGACGTCACTCTCGCGGAGGTGGTCGTGGACGTCCTTGACGTAGTTCCGATCGATCTCGGAGATGTGCACGAGCCCGACCTTCCCGCCCTCGAGCGTCAGGAACGCTCCGTACGGTGTGATGCGCGACACGGTCCCGTCCACGACCGCGCCGACCTCGAGATCTGCCAGCTGAACCCCTTTCGACGTGGTGGTTGCCCACCGATGCACCAGGATAGGCGGCCACTATCCCATCGGCTTCAGAACGACGTCAATATGCCTCACCCGGGCCGCCCACTCGACAGAACGTCCGATGAATGGCCCGTTCGGGTGGCTGAGAAGGGCCCGGCGATGGCGTATACAAGGGGGGGATCGATCGGGAGCGGGGCCCAGACGGTGAACAACACTCCGAACGCTGACCGCGGCGTGGTCGTCGTCGACCGTCGCCCGCTGGAGCGGAAGCTCGTCCGGTTCATCCTGCAGGAGAACGGGTTCGAGGTGCTCGCGGAGGCGGCGACGCCGGCCGAGGCCATCCGGGCGGTCGAGCGACGGCGGCCCGCGGTCGTCGTCCTGCACGAGAACGCCGCCTGGGAGAACGGGCAGCCGACGATCCCCCTGCTGCGCGACGTCCTGCCGGAGGGCCGGATCCTGATCATCACCCCGGCCTTCGGGGTGGTCCGCGTCGATCTGTTGCGCGACGCCGACGCCGTGCTCGAGGAGGGCGTCGGGTTCAAGGATCTCCCGTTCGTGATGGGACGGCTGATGAGCGGCGACGCGGCGCCGGGCGCCCCTCACACCGCCTCGGTGCCGCCGCCCCCCGCCCCGGCCTCGCACGGGCGCGGGCGGGAGCGGTGGGTCAACCGGATCCAGGGCGCAACCGCCGCGGCGGCCGTGTTCCTCGCACTCGTCTTCGCGCGGGCCGCGATGCCTCCCGGGCCCGAGGCGGTCGGAACCGCGCCGGCGGTCGCGCTCCAGCAGGCGCAGAACAGCCTCGAGGCGCTCCAGGCCGCCACCGAGTCGCCGCCCGACCGCCTGATCCAGCAGGCGCTCGTCCTGGCGGAGGACCGGGCTGCGGCGATCGATGCGGGAGCGGACGTCTCGTCGCTGGATGCGCGCATCGCGGACCTCGTCCAGCAGGTGCTGCCGACGCTTCCGGCCGAGGCCGCAAACACGCTGATGTGGCTCTTCTCGGACGTGCCCGGCATCTCGAGCCCGACGCCGACCGCCACGCTCACACCGACGCCGCAGCCGACGCAGGGCTCCCAGCCGAAGCCCTCGGCCCAGGAGCCGTCGCCGAGCGAACCGCCGATCGTCGTCGTGCCGACGACCGAGACGCCGGCGCCCGCGGACACGCTGACGCCCACCCCGACGGACACCGGGACGCCGAGCCCGACCGAGACGCCCTCGCCGTCGCCAACGGACACGGAGACGCCGCCGCCCACCGAGACGCAGACCCAGAGCCCCGTGCCGACGGACACGCCCAGCGAGACCGGCACGCCCAGCCCGACCATCACGGCGTCGCCCAGCGAGACCGGGACGCCCAGCCCGACCGAGTCGCCGAGCCCGACCGAGTCGCCCTCGCCGTCGCCGACGGGCATCGTTACCGAGCCGACCGCGGCCTCGCCCCAGGGCGGCGCGGGCGCGAGCGCGGTGTTCTTCGTGCCCGGCGTCGGGCTGTTCGCCTCGGTGCTCGCGCGGCGGCGGGCGCGCCGCGGCGACTAGGTGTAGTTCAGCAGGCCGGGTCGGTCCCACTCGCCTTCGACACGAACGCCACCTCGCCCGGCCTGACCATGCCGAGGCACGCGCGCGCGACACGTTCGAGATACGCCGGATCGTGCAGGCGGCGGATGTCGGAGCGCAGCGCCGCGTTCGACCGATCGAGCTCGGCCGCCCGCTGCTGCAGCTGCGCGATCTCGGAGCGCTGCGACAGGTAGTCGCGCATGGGGACGATCGAGAAGATCGCCAGCATCGTGACGACCACGATGAGGAGCGCGGCGCGTCCCGTGAGCCGCACCCGCGGGTGATCGAGCGCCTGCGTCCGAACCGTCACGACTCCCGCCTCCGCAGCGCGGCACCGCCCAGGTACCGCGCCGTGTCGCCGAGCTCCTCCTCGATCCGCAGCAGCCGGTTGTACTTCGCGACGCGCTCGGAGCGCGCCGGCGCGCCGGACTTGATCTGGCCGGCGTCGAGCGCGACGGCGAGGTCGGCGATCGTCGTGTCCTCGGTCTCACCCGAGCGATGGCTCACGACGACGCCGAAGGCATCGCCGGCGGCCAGGCGCATCACGTCGAGCGTCTCGGTCAGCGAGCCGATCTGGTTCACCTTCACGAGGATCGCCGTGCCAGCGCCCTCTGCGAGCCCTCGCTCGAGCCGCTCGGCGTTCGTGACGAAGATGTCGTCGCCGACGAGCTGCACCGACCCGCCGAGCACCTGCGTCATCTTCGACCACCCGACCCAGTCGTCCTCGGCCAGGCCGTCCTCGAGCGAGACGATCGGGAACCGGTCGATCAGGCCCCGCCAGAACTCGATCATGTCTTCGGCCGTTCGCGAGATGCCCTCCAGCCGATACGCGCCGTCCCGGTAGATCTCCGACGCCGCGGGGTCCATCGCGAGCGCGACCTCGTCCCCCGGCTCGAGGCCGGCGGTCTCGATCGCCTGGACGAGGAGCTCGAGCGCCTCGGCCGCGGTCGCGATCTCGGGTGCGAACCCGCCTTCGTCGCCGACGCCCGTCGCGAGGTGCCGCGCCTTCAGGGCCGTCTTGAGAGCCTGGTAGATCTCGGCGCCCCATCGCAGCGCCTCGGAGAACGAGGCGGCACCGACGGGCGCGAGCATGAACTCCTGAAGCTCGAGCTCGTTGTCGGCGTGCGCTCCGCCGTTGATCACGTTCATCAGGGGCATCGGCAGCACGTGCGACAGGGGGCCGCCGAGGTACCGGTACAGCGGGAGCCCGAGGCTCGACGCGGCGGCGTGCGCGGTGGCGAGCGAGACACCGAGGATCGCGTTGGCGCCGAGCACCGACTTGTCCGGCGTGCCATCGAGGTCGAGCAGACGGGCGTCGACCGCTCGTTGATCGAGCGCGTCCATCCCGGCAACGCCCGGCCCGACCACCGACACGACGTTGTCGACGGCTCGCAGGACGCCCTTGCCGCCGAACCGCTTGAGGTCGCCGTCGCGCAGCTCCAGCGCCTCGTGCTCGCCAGTCGACGCGCCCGAGGGAACGGCGGCGCGCCCGGTCGAGCCGTCATCCAGCACGACGTCGACCTCGACGGACGGATTGCCGCGCGAATCGAGGATCTCGCGCGCGAGCAGGGCGGCGATCGCAGGCATCGAGGACCGATTGTAGGCCCGGGAGACCGCCCGATCTGGTTGATCCGGCCCGGCGCCGGCTGGTCAGTCGACCGAGACTGCGTGCGGTCCCGGGCCGGCGACGATCACCCGGCCGCGGCCGCCCTCCTTGGCCTCGTACAGCGCGGCGTCGGCGCGGGCGAGAAGCTCCTCGACCGTCTCGATCGGATCCCTCGACGCCACGCCCACCGAGCAGTTCGCGGCCGGGACGGCGGAGCGGAGCCGCTCGGCGATCTGTGCCGCGGTCTCGAGGTTGCACGCGGGCAACAGGACGGCGAACTCGTCGCCGCCGATTCGGGCGAGCACGTCGCTCATCCGCAGGATCGCCTGCCACGCGGCCGAGACCTCCTTGAGCAGGCGGTCGCCCGCCTGGTGGCCGAAGCGGTCGTTGTACCCCTTGAAGTCGTCGAGATCGAGGAGCGCGACCGACATCGGGCGACCGTCGAACTCGGCCTGCTCGGCCGCGCTCGCGAGCTCGTCGTCCCACGCGCGCCGGTTCGCGGTGCCCGTCAACGGATCCGTGCCCGCGAGGACGCGCAGCTTCCCCGTCTGGCGGCGGATCTGGCTGAAGAAGCGATACACGATGTACCCGAGCGTCCCGCCGGCCCCGAGCATCGACAGCATCCGGAGCCAGTCGACCTCGGGCGCGCCCGCCCGCGCGAGCGGGAGCCCGAGCACGACGGCCGTCGCGAAGACCGTGCCGCCGAGCTCGAGGAGCGAGCCGTACACGGCGACCCACAAGAGCGGCAGCAGCGCGAGCTGTCCGTACGAGGACGCGACGCCGCCGGTCGCGTCGCGGGTGAAGTACACGACGATGAGGTACACGATCGGAAGGATCCGATGCACGAGGGAGGGAAGGCGCTGCCAGGGCACCAACACGGTGGCGGCGACGGTGGCGGCCGTCAGGATCGAGACGCGGACGAGCGCTCCGGCGCGGGCGTCGGGCGCCTGTCGGATCGCCATCGCAAGGAACCCGAGAAGGACCGCGCCGACGAGCGCGCCAACCTGCCGGAACAGGACGTCTCTCGAGAGGGGGTCGGCACGCGTGGGCACCACGCGTCCCGCTTGCGCCGCAGCCATCTCACCTCCGTTCGCCTGTCGAGCCCGGACGGCCGGTGGGATCCGCGCGCCGTCATTGTTGCTTATCGGTTGCTAGCCCGGGCAAACACAACTCCTCCCACGGAGGATTTTGGAGAGCACGCTGCGGCGGATGGGGGCATCCCCCGCCGGGGGGCATGGCCACTACCGGATACGAGGAGACCGGGCACGAACGGTCCCAACGACCGAGCGCTCGGCGAGCCGCGCTACTCCTGCGTCGACTCCTCGGACGGCGTTCGCAGGAACTCCCACTCGGGACCGACGGGATCGAATCCGAGCCGCCCGTAGAGGTGCTTCGGCCAGTCGTCCTCGTCCGCGAGGAGGAAGACGAGACGGGCGCCGGCATCGCGGGCGGCCGCGGCGGCCGACAGCACGACCGACCGCGCGACCCCGCGCCCGCGGTGCTCCTCGAGCGTGTTGACGTCCTCGATCTGCGCGGTGTCGCCGCCGACGTAGAGCTCGCACATGCCGGCCGGCGCGCCGTCGATGCGGGCGACGAAGAACGAGGCGCCGACACGCTCCTCCACCACGGCCTTGTGGTGGATCAGCTGCCGTAGCGCCTCCTCGTCACCGGTGACCTCGAATCGCCGCGTGATGGTCGTGATCAACGGACGGGCGTCCTCGTAGCCGACGCGGTCCACGGTCACGGCACCTGGCCGGTCGGGATCGCGCTCGAGCGTCATCACCTGGGCTCGGTGGACCGTCCACCCGAGCCGGGCGAACTGCGCGGCGAGCACCGCCCCACTGCCACCGCTCGCGACCACCTTCCGATGCGCGAGGCCGGCGCCGCCGAGGATCCGCTCGGCCTCGGCGACCAAAGCGGGCGCGCCGGGCGGCCGCGCGTCGAGGTCGACCCACAGCAGGTTGCTGGTCCATCGGTGCGGCAGGTCACGGTGCAGGTACGCGGTGCCGAACGCGAACGGCTCGACCGACGTGGAGGACCCCCGGAGGATCTCGCGCTCGAACGCGACGGCCCGCAGGTATCGGTCGTCGGTCACCGGGCGTGGCGGAACAGCCGGCGGATCTCGTCCTCCGACATCGCGTCGAGGTCGAGGCCGCGCTCGCGGACGACGGCCATGAACCGCTCGTACCGGTCAGCGAAACCCGAGATGGTCCTGCGCAACGCGCTCTCCGCATCGACCCCGAACTTCCGCGCCACCGCCGCCGTGGCGAACAGGACGTCGCCGATCTCGGCTTCCGCATCGTCGGCGTCGCGGACGCGCGAGAGCTCGTCGACCTCCTCGCGGAGCGCACCCATCGCGCCGTCGAGCGAACGCCACTCGAAGCCCCAGCCGGCGGCGCGCCGCTGGACCTTGGCGGCGCGCGCGAGCGATGGCAGCGTCGGCGGGATGTCGTCCTCGACGCCCTTCCGCTCCCCGCCCGCCCCCTTCTCGTCCGCCTTGATCCGCTCCCAGTTCACGAGGACCTCGTCGGGGCCCGACACCTCGACCTCGCCGAACACGTGGGGGTGCCGCCGGATCAACTTCCGGACGATGCCCTCGGCGACGTCGTCGACGTCCCACGCGCCATGGTCGGCGGCGATCTGCGCGTGGAAGACGACCTGGAGCAGGACGTCGCCGAGCTCCTCGCGCAGCCGGTCGCGGTCGTCCGCGTCGATCGCCTCGAGCGTCTCGTGCGTCTCCTCGAGCAGGTGGCGGGCGAGCGTTCGGTGCGTCTGGTCGTGATCCCACGGACAACCCCCGGGACCGCGGAGGCGAGCCATCACGCGGACGAGGTCGAGCAGCATCTCCCCGTGGCGACCGGAGGGGACGTCGCCGTCCGGAACGTGCCGCAGCTCGTCGTCGTCGCCCGGCGTGGTGCGGGTCACGGCGAGGCGGTGGCGCGCGCCGTCGCCGACGGCGTCGCCGACGCCGAGGCAACGGTCTTGGTGCTGCGGATCGGCACGACCGTCCCCGTGGAGGCATCGAAGCGCCCGTACTTCGGGTTCACGTCGATCGTCGCGTCCTTCAGCCGGCCCTGCATCCAGGTGTTGAACGCCTGGCTCTCGATCGATCCGGAGAGCTGGTCCTTCACCTGATCGAACGGCTTCACCGTGGAGCTCACCAGCATGATCACGTGCCAACCGAACTGCGTCTGGACGGGCTGCGAGATCTCGCCCGGCTTGAGCGAGAGCGCCGCCTGGACGAAGGTCGGATCGAGCGACGAGGCGGCGAGCGTGCCGAGGTCGCCGCCCTTAGACGCCGACCCGGTGTCCGTCGAGTACTTCGTCGCGAGCGACGCGAAGTTCTTCGGCGTCGCCTCGGCCGCGATCTTCTCGGCCAGCGCGCGCTTCTTCACGAGGATGTGCTTCGCGTGGATCTGCGTGAACTGACTCTTGTCCTGCTGGTACAGCTGCTGCAGCTGTTGGTCCGAGACGTTGGCCGATCCGATGGCCTTCTGCGTCTTGCTGAACAGAAGAAGCCGGTGCGCGAGCGCCACGAACTCGGGCCGCGTCACGTCGTTCTGCTTCAGCTTCTGATCGAGCGCCTTCGCCCCGCCGAGGCTCGTCTCGAGCTGCGAGATCGCGTCGGTCACGTCGCCGTCGGTGACCGTGATGTGGTGGGCCGTCGCGTAGTGCTTGACCAGATCCTCCTGGATCAGGTTCGAAAGCGTGAATCGCGCGCACGCCGCATCGGTGCTCTCGCCGATCGTCGCGTCGGGCTGTCCGCACGACTGCTGCTGGAGGCTGCCGAGGAACGTGAACAACACCATCTCCCCCGCGAGCTGCGTATCTGTGATCGTCTCGCCGTCGACGACGGCTGCGGGCGGCTTGGCCGAGCCGCAGGCAGACAGCGCGACGACGCCGACGAGGAGCGGAGCGAGGAGTGTTCGGCGGGGAAGGCGCATCAGCCGGCGATGCTAACAGAGGGTCGTTCGAACCCCGCCGCGTCGAGGAGCGCGCCGTCGACCCGCGCAGGCAGCTCGGCTCCTGCGATGCGCGCGACCGGGATGTTCAGCGTCTGCGTCGCGCGGTGGTAGGCCGCGCCGGGCACGCGCTTGCCGACGGCGGCCTGGTCGTCCTCGGACAGCGCGAGCGGCTTGGCGCGCACCTGGTCGCGGTACGTCGTCACCTCGGTCACGCCGAGGCGCTCGCACGTGATGCGGAGCGACGCGACCGCGAGGAGCGTCTCGACCTCCTGCGGCAGCTGGCCGAACCGGTCCTCGGCCTCGGCGCGCACCTCGGCGAGGCGGTCGTGGTCGCCGGCCGTCGCGATGTTGCGGTAGAGCTCCAGCCGCAGCGCCTCCTGTCCGACCCAGCCCACGGGGACGAACGCCTTCACCGGCAGGTCGATCCGGATCTCCTTCTCCTCCGGCAACGGTTCGCCCTTCATCTCGGCCACCGACTCCTTGAGCAGCCGCGCGTACGTGTCGAACCCGACCGCGGCGATGTGGCCGTGCTGCTCGGCGCCGAGGATGTTCCCGGCTCCGCGGATCTCGAGGTCCTTCAACGCGATCTGGAACCCGCTGCCGAGCGCCGTGTGCTTGCTGATCGTCGCGAGGCGCTCGTGCGCCTCCTCGGTCAGCGACTGCGCCGGGGGGAAGAAGAAGTACGCGAAGGCGCGCTCGGTCGAGCGCCCGACGCGGCCGCGCAGCTGGTACATCTGCGCGAGCCCGAGGCGATCCGCCCGGTCGACCACGAGCGTGTTGGCGCTCGGCACGTCCAGGCCGGACTCGATGATCGTCGTGCAGACGAGGACGTCGGCCTCACGCTCCCAGAACCGCATCATCCGTCGCTCGAGCTGGTCCTCGTCCATCTGCCCGTGCGCGACGACGACGCGGGCGTCGGGGACCGCGTCCTGCACCCTTGCGGCCTGACGGTCGACGGTCGCGACGCGGTTGTGGACCCAGAAGACCTGCCCGCCGCGCAGGAGCTCGCGGCGGACGGCGCCCAGCGCGAGGTCCTCCTGGTACGGCCCGACGTACGTGAGCACCGGCTGCCGGTCCTCGGGCGGCGTGTCGACCACGCTCATGTCGCGGATGCCGGTGAGCGCCATCTCGAGCGTGCGCGGGATCGGCGTCGCCGTCATCGTCAGAACGTCCACGTGCGCGCGCATCCTCTTGAGCCGCTCCTTGTGCGACACCCCGAAGCGCTGCTCCTCGTCGACCACCAGCAGGCCGAGGTCCTTGAACTTCACGTCGCCGCTCAGCAGGCGGTGCGTTCCGATGACGACGTCGATCGTGCCGCGCTCGACGTCGCGGAGCGTGTCGCGCTGCTCGGCCGGCGAGACGAACCGCGACAGCATCCTCACGGTCACGGGGAAGGCGGAGAACCGCTCCGCGAACGTGATGAAGTGCTGCTCGGCGAGGAGCGTCGTCGGCACCAGGACGGCGACCTGCTTGCCGTCCATCACGGCCTTGAACGCCGCCCGCACCGCGATCTCGGTCTTGCCGTAGCCGACGTCGCCGCAGATCAGCCGGTCCATGGGCTTGTCGCGCTCCATGTCGCGCTTGACCTCGTCGATGGCGGACACCTGGTCGCGGGTCTCCTCGTATGGGAACGCGTCCTCCATCTCCGCCTGCCACGGCATGTCCGGGCCGAACGCGTGGCCGGGCACGCTCATGCGCACCGAGTACAGGCGAACGAGCTCGCCCGCCATGTCGCGGACGGCGCGCTTGACCTTCGACGTGGTCTTGACCCAGTCGCTGGTGCCGAGCCGCGACAGCCGCGGCTGCTCGCCGCCGATGTAGCGCGCCACCATGCCGACCTGGTCCGTCGGGACGCTCAGCCGGTCCCCGGCGGCGTACTCGAGCACCATGTAGTCGCGCTCGCTGCCGGCGATCGCGCGGCGCTGGATCCCGATGAACCTGCCGACGCCGTGCACGCGGTGCACGGCGAAGTCGCCCGGCGAGAGCTCGGCCGCGACCGCGTCGGTGCGGCGCTTCGTGAGCCGCGGCGCCGAGCGCGTGTGCCGGCGCGACCCGAACACGTCCTCCTCCGTCGCGACCGCGAGCCTGCCCGGCCCGAACACGAACCCGCCGGCGAGGTCGCCCTCGAGGGCGACGGCGTCGGCGCTCGGGTCGCCCTCGACCAGGCGGAGGCCGGCCTCGGCGACGATCTCGCGTGCCCGCTCCAAGGAGCCGTGCGCCGACGCCGCGACGACGACGCGGTGCTTGCGCCGGTGGAGCTCGACCAGGCGCGACGCCAGCTCGGGTGCGTTGCCCTGCGCAGTGCCCCACGACGACAACCCGAGATCGAGCCCCTCCGAGAACTCGGTGAGATGCAGGCGGGTGTTGCCGGCGAGCGCCTCGTGGAGATCGACGACGACGTCGGGGCCGGGCCACCCCGAGGCCTCGGCGAGCGCGCGCGCGTCCTCGACGGCCTGCCGCGCGCGATCCTCGGTCCGCCGAGCCTGCACGAGGACGGCCCAGCCGCCGTCCGGAAGCAGCTCGGGCAGCGCGGGCATCCGTTCGAAGAGCAGCGGCGCGAGCGTCTCGGAACCCTCGAATACGAGGCCGTCCGCGAAGCGTGCGAGCTGATCGCGGAAGCGGTCGAGGTACCGGGGCGCCAGCTCGGCGGCGCGCTCGCGGAGCTCGGGCGTCGGCACGAGCTCGCGGACGGGGTGCACCTCGGCGCGCACGAGGGGATCGGCCGAGCGCTGCGTGGCCGGGACGAAGGACCGCAGCGATTCGATCTCGTCGCCCCAGAACTCGGCGCGGAACGGCCGCCGCTCCGTGCCCGGGAAGACGTCGAGCACACCGCCGCGCACGGCGAACTCGCCTCGGTGCTCCACCACGTCGGCGCGGACGTAGCCGAGCGCGAGGAGGCGCTCGGCGACGGCCTCGAGCGGCGTCTCCGAGCCGCGGACGAGCACGAGCGGCTCGTCGCGTCCGAGGTCCGGCACGACGCGCTGCACCACGGCGGTTGCCGGCGCGGCGAGCACGAAGGCGCCGGTCGCGCGCCGCAACCCGCGAACCGCGAGCGCGCGCTTCGAGGCTATCTCGGGCCCCGGGCTGATGCCTTCGTACGGCAGCGCCTCCCACGCCGGGAACATCGCCGCGCGCTGAGGACCGAGATACGCTCCGGCACCCGCCGCGAGCGTCTCGGCCTCGCGCGGGCCGGGCGCGACGACGAGAACGGGCGCGTCCAGGGCGCGCGCGATCGCCGACACGAGGAAGTCGTGACCGGCCTCGGCCCGCGCGAGGATCGGGCGGGCGCGCTCGAGCAGGAGCCGCTCGAACGGCTCCGAGCCGATCATGTCGTCGAGCAGTCGTGCCAGATCCATCGCGCCTCGTTCGTTGCGCCGCCGGGCTGCACGCAGCACGAAGAGGCCTCGCCGCGGCGCGGCAGGCCCTCGACGACGAGTGTACGGGTGCTCGGCGGTTCGCACCGAGCGGTGGGAGGTGCGGACGGGTTCAGACGACCTGCAGCTGACCGCGCCCGAGGTCCGCGGCCGCCGCGTCGCGCGACGCCGCCCCGACGGCCACCGCCGCCGCGCCGCCG
>DATAEU010000057.1:0-21977 GCA_036257835.1 Actinomycetota bacterium | reverse complement strand
CGGCATGGTCGACATCGTCAACAAGGAGCGCGCGGCGCACATCATGACCGTCGAGGACCCCATCGAGTTCCTCCACAAGCACGAGCGCTGCATCGTGAACCAGCGCGAGGTCGGCGCGGACACGCACAGCTTCTCGCAGGCTCTCAAGCACGTGCTGCGGCAGGACCCCGACGTCGTCCTCGTCGGCGAGATGCGTGACCTCGAGACGATCGGAACGGCCATCACCGCTGCCGAGACCGGACACCTCGTGTTCGCGACGCTGCACACGCAGGACGCGCCGCAGACGATCGACCGGATCATCGACGTGTTCCCACCGCACCAGCAGCAGCAGGTGCGCGTGCAGCTGGCGACCACGCTCCAGGGTGTCGTCACGCAGCAGCTACTGCAGACGTCCGACGGGCAGGGCCGCGTCGTCGCGGTCGAGGTCCTGATCTGCACCCCCGCGGTCCGCAACCTGATCCGCGAGGGCAAGGTCCACCAGATCTACTCGATCATGCAGGCGGGCGGCCGCTTCGGGATGCAGACGATGGACCAGTCCCTGGCAAACCTCGTCAAGGCCGGGCAGATCACGCAACAGCTCGCGTACGAGCGCTGCCACGACGTGGAGGAGCTGAACCGCTTGATCGGCGGCGCGGGCGCGTCCTACAGCGGCGCGACGGCCGCCGGCGCTGGCATCTCGATGGACGGCGGCTGGACGAGCGGGGCCTTCTGATGGCCACCACGTACGCGTACAAGGTTCGCGACCCTCAGGGGAAGCTCGTCACGGGCGAGCTCGTCGGCGACAGCGAAGACCTCGTGATGGCCCGCCTGCGGCAGATGGGACTGACGCCGGTCGAGGTCAAGAAGGCCAACGCCGGGATGAAGATGGAGATCAACCTTCGCCCCGGCCACGTCAAACTAAAGCATCTGGCGGTCTTCGCGCGCCAATTCGCGACGATGATCAACTCGGGGCTCCCGATCCTGCGAGCGCTCGCCATCCTGTCCGAGCAGAGCCAGAGCAAGGAGCTGTCGAAGGTTCTGTTCGAGGTTCGAACCGACGTCGAGCAGGGTGCCTCGCTCTCGGGTGCGCTGGGCAAGCACCCGAAGGCATTCAACGATCTTTTCGTCTCGATGGTGAAATCGGGGGAAACCGGCGGTGTCCTCGACAGCGTCCTCCTCCGACTCGCGGACATGATCGAACAGGACGTGGAGCTCCGCCGGCGGATCAAGTCCGCGATGACCTACCCGGTTGCGGTCGTGGCCTTGGTGCTTCTGATCATGGCGGCAATGCTCCTGTTCGTCGTCCCGCAGTTTCAGAACATCTACAAGCAGTTGGGCGGAAGCCTGCCGCTTCCGACGAGGATCCTCCTGACGATGTCGAAGGACGTCCGCACATACTGGTACGTCGTGGTCCTCGCAGTCATAGGATCCGTCTTCACGTTTCGGCGGATGAAGCAGGTGCCGAGAGGCAGAGAGATGTTGGACGGCGTCAAGCTGAAGGCCCCGGTGTTCGGAGCGTTGTTCCACAAGACGGCGATCGCCCGCTTCTCCAGCACGCTCGGAATGCTGCTGCGCTCGGGCGTGCCGATCCTGCAATCGCTCGAGATCGTGTCCGAAACCGTGAACAACAGAGTGATCGGCAAGGCCGTCGAGGACGTGAAGTCGAGCGTACGCGAGGGAGAGACGATCGCTCGCCCGCTGTCCAGGCATGCCGTCTTCCCGTCTATGGTCGTGCAGATGCTGGCCGTCGGCGAGGAGACGGGCCAGATCGATACGATGTTGGACAAAGTCGCCGATTTCTACAACAGCGAGGTCGCGGCCGCGGTCGACGCGCTCACGTCGCTGATCGAGCCGCTGTTGATCGCTGTCATCGGTGGGTGCGTCGGCGCCGCCGTCATCGCGCTCTACATGCCGATGTTCAACATCATCAAGCTGATCAAGTGACCAGACGCGCGAGCGATGAGCTCGCGAGGTCGAAGCGGCGCCGCACGAGGCTACCCCGTTTCAGGTAGTCCGAGAGTCGGAGAGCTCTGAGGAATTTCAGCGACGCTTCAGTTTGGGTCGCGGATGACCGAAACCATTCCTGAGGACGCACACCGTGGGGTGTGCGCGCACGCATCGGAAAGGGAGGTGACTCCATGCTTCAGCGCTTCTGGGAGCGCAGGAAGGACGAGGAGGGCTTCACCCTCATCGAGCTGATGGTGGTCGTTCTGATCATCGGCATCCTGATCGCCATCGCTCTGCCGACCTTCCTGGGCGCCCGTACGCGCGCGCAGGACAGGGCTGCCCAGTCGGATCTGCGCAACTCGCTCGCGGCCGCGAAGACGTGCTTCACGGACCACGACGCGTACAGCTGGACGGTGCCGGCCGCGGGGTCGTGCAACAACACGACGCTGCTCGGCATCGAGCCCTCGCTGTCGTTCGTGGCGACGGGCACGGCGTCAACGACTGCGTCGCAGACCGTCAGCGTGAACCCATCCACCGCGAGCCTGTGGGGCGCAGCGCGGATGTCCGCCAGCGGCACCTGCTTCTACATGACCGACATCACGACCGGTGCCGGTGCCGGCACGTTCCGTAACAGCAGCGCGACCGCGGCCTGCACCGGAACGCAGGCGGCGACGTATACGGCGAACGACGGTTCCTGGTAAGAGCATCATCGTTCGCGCACGGAAGCGACGAGGGGCGGCCGGATGGCCGCCCCTCCGTTCGCCGTGATAACCGACGTCCGGCGGTCGCCGCGAACCCATGAGGTCGAAGCGGGACCTGAGGCCCGACGTTGAGAGGACCGATGGCACGATCTGCATCTGCATCTCGCATCGGCCACGACGACGGGTTCACGCTCGTCGAATTGATGGTCGTCATCTTGATCATCGGGGTCCTAGTTGCGATCGCGCTCCCGACGTACCTTGGCGCGCGTGCCCGCGCCGAGGACCGGGCGGCGGAGTCCGACCTCCGTTCGTCGCTGGCGGCCGCCGCGACGTTCTGGGCGAACGCCGGCTCCTACACGGGGTTCGATGCCGCCACCGCACACGCGGCGGAGCCCGCGCTCTCCTGGATCGATGCGACGGCGCCGGCCCAGGGTCAGATCGACATCCAGACCGCGAACGGCGGGACCCTGTTGCTGGTGGGGGCCTCGCAAACAAGGACGTTCTTCTGCGTCGCGCAGATCCCGAACAACCCGGCATACGACCGGGGTAATGCGCCGTCCTTCGCGGGTGTTGACACGGTCTCGGAGTGCACCGGCGGTTGGTAGCCAGATAAAGGGCCCGGCCGGAGCTGCCGATGACAAAGGGAACATGAGGATGCGCTCGCCCTGCCGGAGGCTGGCATCTCGGCTCAACACCGACGAGGCCGGCTTCACGATGGTCGAGATGTTGATCGCGATCGGCATCATCGCGACGGCGCTTTTCGGCCTCGCGTATACCGCGACGGAGGGGTTCACGTACGAGTCGCTCGCTCGACAGAAGCAGACGGCGACGGGCATCGCCAACCAGATCATGGAGCAGACTCGAGGCCTTGCCTGGGACAAGATCACGGCAGGGCACTTGGCGAGCGACCTGAGCACCTCGACGGACTCCAACCTCGTCGCCGGCTGCGCGGGCGACAGCGCCGGTACGTACCGTTTCTTGTCGTGCTCGCCGAACGGAACGCCAGGATCGGGAGAACGACTCGTGACATTGGCCCAAGCATGCCCATCGGGGACGCCGAACTGCGTATATCCGCTGATTAGCCACATCGGGCAGATCACACAAAACAACATCGTCTACACGTGGAAGACGTACGACACGAACAACTGCCCGACCTCGACGACATCGGGGTGTACGACAACGACGCCATACCGGATCACGGTGATCGTCACGTGGACCGGTGGCCGGTCCGCCCCGAACAAGATCGTGGAGGTACAGAGCCTCTTCTGGTCACCCGGTGGCTGCCGGAGCACTGCGACGCACCCGTTCGCGGCGCCTTGCCAGCCGTTCTTCTATGGCGTTTCGAATGTCCCTTCGGGCGACATCCATCTCGCGGGAACGATCGATCGAACGAACTTCAGCGAAGGCGATCTCTTCTCGCCAGGCGTCGAGTCGACGCTGCAGCAGGAGCAGCTTTCCCAGGTCCAGGGGAGCTTCGACCAGTCGGGGGTGCGTATCGTCGACGATCAGGGAACACATACGGCTGGCGGCACCACCTCCTCGACGTCGGCGGCCGACACCGACCCCGGAACGACGTCCACGAGCTATTCCACCGTCAGTTGCGGCAGTCCGACGGCATGCGCCGGTGGATCGGTGACTTCATCCGGCGGCGGATCGAGCATCACGCTGACGGCGCCGGGAGGGGAGACCGCCGCGAGCGACAGTACGACCCAAGCTGGCGGAGCGAACGTCTGCCCGCCGCCGACCGATACCGCGCAGTCCGATCAAAAGGCGTGTGGTGGGTCGCGCATCCAGCAGGGAGGAACGTTGTCCGCTGCCGTCTCTCTGAACCCCTCGGTGCAACTCGGGACGGCAACGCTGGCTCAGATCCTCAGCGCGGCGAACAGCCCCGACAAGTCCTACGTCGATCGCGTCCAGTACAACAGCTCGAGCCTGTGCACTCCCATCAACAACTCCGACGGGTGCGTTGAAGCGCGATCGACTCGGGTCGTCGGGACCGTCAACGTCGGTGGCCTGCCCTCCTCGTTCACGGCGCCCACGAACTGGAGTGGAAGCAGCGCGTGGAACGGGTACTACATCTCGATCGTCGGCTACCAAGACTCCGCCACGGCGGCAGTCGGCACCAACTCCACGTCGTCGACACCGAGCGCGCAGGTTCCGGCGCCAACCGCCACCGTCGGTGGTGGAACCGTCTATTGCTGGAACGGCAGCAGCTACAGCTCGGCATCCGCGACGTCGTCTTCCGTTTCGTCTCTCTGCGGAACGTTCGACGTGACACGGACGATCAGCGGGCACTCCGTCGAGGTACGGATCACCTCGCTGACCGCGAACGCGGCCTCGACGACGATCTCCCCGACGGCCGGGGCAACCATACAGACCGACGTAAACGCTCAGGTGAAGCCGCCCTCGGCGACGATCCAGTACGAGGTCTACGTGGACGGCCTCAACGTCGTGTTCGTCAACACGACCATCAACCTGAGCACGCTCGAGGCGCGAGGCGTCTACTCGGCGGCTCCATCGCAGGGCGGGTAGATCGATGATCTCCTATCGGTGCCGATCCGCGTCGAGGCGTGTGCACGACGCAGCGGGGATGACCCTTCCGGAGATCATGATCACCATGTCGATCATGAGCATCGTCCTCCTGATCGTCACGTCCGTCCTGGCGTCGGTACAGCGAACGGTGGCATACGAGCAGTCCCTGAGCACGACGCTTGATGACGCTCGCCTCGCTGTACAGGAGCTTGACCGCGAGATGCGATCAGGCAATGTCTTGTACGACCCGGCGCTCGAGAACGCTCCGCTCGGCACGCCGGGCAGGATCGATTCCTGCGCCGGCTGCCTGCCGGGTTACACCCTCCGCGTCTACACCCAGACAAACGCCGACACCCGTGGGGTCTACCGGTGCGTGCTCTGGAAGATCGATTCCAATCAGGAGCTCTGGACGAGGTGGTGGCCCCCGTCGGACCCAGCGGACGCCAGCGCTTGGACCCTGGTGACCGATGGCGTGGTGAACCGCGCTCTGGGCGTCCCCGCGTTCACGCTGGACCCAGACATCCTCAAGGGCGGGCGGACGCTGAATCTCGTGTACTCCGTGAACTCGAACCTGTCGTACAGGCCGAACCAGACCGCGAACGTGCAGGCCTCGCTCACGGGCCGGAACACGTCCTACGGCTATCCGGCGAACGTCTGTGAGCAGGCGCCGGCGGGATAGGAGATCGCATGCTGACGCGGTCGTGGCGGGACGAGGATGGTATCGCTCTGATCACTGCGCTGCTCGTGGTCATGGTCGTGCTCGTCCTCGTTACGGCGGTGATCGGGCAAGCGATCCATAGCAGCACGGAGAGCGCCTACAACAGGAAGCGTCTCCAGTCCGTCGATTCGGCGGAGGCTGGTCTCGACTATTTCTACAACTACATGGAGCACACGGATGCAAACTCCCTCACGTCCACGTTCCCGGCGCAAAGTACCGCGGAGCTTCCCGGCACGGCGACCTTCCAGATCACGCCCACGTGGTACGGATGCCAGGGGCTTGCCGCGACGCAGACGTGCGTGCCGCCCTTTTCCGACAACTACTACCCGAAGTCGGTAAAGGTGGTGTCGTCCGGGACGGCAAACGGCACGACGACCCGCACGATGGAGACGTACATCATCGTCAATCCGACGTTCGGCGGATTCCAGGGAGCCGTTCTCGCGAATACCAACCTCTCGCTTGTCAACAGCTTCACCATTTCGGGCAACAACGGAAACGACGGCGACATCACCGTGAACCCAGGCGACCTCAACGTAACGTCGGGGAACCAAGTCATCAAGGGCAATCTGTACGTTCCGAGTGGAAATGTGAACATCGCAACGCAGGTTCATGTCTACGGCAGCGTCTGGGCGAACGGGTCGGTTACCATCAACCATCCTCAAGCCCTGATCGACCAGGACGCGATTTCGTCGACGTCGTTCGTCTCGGTGTCGAACGGCAACGTCACGGGCCGAGGCGTGTATTGCACCACGGTGAGCGGCACGTCGAACATCCATGGGGGAACTGTCCCCCTGTGCCAAGGCCCGCCGCCAGCTCAAACGTTCCCGCACGTGACGTTCGACGACACGTACGCTCCGCTTGCCGATCCGAAGTGGACGACCGGGTGCAGCACGACACCGGTCACGAACTGCTACCTGCTCGTCCAGTTCATCGGAGCGAGCGCCTGCACCCTCGCCAGGACCTACGTCGAAGGCACGGCGGCCGGGACGTTCAACGGTGGAGCTGGAGTTCCGGACCCATTCACCGGCGTCGTGGTCCGCATCCTCGGCACGTGCACGTACAACCCATCCAACAATGCCAAGATCACGCTCGGGAAGGATCTGGCGATCGTATCGAACGGACCGATCTCCCTGTCGCAGCAGTCCACGTGGACCGGGGCGAACGGGAGCCGGAAGGTGCATTTCATCGTTCCGTGGCCTCAGACATGCGACGCGAGCGGGAACCCGGGCATCACGGTCGGGAACAACACCAACTTCGATGCCACGATCTCGGTCGGCATCTATACCCCCTGCACAGCGACGATGAGCAATCAAAACGCCTTCTACGGGCAGGTCGTCGGGGGAACGGTGGTCATCGGCAACAACTGGTCGATGAACTACCGCCCAATCGTGATCCCCGGCGCGCACGTGAGCGGTTTCACCGAAGACATCTCCTACGTCCGCGAGGTCGCCTCGTAGCGTCTCGATCCTCGGGATAGCCTTCTTCGAGTCATGACCTGGCTGCGCGTCCTCATCGCCGTGCCGTACGGATTGATCATCGGCAGCTTCCTGACCGTGCTGGTGACCCGGGTGCCGGCGGGGGAGTCGATCGTGGCGCCTCGCTCCCGATGCCCGAGCTGCGGAACGCCCATAACGGCGCGCGACAACGTCCCGGTCGTCTCGTGGCTGCTCCTCCGCGGACGGTGCCGCTCGTGCGGCGTCCGGATCCCGACGCGGTACCCGGTGACGGAGATCGTCACGGCCGTGTTGTTCGCCGCCGCCGCGATCCGATACGAGGACGTCTGGCTGCTGATCGCCGTGTCGGTGTTCCTGGGCATCCTCCTCGCCCTCAGCCTGATCGACCTCGAGCACAAGATCCTGCCGAACCGGATCGTGTACCCCGCGTTGATCGGCTTCCCGGCGTTCCTCGTCGTCGCCCGGCTGGCCGGCGCGCCAGTGGATCTGGTGCACGCCGCGATCGGGTTCGTCGCGTACGGGGGAGTCATGCTGCTCGTCGCGATCATCTCCCCGGCGGGGATGGGGATGGGCGACGTCAAGCTCGCGGCGCTCATCGGCCTCGTGGTCGGCGCCATCGACCTCCCGAGCGTCGCCGTGGCCGGCGGCCTGGCGATCATCCTCGGCGGGATCGGCGCCGTCGCGGCCCTCGCGATGGGGAAGGGGCGGAAGGCGGCCGTCCCGTTCGGGCCGTTCCTCGCGGCCGGTGCCGCCCTCGCTTTGTTCTGGGGTCCGGCCATCGCGGACGCGTACGTGCGTTCGGTCTCGTAGCGACCCAGAACGACTGCAGCGCAACGCTTCTCCTCTCGCGCCTCCTGAGCCACGTGTGACTTTTGGGAAAAAGAGCTAATTACATCTATGTAATTTAGCCTACCGTGCCGAATGTAGGTGAGCGGGATTCTTGACGGCTGATGTTGCTCCTGTTACTTTCCGCACCCCTCGAACAAAGGGAGGCAGGAGAGGCTCTCGAGCAAGATGTTCGAGATGTGGAAGTTGTGGCTCTTGAGGCAGGAGTGAAAGGCGCGGGTCACATGGGCAAGAAACGGCCGCTCGTCGGAGACCGGCTCCTCACCGTCGGTGAGGTGGCCGCGACCATGCGCGTGTCCAACATGACGGTCTACCGGCTGATCAAGAGCGGTCAGCTCGCCGCCATCAGGGTCGGCAAGAACTATCGCATCCGGGAATCCGAGATCGATCGCTACCTCTCGGAGCGTTCGGTTCGGACCGAGGACTGACGATGTCGAGTGCCGGAGCCCGCGGATTCGGCAACGACCGGCTGCTCACGGTCGCCGAGGTCGCGGCCGTCATGCGGGTTTCCAACATGACGGTTTACCGGCTGATCAAGGGGGGCGAGCTCCCCGCCATCAGGGTCGGCAAGAACTATCGCGTTCGGGAGTCCGACGTCGACAAGTACTTGTCGACGAGGTCGGTATAGGGGCGAAGGGCATTGGCGAAGACGCGGATCGGCGTGGACATCGGCTCGACCGCCGTCCGGGCGGCCGAGGTCGTCCTCGGCGACAAGCCGGTGCTCGTGCGAGCGGCGCAGGTGCCGCTTCCGGCCGGCGCCGTCGAGAACGCCGAGGTCCGCCAGCCCGACGTCGTCGCCGAGGCCCTCAGGGAGCTATGGGGGCGCGGCAAGTTCAAGGTCAAGCAGGCGTACCTGGGCGTCGGCAACCAGCGCGTCATCGTCCGTGAGATCGCCCTGCCGTGGCTCCCGGAGAAGGAGCTGCGCAGCTCGCTCGCCTTCCAGGTCCAGGAGTTCATCCCGATGTCGGTCGACGAAGCGGTGCTCGACTACGACCCGGTCGGCGAGCTCGAGCAGGATGGCCGCCGGCTGCTCCGGATCCTGCTGGTCGCCGCGCAGCGCGGGATGGTGTCGGCGGTCGTCGCCGGAGTCACCGCGGCCAAGCTCGAGCCGGTCGGGGTTGACCTCACGCCCTTCGCGCTGGTGCGCGCCGTCGGGATGTTCGAGGGGCTCGATCTCGACGTCCACGGCGATGAGGCCGTCGTCGACGTCGGCGCCCACGTCACCAACATCTGCGTCCACGACCGCGGGCTGACGCGCTTCGTCCGGATCCTGCCCTCGGGCGGCCGCGACGTGACGCTCGCGGTCGCACGCGGCCTCGGCATCGACGACGACGACGCCGAGCGGCTGAAGCGCGGAGAGGCGGTCGAGGGCGGTCCCACGCTCGAGGACGCGCAGCGCGTCGCGCTGCAGCGCACCGGCGCGTTCGTGGACGAGATCCGCTCGTCGCTCGAGTTCTACACGGCGCAGGTTCCGGGCGCGAAGATCGGCCGCGTCGTCGTCACCGGCGGCGGCTCGAAGCTCCGCGGGTTCCTGGATCTGCTCCAGGAGCGCATCCCGGTCAAGGTCGAGCGCGGCCGCGTGTTCGAGCGGGTCCGCAGCCAGCTCGGCATGTCGCTCGAGGAGCAGAACGAGGCCGAGCCTCTGCTCGCCGTCGCCGTCGGTCTCGCGATGGGGAGGCGTCCGTGAGCCAGGTCAACCTCCTTCCCCCCGAGCTCAAGCAGCGTCAGGCGACCCGCCGTACGACCTCGATCGCGTTGGTCGCCGGGGCCGCCGCGCTTGCGCTCGTTGTGCTCTTCTCGTTCCTGAAGTCGGCCGAGCTGTCGCACACACAGGACGAGCTGCAGGCCCAGCAGGCGGTCAACCAGCGCGTTCAGGCACAGATCGCCGAGCTCGAGAAGTACAGCCAGCTCGGATCCCAGCTCCAGGCCAAGCAGCAGCTCGTGAAGAGCGTGTACGCCAACGAGGTCTCGTGGTCGGGGATCCTCCTCGATCTCTCGCGCGTCGTGCCGGCGGACGCGTACCTGACGCAGTTCAGCGGGCAGGTCGCGCCACCGACGACGACCGGCACGACCACGCCGTCGACGCCCCTCATCGGGAGCCTGACCTTCACCGGCAATGTGAAGGGCGCGGACACGCTCGCCGCCTGGCTGACCCGCCTCGAGCAGGTGAAGGGCTGGGTCAACGCCTGGGCGAACAGCGCCAGCGAGTCGGCGCCGTTCAGCCGGATCTACCAGTTCACCAGCGGCGTCGATCTCTCGCCGGACGTCGTGACCAAGCGCGGACAGGGGGCGACGACGCCGTGAACGACCGCCGGACCCCCATCCTCGTCGGCGTCGGCGCCGTGATCCTCGTCGTGCTGGCGGTGTTCTTCCTCGTGCTGCCGAAGTCTGCGGACATCTCGAAGACGAAAGAGGACCTCGCGACGGCGCAGCAGCAGGAGTCCTCCCTGCGCGTGCAGCTGCAGGCGCTGCAGGAGGCGCAGCAGGCCGCGCCCCAGACCAAGCGTGAGATCGAGAAGGTCGAGACGCAGGTCCCGCCGACCGCGGACCTGCCCGCGCTGATCCGGCTGCTGCGCGAGGCGGCCGACCGCGCGGCGGTCGACCTGTTCCAGTTCTCGCCGAGCGCGCCGACGCTCGACCCGGGCGGGACCTTCTCGACGGTTGCGACGGCCGTGAACGTGACGGGCTCGTACTTCGCCCTGGACGAGTTCCTCTTTCAGCTGGAGTCGCTACCCCGCGCCGCGAAGGTCACGAACGTGACGATCGCGCCAGGGGCCGCCGCGTCGTCCTCGTCGACCACGACGACGACCTCGACGGCCGGCGCGTTGAGCATGCAGCTGACGGTCGAGTTCTACACCTCGGACCTGTCCGCCGGACCCGGCTCGTCACCGGGACCGACGACGACGACGGGAGCCTGACGATGGCGCTCTCCCCCCGAGACAAGCGCGCGCTGACGATCCTCGGCGGTGTCGCCGGTGTGGCCGTGGTCGGATTCCTGTTGATGAACGTGCTGGGAGGGGGAGGCGGGGAGAACGCGGCGACGCCGCCGCCGGTCGTCTCCGGCGGTCCGGTGACGCAGCTGTCGCCCAGCCCGACCCCCTCGACGCCCCGCGAGACCCTGCCGCCCGTGGTCTTGGCCGACGCGCGAGACCCGTTCTCGCCTCCGCCGATCTTCGCCAGCCCGAGCGGCGGGGTCAGCCCCTTTTCTGGCGGAGGCGGCACCCCGACGTCGACTGGGACGCCGACATCGACCGGCACGGCGAGCCCGACGCAGACGCCCACCACGCCCGGCGGAGGCGCGAGTTCGACGCTCGGCGGGCACACCGTGGTGCTCGACGACATCTTCGACAACGGCACGAAGGCGCAGATCGAGGTCGACGGGACCGTGTACACGGTGACGGTCGGCCACACCTTCGACTCCAACTTCCGGCTCGCTTCGATCAACGGGAGCTGCGCGCGGGTGCAGTACGGTGACCAGGCGGCGGACATCTGCCTGAACCCGCAGAAGTGACGTAGACGCCGGCCGGCCGCGTACGGGGGGAGCGGTCGCCGGGTCGAGAGGGCGGTCCCGGGTTTCCCGGGGCCGCCCTCATCCATCTCTTCGGGGGCCTCCCGGTCGGCCCCTATCATGAGGTCCATGCTGCGCCTGCTGACCGCGGGGGAGTCGCACGGCAAACGCCTCGTCGCGGTCGTCGAGGGCCTACCCGCCGGGATCCCGGTCTCGACCAAGGAGATCGCACACGAGCTTCGCCGCCGGCGTCACGGCTACGGCAGGAGCGGCCGCCAGAAGCTCGAGGCCGACCGGTTCGAGGTCCTGTCCGGCGTCCGCCACGGCCGGACGCTCGGGAGTCCCGTCGCGATCTCGATCGACAACGCCGAGTGGGACGCCAAGTACAGCCGGCTGATGGCGGTCGAGGGCGAGCCCGACCCGGACGAGCGGCTGACGCGGCCGCGTCCCGGTCACGCGGATCTCGTCGGCGTGCAGAAGTACGGCTTCGACGACGTCCGCAACGTCCTCGAGCGCGCCAGCGCGAGGGAGACGGCGGCGCGCGTCGCCGGGGCCGCGGTGTGCAAGGCGTTCCTCGGGGAGCTCGGCATCCAGGTGATCTCCCACGTTGTGCGGATCGGGCGCGCCTCGGTCGCCGCGTCGGCGCGGCCGCCGCTGCCGGAGGACCTGGACGCGATTGACGCGTCGCCGGTGCGGTGCGCCGACGGATCGGCGGCCGCGGAGATGATCGCCGAGATCGAGCTCGCGCAGCGCGAGCGGGACACGCTCGGCGGCGTGTTCGAGGTGCTTGCGTACGGGAGCCCACCCGGGCTCGGCTCGCACGTGCACTACGACCGCAAGCTCGACGCGCGTCTGGCCCTCGCGCTGATGAGCATCCAGTCGGTGAAGGGCGTCGAAGTCGGGGACGGGTTCGCGTCGGCCGCGCGGCGCGGTTCGAAGGCGCACGACGAGGTCGTTCGCCGTGACGGCCGCCTGGCACGAACGTCCGCGCGTGCCGGCGGGATCGAGGGCGGCATGAGCACCGGCCAGCCGATCCGCGTGCGCGCCGGGATGAAGCCGATCTCGACCGTTCCGCGGCCGCTCTCGACCGTCGATCTCGCGACCGGCAACGCGGACGTCGCCATCAAGCAGCGGACCGACGTGTGCGCGGTCCCCGCCGGCGCCGTCGTCGGCGAGGCCGCCGTCGCCGTCGTCCTCGCGGACGCCGTGCTCGAGAAGTTCGGCGGGGACTCGCTTCCCGAGACGCGTCGCAACCTCGACGCCTATCTCGAGAACCTTCCATGCTCGTCTACCTCGTCGGGATGCCCGGCTCGGGCAAGTCGACCGTCGGCCCGGTCCTGGCCGAGCGGCTGGGCGTCCCGTTCGTCGAGCTCGACGCGGAGATCGAGCGGAACGACGGCAGGACCGTGCGCGAGATCTTCCAGCAGGACGGCGAGGCGCGTTTCCGCGAGCTCGAGGCCGCGGCGCTCACCGAGGCCGCCGCCCGCGATCCCTCGGTGGTGTCCTGCGGCGGCGGCGTCGTGCTCGAGCCGGCGAACCGGGTCACGCTCCGCGCGACCGGCGTGGTGGTGTTCCTCTCCGTACCGCTCGACGTTCTCGGCCGGCGCGTCGCGCCTGCCGAGGACCGCCCGCTCGTCAGGCACCAGGGCGACCTGGAACGCCTGCTGGCCGACCGCGACCGGCTCTACCGAGAGTTCGCCGCGCACGTCGTCGACGGCGCGCCGGCGCCCGAGGAGGTCGCCGAGGCGATCCAGCGGGAGCTGTACCGATGGTCCGCGTGACCGTCGAGATGCCGGGAGCGCCGTACGACGTCGTCGTCGGGCGGGGCATCCTGTCGGACGCCGGCCGCTTCGTCCCGCCGCTCGGGCGTGCCGAGAAGGCCTTCGTCGTGGCCGACGCGACCGTCGCGGCGACGTACCTCGGTCAGCTCGAGGGCTCGCTCGGCCGCCGCGGCCTTCAGACGGTGCACGTCGGCGTTCCCGAGGGCGAGGAGGCGAAGTCGCTCGAGACGATGAGCGCGGTGCACCGACAGCTCGCCGTCCAGGAGGCGCACCGCGATGACCTCGTGGTCGCCCTCGGCGGCGGCGCCGTCGGCGACCTCGCCGGGTTCGTCGCCGCGACGTACATGCGCGGTGTGTCCTTCCTTCAGGTCCCGACGACATTGACGGCGCAGGTCGACGCGGCGATCGGGGGCAAGACGGCCGTGAACCTGCCCCAGGGCAAGAACCTGGTCGGCGCGTTCCATCAGCCCGTCACGGTCGTCGCCGACGTCGACACGCTCTCGACCGTGGACGAGCGCGATTTCCGCTCCGGGCTCGCGGAGGTCGCGAAGTACGGGCTGACCCTCGACCTCGATCTGCTCGAGCTGCTGGAGGCCGATCCGTCGCCACTCGTCGCCCGCGATCCGGCGGTACTCGAACGGGTCGTCGCCGCGAGCGTCCGCGCGAAGGCGGGCGTGGTCGCCGCGGACGAGCGCGACGCCGGCGGGCGGCTCGTCCTGAACTACGGGCACACGCTCGGCCACGCGCTCGAACGGCTGGATGCGTTCGCCGGGCGGACGCACGGGGAGGCGGTCGCCGTCGGGATGGCGTTCGCCGCGCGGTTGAGCGAGGCGATCGGCACCGCGGAGCAAGGCCTGAGCGGCCGGCACGTGCGGCTCCTCAAGTCGCTCGGCCTCGACGCCGCCGGCCACCTCCCTCCGGCCGACCGCATCCTGGCGGCGATGCGGATGGACAAGAAGTACGCCGCGGGGATGCGGTTCGTGCTCCTCGAGGAGGTGGGGCGCCCCGTCGTCGTAGACGACGTGCCCGAGGAAATCGTCGTCGGCACGCTCAAGGAGCTGGGGGCCGACGGATGAAGGTCCGGTACGTCTTCGGGCCGAACCTCGGCCGCCTCGGGACGCGCGATCCCGACCGGTACGGAACCGAGACGCTGGGGCAGATCATGGCCGACGTGGCCGAACGGGGCCGCGCGCTCGGCCACGAGGTGGAGTGGCGGCAGTCGGACCACGAGGGCGACCTCGTGGCCGCGCTCGGCAGTGCCGCCGCCGAGGGCGTCGGCGCCGTCGTCATCAACCCCGGCGCGTTGACCCACTATTCGTACGCGCTGCGCGACGCCGTCGAGGGATCCGGCGTCCCGGTCATCGAGGTGCACCAGACGAACATCTACGCTCGCGAGCCGTTCCGCCGGCATTCGGTCATCGCGCCCGTCGTGCGGGCGTCGATCGCCGGAGCCGGCACCGGCGGCTATCGCCTCGCGCTGGAGGCGCTCGCGTGGATCACGCACTGAGGCGGGATCGTGCCCTCGCGTTGGTTCGCGAGCTCGAGCTCGACGCGCTCCTGGTCACGCATCTTCCGAACGTCCGGTACCTCACCGGGTTCAGCGGATCGAGGGGCGAGCTCGTTCTCGGTTCACGGGGTGTCGTGCTCCTGATCGACGGTCGTTACACGGAGCAGGCCTCGCGAGAGGCCGCCGACCTCGAGCGCCGGACGACGCTCGAGGACCAGGTCGAGCCGGCGATCGAGCTGGCGGCGAGGCTCGGCCCGCGGATGGGGTTCGAGCGGGGCGCCCTCTCGTTCGGCGTGTGGGAGCGGATGCGCGCGGTCGCCGGCGAGGACCTCGAGCTCGTCCCGACCGATGGCATCATCGAGACGCTCCGGGAGGTGAAGGACGACGAGGAGCGCGCCCTGATCGCGGCCGCGCAGGAGTGCGCGGACTCGGCCTTCGACGAGGTGGTGCTCGGCGGCGGCCTCCGCGAGGCGATGACCGAACGCGACCTCGCGCTCGCGCTCGAGATCGCGATGCGCGCGGCCGGCGCCGACGCGCCCGGTTTCGGGTCGATCGTCGCGTTCGGTCGGAACGCGGCCGAGCCGCACCATCACCCTGCCGGCCGGGCGCTCGGCCGCGGCGACCTCGTGAAGATGGACTTCGGCGCCGAGGTCTGCGGGTACCGCTCGGACATGACGCGCACGGTCGCGTTCGGCGAGCCGGGTAACCGCGCCCGCGAGCTCTACGGGGTGGTCGCGGCGGCCCAAGCGGCGGGCGTCGAGGCCGTGGCCGACGGAGCGGTCGCGAGCGACGTCGACGCGGCCGCACGCCGAGTGATCGCGGACGCGGGTCTCGGCGAGGCGTTCTCGCACTCCGTGGGGCACGGGGTCGGCCTCGAGATCCACGAGTCGCCGATCATGCGCGCCTCGTGCAGAACGGTGCTGCGCGCCGGCGCCGTCGTCACGGTGGAGCCCGGCGTGTATCTTCCGGGCGTCGCCGGCCTGCGGATCGAAGACATGGTCGAGGTCACGCCCGAGGGACACCGCGTCGTTCCGCGCACCGGCAAGGAGCTGATCGTCCTGTGAGCGTTTCGACCAACGACCTGAAGAACGGCATGACGTTGGAGCTCGACCGCACGCTGTTCCAGGTGATCGAGTTCCAGCACGTGAAGCCGGGCAAGGGCGGCGCGTTCGTCCGGACGAAGCTCCGCAACGTCCGCACCGGCGCCGTCGTCGAGCGCACCTTCAACGCCGGTGTGAAGGTCGGGCTCGCGATCGTCGAACGCAAGGACATGCAGTACCTGTACCGCGACGGCGACCACCTGGTGTTCATGGACATGGAGACCTACGACCAGATCCCGGTGTCGGCCGACGTCGCGGGGGACGCGGCCAACTACCTCTCCGAGGGGGCGATCGGACAGGTGTCGATGCACCAGGGCGTCCCGATCGCCCTGGAGCTCCCGGCCTCCGTCGTCCTCGCGATCACCGAGACGCAGGCCGCCGTCCGCGGCGATACCCGGACGAACGTGCTGAAGCCCGCCACGACCGAGACCGGGTACATCGTGCAGGTCCCGCTGTTCGTCGAGACGGGCGAGAAGGTCAAGGTCGACACCCGCTCGGGCGCGTACATCGAGCGGGTGAAGTAGCGCCGGTGGCCTCCCGGCGCGAGGCTCGTCGGCAGGCGATCGGGGTGCTGTACCAGGCCGACGTCACCGGCGCGGATCCCCGCGCCGTCCTCGAGGAGTGGCGCGCGACCGGCCGCGAGGTCGACCCGTTCGCGGAGCGGTTGGTCGCCGGCGTCGCCGAGCACGCCGGCCTGATCGACGAGACGCTCGCCGCCCACTCGGAGCACTGGCCGCTCGACCGGATGGCGTCGGTCGACCGGGTGGTCCTTCGGTTGGGCGTCTACGAGCTGCGGTTCGGGGGCGATGACGTACCGCAGGCCGTCGCGATCGACGAGGCGGTGCGGGCCGTGAAGGAGCTCTCGACGGAGGACTCGGGAGCGTTCGTGAACGGGATCCTCGGGACCGTTGCGGCCGAGCGCGAGGCGGGCTAGCCCGGTTTGTCCTCGGCGCGAGGCTCGGACGACGCGTCTCCGACCGGACCGGCGTCGGCGTTCGGCTCCGTGCGAGGGTCGGGGATCGGGCGGTCGTCCGCCGCACCCTCGCGCATGCCCTTCTTGAACTCGCTGGACGACCGGCCGAGCGACCGCGCGAGCTCCGGAAGCTTCTTGGCCCCGAACAGGATCACGATCACCAGCAGGACGATGATGATCTCGGGCGCACCGATGTCCATCGCGTGCTCCTACTCGGTGGGTTGCGGGTGGTTCGGTGCCGGGTCGTCTGGATCGACGGCGCCCTCGCGCACACCCTTCTTGAACTCGCTGGACGAGCGCCCGAGCGACCGCGCCAGCTCCGGGATCTTCTTCGCCCCGAACAGCACGAGGACAACGACACCGATCAGGATCCATTCGGTGGGACCTGGCATGACGCTCCACCTTCCTCGGGGAGGATCTCCTCGTTTCTGGCCTCGTTCTTGGCCTCGTTCTTGGGCCTAGTGTAGGACCTGCGAGCGCGGGAGCCTATCGCGGCGGCGGAGGCGGCGGCACGAAGGACGCGCCGCGTCGCCGGGTCGAGGCGTCGGGGCGGCCGATCGCGAGGTAGGCGATCGCGCCGAGCAGGTGGCCGAAGACGATCACCAGCACCCAGATCAGCCGGTTCCCGGCACGGAACATCGACTCCTCGGGCACGCGGATCGCGTCGACCAGCGCCCAGATCCACGCGACGGTGCCGAGCACGGCGACGACGAGGAAGAACAACAGGAAGAGTGCTTCGGCGCCGCCGACCCTCATCCGGAGCCCTCCGCGTTGAGGCCGTTCGAAGCAGAGCGTATGCTACGCGCGAGCTTCCCAACCTTTAAGCCGGTCCCGCGAGGCCGGGAAGGAGGACAACCGGATGCGCCCCGATCGCAGCGCCCGGCCGCGTCTGCGGCGGGGCGTTTCTTCATGATGGCCACCGGCTCGCGGTTGCTCGACGCGGACGAGATCAAGCGAGCCGTCACCCGCATCGCCCACGAGATCCTCGAGCGGAACCACGGAGCCCGTGACATCGCGCTGGTCGGCATCGCGGCCCGGGGCGATCACCTCGCGCGGCGCCTGGCCGCCGAGATCGTCCGCATCGAGGGCGCGGACGTCCCCGTCGGCGTCTTGGACATCACCTTCTACCGCGACGACATCGGGATGCGCGCCGAGGCGCCCGAGGTCCACGAGACCCGTGTCGGGTTCGACGTCACCGGCAAGGTCGTCGTCGTGGTCGACGACGTGCTGTTCAGCGGCCGCACGATCCGCGCGGCGATGGACGCGCTGATGGACTTCGGCCGGCCGGCGGCGATCCAGCTGGCGGTGTTGGTCGACCGCGGGCACCGCGAACTCCCGATCCGCGCCGACTTCGTCGGCAAGAACGCCCCGACGCGACAGGACGAGGACGTCCGGGTCGCGCTGCGTGAGACCGACGGCGAGGACGGCGTCTTCGTCGATGAACGCCAGGAGACCCGCCGATGAAACGACACCTGTTGTCGATCGACGACGTGACGGCCGAGGACATCGTGCGGATCCTCGACACGGCCGAGTCATTCCGCGAGGTCGGGACGCGCGTGATCAAGAAGGTTCCGGCGCTCCGCGGCCGCACCGTCGTGAACCTCTTCTACGAGAACTCGACGAGGACGCGGATCTCGTTCGAGCTCGCCGCCAAGCGCCTCTCGGCCGATGTCATCAACTTCACGACGAGCGGCACCTCGGTCGCCAAGGGCGAGAGCCTCAAGGACACCGCCCTCACGCTGCAGGCGATGGGGGCGGACGCCGTCGTGATCCGGCACTCCTCGAGCGGCGCGCCGCACGCGCTCACACGATGGGTGCACGGCAGCGTGCTGAACGCAGGCGACGGGACCCACGAGCATCCGACGCAGGCGCTGCTGGACCTCTACACGATCCGGGAGAGGCTCGGGCGGTTCGAGGGCGTTCGGGCGGCGATCATCGGCGACGTCCTGCACTCGCGCGTCGCGCGCTCCCTGTCCTTCGCGTTGGTCAAGATGGGCGCCGAGGTCACGCTCGTCGGCCCACCGACGCTGATCCCGCCCGACGCGCCGCGCTGGGGCGTCAACGTGTCGTACGAGATCGACGGCATCCTGCCCAAGCTCGACGTCTGCTACATGCTCCGCGTCCAGCGCGAGCGGCAGCGGCAGCAGTACTTCCCGACGGTGCGCGAATACTCGCAGCTGTTCGGCCTCACGCGCGACCGCGTCGGGCTGCTGCCCGACGGCGCTCTGATCATGCATCCGGGTCCGATGAACCGTGGCGTCGAGATCGACTCCGATGTCGCCGACCTCCCGCAGGCCCTGATGGAGGAGCAGGTGACCAACGGGATCGCCGTCCGGATGTCGCTGCTGTACCTGTTGCTCGGCGGGACGGGTTCGCAGGAGGTGGACGGCGATGCCTGAGGCGATGCACCAGCGGGTCGTCATCACGGGCGCGCGGGTCGTGGACCCGGCCTCCGGAACGGACGGCGTCGCGGGCGTTGAGATCGCGGACGGGCGGATCGCGGCGGTTGGCGACGGCGTGAGCGCCGCCGCCGGCGCGACGGTCCTCGACGGCGACGGGCTGGTCTTGGTCCCCGGCCTGGTCGACCTGCACGCCCACCTGCGCGAGCCCGGTCGTGAGGACAAGGAGACGGTCGAGACCGGCTCGCGCGCGGCGGCGATGGGCGGGTTCACGGCGGTCGCCGCGATGGCGAACACCGATCCCGTCGCCGACACCGCGGCGGTGATCGAGGAGGTGCGCGCGCTCGGTGCCAAGACCGGCCTCTGCGACGTCTTCCCCGTCGGGGCGATCACGAGGGATCTGGCGGGCGAGGAGCTGGCGGCGATCGGGGAGATGGCGCTCGCCGGCGTGCGGATCTTCAGCGACGACGGCAACACCGTTCCGTCGGCGCGGGTCCTCCGCAACGCGCTCACGTACGGGAAGGCGTTCGACATCGTGATCGCCGAGCACTGCGAGGAGCCGTCGCTCGTCGAGGGCGCGCAGATGCACGAGGGGTACCGGTCGTACACGCTCGGCCTCATCGGCGGGCCGGCCGAGGCCGAGGAGATCGTGGTCTTCCGCGACCTGGCGCTCGCCCGGCTCACCGGCGCCCGGCTTCACTTGCAGCATCTATCGGCCGCCGGGTCGGTCGAGCTCGTCCGTCAGGCGAAGGCCGCCGGGTTGCGCGTGACCGCCGAGGTGACGCCGCATCATCTCGTGTTCACAGACGAGCAGTTGGCCGGATACGACACCAATTTCAAGGTTCGGCCGCCGCTGCGGACGTCCGAGGACCGCGACGTGCTCCGGGCGGCGCTCGCGGACGGCACGATCGACGTCGTGGCCACGGATCACGCCCCGCACGCGGTCGAGGAGAAGGAGGCCGAGTTCGACCAGTCGCCGCCGGGGACGATCGGGTTCGAGACCGCGCTCGGGGCGGTGTTCACGCACCTCGTCGAGCCCGGCATCCTTCCGCTGGCGCGAGCGGTCGAGGCCCTGTCGACGACGCCCGCCCGGATCCTCGGCGCGCCGGCGCACGGCGGGCCGATCGAGGCCGGGCGTCCGGCCAACCTCGTGCTGTTCGACCCCGCGGCCGAATGGGTGGTCGAGCCGCCGTTCGCCTCGAAGAGCCGGAACTCGATGTTCCTCGGGCAGACGCTCCGGGGACGGGTCGTGCACACGATCCTGCGGGGCGAGCTCGTCGTCGCCGACGGCAAGGCGCAGCGGTGAGGCGCGCGCTCCTCGCGCTCGAGGACGGGTCCGTCTTCACCGGCCGGGCGCTCGGGGCCGCGGGCGAGACGTTCGGGGAGGCCGTGTTCAACACCGGGATGACGGGGTACCAGGAGGTCCTCACCGACCCGTCGTACGCCCGGCAGATCGTCGTGATGACCGCGCCGCACCAGGGCAACTACGGAACGAACGGCGACGACCCGGAGTCGGCGCGAGTTCAGGTCGCTGGGTTCGCCGTCCGCGAGGCGGCCCGCCGCCCGTCCAGCTGGCGCGCGACGCGCTCGATGTCGGAGGACCTCGCCGACGGTGGGGTGGTGGCGATCGAGGGGATCGACACGCGGGCGCTCACGCTTCGGATCCGCTCACGAGGCGCGATGCGCTCCGGTATCACAACGACGGACACGGACGCGGCCTCCTTCATCGAGCGCGTCCGAGCCGCCGAGGAGATGGCGGGTGCCGATCTCGCGCGCGGGGTCTCGGTGACCGAGCCGTACGCCGCGCACGACCTCGTCGGCCCCGCCTCGGCCGAGCGCGGGCGGATCTTCCGCGTGGCGGCGTATGACTTCGGCTTGAAGCGGTCCATCCTGCGCCTGCTCGCGGCCGCGGGATGCGAGACAACGGTCGTGCCGGCGACGACGCCGGCCGATCGCGTCCTCGCGGGGGGCTACGACGGCGTCTTTCTATCGAACGGCCCTGGCGATCCGGCGGCCACGTCGTACGGCCTCGCCGCGGCTCGGTCGCTGCTCGGGCGCCTGCCGGTGTTCGGCATCTGTCTGGGACATCAGCTGCTTGCGCTGGCGCTCGGCGGCCGGACCTACAAGATGACGTTCGGCCACCGCGGCGTGAACCAGCCCGTCAAGAACCTGCGTTCGGGCCGCGTCGAGATCACGAGCCATAACCACGGGTTCGCGGTCGACCGGGACGCGCTGGCGGGAACCGCGTTCGGCCGCGTCGAGCTCACCCACGTGAACCTGAACGACGGCACCGTCGAAGGCCTGCGCTGCGTCGACGTCCCGGCGTTCTCGGTGCAGTACCACCCGGAGTCCGCGCCGGGGCCGCACGACTCCCGCTACCTGTTCGATGAGTTCCGGTCGTCGATGGGGGGTTCGGGGGGCTCGAGCAGCGAACGCGAACGCGCGAGCGGTAGCCCCCCGAGAGAGGGAGCGGCCTGATGCCGAGGCGTACGGACGTCGAGCGGATCCTGGTGATCGGCTCCGGTCCCATCG
>DATAEU010000052.1:0-4199 GCA_036257835.1 Actinomycetota bacterium | reverse complement strand
CGGGCGACGTCGAACGCCGCCGTCTCGCTGGGCGCCTCCTCGCGGAGCGCCGTCCGGGCGACGTCGAGGGCCACGTTGCCGCCGCCGACCACGACGACGCGCTCGCCGAGATCCACGCGGTAGCCGGTGTTGGCGTTCACGAGGAAATCGACCGCTTTGAGAACGCCGTCGAGGTCCGCTCCGGGGATCTGAAGGTCGCGGCTTCGCATCGCGCCGGTCGCAAGGAACACCGACGAGAAGCCCTGCCCGAACAGGGACGAGACGGAGAAGTCGACGCCGAGGCGCTGTTCGAGCCGCAGCTCGACCCCGAGGCCGACGATCGCACGGACCTCGGCCTGGAGGATCTCGCGCCGAAGCCGGTACGGCGGGATCCCGAGCACCATCATGCCGCCGGGCCGGTCCGCGGCGTCGAAGACGACCGGCTGGTATCCGAAACAGGCGAGGTCGTGCGCGCAGGCGAGGCCCGCGGGGCCCGCGCCGACGATCGCGACGCGTTCCTCGCGCTTCGGCATCGTCTGGAGCGCCTCCCGCCACAGTCGCTCGGCGCGGCCGCTCTCGACGCCGGCGTGCTCGCAGGCGAAGCGCTTCAGCGCGCGGATCGCGATCGGCGCGTCGAAGTACCCTCGCCGGCACGCCGACTCGCACGGCGCCGCGCACACGCGGCCGCAGATCGATGGGAACGGGTTCGGCATGCGCGCGATGAGGTACGCGAGGTCGAAGTCACCCTCGGCGATCGCGCTCACGTAGCGCCCGGCGTTCGTCAGCACCGGGCAGGCCTGCGTGCACGGGACGTTCGCGTCGAGCCACTCCTCGCCGACCGAAGCGCTCGAGAACCGCACTACGTCCTCCCCCCTCGCTGCAGCCGCACGAAGAGAGCGGCAACGCCGCAGAACCCTACCGCGACCCACGCGGTAACGAGCAAGTCGCGAACGCCTGGAGCCACGTGGAGCGAGAGGTACGCAAGGAGCCGGTCGGGAACGACCAGGAAGACGACGATCGAGGCGACGAGCAGGATGACCGCTCGGACGATCGCGGCGGACCACGTCATCTCGAACGAGCCGTCCTGCTGGATCGCCATCGCCGACCTCCTCGCGTCCGGTCCCCTCGGACCTCGGCAACTCTGCCGGGGGGTCGGAACGGAAGGGAAGGGCGAAGGTCCCGGGCGGGTCGGGAAGAACGGCCCGCTTACGGCAGGGCGACGCGCCCCGAGGCGCGACCCGCCAGCGCGGCGGGTCCGGCGCTCGCGAGGCCGTCCGCCTCGAGCGCGCGAACGGCGCGAGCGACCGAAGCGAGATCGCGACCGACCGCGCTCGCGAGCGAACCGAGCGTGAGCGACCGCCTGTGCCGCAGCACCGTGACGACGGCGCCCCGGAGCTGGCGCGACGAGCCCTCGAACGGTTCCCCCGGAGCGCGCCGACCGCGGGCCGAGACCGAGCCGGCCGAGCGGCACGTCGTGCGGATCGGACAGGCTCCGCATCTCGGGACGGGCCTGCAGACGTCGCGACCGAGATCCATGACGGCCTGGTTCCAGGTGCCGGGATCGTCTCCGTCGAGCCATGCCGCGGCCGCCGCCGCGATCGCCGCGTCGCCCTCCACGCGAACGACACGGCTCACGACGCGCAGGACGTTCGTGTCGACCGCCGCGACCCGGACGCCGAACGCGATCGACGCGACCGCCGCCGCGGTGTACGGGCCGACGCCGGGAAGCGATCGAAGCGTCGCCGGTTCGTCGGGCACGACGCCGGCGTGCTCTTCGACGACGACCATGGCCGCCCGATGCAACGCCACGGCGCGGCGGTTGTAGCCGAGGCCGTTCCATTCGAAGACCACGTCGGCGCGCCGTGCGGCGGCGAGCGCGCGGACGGTGGGGAACCGGGCCAGGAACCGTTCGTATGCCGGAACCACGCGAAGCGCCTGCGTCTGCTGGAGCATGCACTCGCTGACGAGCACGGCGTACGGGTCGCTCGTCCGGCGCCAGGGGTACACCTCGTGGCGAGGCTCGTACCACGCGAGGAGCGCACGTCGAGAGACCGCCGCGCCGGCCATCCTCATGTCGATGCGACGATCAGAAGCCGGCCTTGCCCCTGCCGGGCAGGTCGTCGGCCGCCTCCTTGAGCGCCGCCCACACCTCGCGGAACACGTCGGCCGCGAACTTCGGCGGCTGGCTGTTCTCACCGCCCAGCGCGCCTCGAACCGCAGACGCAGTGATGTCCACCGCCTTCTCGAACACCGCCCAATCGACCTCTCGTGCCATCCGGGGAAACCTCCTCGAACTCGGAACGGCGAGTGCGCGACAGGCTACTCGACGCGCGCGAGACCGCCGGATGCGGTGCCGCTACTCGAACGCGCGGAGACCGGTGAGGGCCTGGCCGACGATCAGCGTGTGCATCTCGTTCGTGCCCTCGTATGTGTACACGGACTCGAGGTTGTTCATGTGCCGAATGACCGGGTACTCGAGGGTGATGCCGTTCGCGCCGAGGATCGAGCGCGCCTCGCGCGCGATGGCGAGCGCCTCACGGACGTTGTTGAGCTTGCCGAGGCTCACGTGCTCGGGCCGCAGACGATCCTCGTCCTTCATCCGGCCCAGATGCAGGGCCAGCAGCATCCCCTTGTTGAGTTCGAGCGCCATGTTCGCGAGCTTCTCCTGCGTCAGCTGGAACCCGGCGATCGGCTTGCCCCATTGCTCCCGCTCGCCCGCGTACGACAGCGCCGCCTCGAAGCACGCGCGCGCCGCGCCGAGCACACCCCAGACGATGCCGAACCGAGCCTCGGTCAGACACGAGAGCGGCCCCTTCAACCCGACGGCGCCGGGCAGCATCGCGTCATCCGGCAGGCGGACGTCGTCGAGGACGAGCTCGGACGTCACGGAGGCTCGCAGCGAGAGCTTGCGGTGGACGTCGTTGGTGGCGAACCCGGGGGTGTCAGTCGGTACGAGGAACCCGCGGACCCCGTCGTCGGTGTTGGCCCAGACGACGGCGAGGTCGGCGATGCCGCCGTTCGTGATCCACATCTTCGAACCGTTGAGCACCCAGTCCGACCCGTCGCGCCGAGCGGAGGTCCGCATCCGCCCCGGGTCGCTCCCCGCGTCGGACTCCGTTAGACCGAAGCACCCGATCACGTCCCCACGCGCCATCGCCGGGAGCCATCGCTCCTTCTGCTCCTCAGATCCGAACCACCAGATCGGGAACATCGAGAGCGAGCCCTGGACGCTGACGAAGCTCCGGAAGCCGCTATCTCCCGCCTCGAGCTCGAGACATGCCAGGCCGTAGGAGACCGCGTTCGCGCCCGCGCATCCGTAGCCGCTCAGGTGCATCCCGAGGAGGCCGAGGTCGGCGAGGCCCTTCGCGACCTCGCGCGGGAACACCGCGTCCTCGAACCACGCGTCGATGTTCGGAACGATCTCGGCGCGGACGAACTCCCGTACGGCTTCGCGGATGTCGCGCTCCTCGTCGGTGAGGAGACGGTCGACCTCGAGGTAATCCAGCGGATCGAGCGCCGGCGCCATCCTCCGTAGCCTATCCGTGCCGCGATGCCGGGACGGCGGACAGGTCCTTGACGACGTACATCGCGATGACGTGGACGGGGATCGGACCGTCGTCGCCGTCCAGCACCGTGCTTGCCACGAACGGGCCGTGTGCCGGTCGGTAGCCGAGCCGCTCGTAGAGCGCTCGCGCGCCCGTCCCGTCTGAGCGCTGACTCACCGAAAGACCGATCCAGGAGAACTCCCGAGCGGCGGCCTCGGACTCGAGCCACGTCATGAGGGTCGTCGCGATCCCACGACGCCGCCACCTCTCGGCGACGTGGACGTCGCGTACCTCCGCACAGCGTTCGCGATGCGCGGAGATCGACCATTCGTCGTGACCCGGAAAGACCAGCACCCCCTTGCCGAGGGACTCGTCGTCGATCCAGGCGATCGACTGAACGAGCAGACCACGGTCCTGCGCATCGAGCCGTCGCGTGTACTCGCACTGACTCCAAAACGGGGAGGTGCTCCTCGACGACGGGCAAGTCCTCGCGCGAAAGGCGGCGAATCTCGACGTCAGCCGATGGGCACCTCGGGGACGCGGGCGAGCGCGGCCTCCTCGGCGGCGGGGTCGAACTCGACCTCGGGGAGCCGGCCGCTCAGGTAGTCGTCGTACGCCTGCATGTCGAAGTGGCCGTGACCCGAGAGCCCGATGAGGATCACGCGCTCCTGCCCG
>DATAEU010000051.1:0-41184 GCA_036257835.1 Actinomycetota bacterium | reverse complement strand
AGGTCGCGTACAAGCTCGGGCCCGCGCTCGCCGCCGGGTGCACGATCGTGATCAAGCCGTCCGAGCTCGCGCCGCTGTCGACGCTGCGGTTGATGGAGCTGGTCGACGAGGTCGGTTTCCCGCCGGGCGTGGTGAACGTCGTGATCGGCGGGCCCGATGTCGGCGCGGCGCTCGTCCGGCACCCCGGCGTGCAGAAGGTCGCGTTCACCGGCCAGACGGCGACGGGCAAGGAGATCATGCGGATGGCCGTCGACGGCCTGAAGCGGGTCACGCTCGAGCTCGGCGGCAAGAGCCCGAACATCGTCTTCGCCGACGCCGACCTCGACGCCGCGACGAGCGGCGCGTTCGGCGGCGTGTTCTTCAACCAGGGCCAGGCGTGCGTGGCCGGCTCCCGGCTCTTCGTCGAGGAGCCGGTGGCCGGCGAGCTGGTCGAGCGCCTGACCGAGCAGGCGAGGGGCATCCGCCTCGGCTCGGGGCTCGATCCCAACACACAGATGGGGCCGCTCATCTCGGCCTCGCACCGCGCGCGCGTGAAGGGCTACGTCGAGGCGGCGCGCGAGCAGGGCGCGACGGTGACGGTCGGCGGAGAGGAGGCGACGGTCGCCGGCCTCGAGGGCGGATTCTTCCTTCAGCCGACGGTGATCGACGACGTGCGAAACGACATGCGGGTCGCGCAGGAGGAGATCTTCGGACCGGTGCTGTCGGTCATCTCGTGGCAGGACGAGGAGGAGCTGGTCCGCCTCGCCAACGGTGTGGACTACGGCCTCGCATCCGGGATCTGGTCGTCGGACGTGAGCCGGGCGCTCCGGCTGGCCGACCGGCTCGAGGCGGGGACCGTGTGGATCAACACGTACGGCATGTTCGACGTCGCGGTGCCGTTCGGCGGCCGCAAGCATTCGGGGTTCGGCCGGGAGCTGGGCGAGGAGGCGCTCGAACCGTATCTGCATTCCAAGTCCGTCTGGGTGGATCTGACGTCGGCGGTACCCCAGTCGGGGCAGGGCATCTCACGCTAGGGGGAGACCGGGATGAGCGAGCGGATCGTCATCGAGAACGGAATCGTCATCACGATGAACGACACGGACGACGTGATCTTCGGCGGCACGGTCGTGATCGAGGGCGACCGTATCACCGACGTCGGGACCGCCTCCGACGTGGCGGGCCGGACCGACGAGGCCGGCGCAACCGTGATCGACGCGGAAGGCAAGGCCGTCCTGCCGGGGCTCGTCGACCTGCACTACCACACGGCCCTCGGCAAGGGATGGAGCGACCACCTGCCGCTCTGGGAGTACCTCGAGACGTGCTGGTATCCCATCATCCGCGCGCTGAACCCCGAGGAGGCGTACTGGGCCGCGCTAGCCAGCTACAGCGAGTCGATCAAGTGCGGCGTCACGACCGTCAACGACATGTACCGGCGGCTCGACGGCCTCGCGCGCGCGGCCGAGGAGATCGGAATCCGCGCCGTGCTGTCCAACGACGTCGCCGACGACGAGCACGACCTCGATACCCTTGAGGACAACCGGGCCGCGCACCAGCAGTCGGACGGCGCCGCGAACGGCCGCATCGAGGTGTACATCGGCATCGAGTGGCTGCCGCTCGCCTCCGAGGGCCTGCTCAAGGAGGCCCGGATGCTGGCGGACGACCTCAGCACGGGAATCCACATCCATCTGAACGAGTCACTGACCGAGGTCGAGAACTCGAAGCAGCGGTTCGGCCGGCGGCCCACCGAGGTCGCGTACGACTGCGGGATCCTGTTCGACCGCTGCATCGCGGCTCACTGCGTGTGGCTCTCCGACACGGAGATCGCGCTCATGCGCGAGACCGGAACGCAGATCTCGCACAACCCGTCCTCGAACGCCAAGCTCGGCAACGGGATCGCGCGCGTCCCCGAGATGCTCGCCGCCGGATTGAACGTCGGCCTGGGGCACGACGCCGCCGAGTGCAACAACAGCCGCGACCTTTTCGAGGTCATGAAGTTCGCCTCGCTGATGCATCGCGCGAGCCGCGTCGACCCGAGCCTGCAGCAGGCGCCCGACGTAGTGCGGATGGCGACGCGGAACGGCTCGGCGGCGCTCCGCCACGAGACCGGCGAGCTGGCCGCCGGCAAGAAGGCCGACGTGATCCTCGTCGACCTGGAGAACCAGATGTTCACGCCGCTGTTCCCCGAGTCGAAGGCGCACCTCTACTCACACCTGGTGTTCGCCGCGAACGGCAGTGCCGTCAACTCCACGATCATCGACGGGCAGATCGTCTACCGGGATCGCGAGTTCACCACGATCGACCAGCAGAAGGTGCTCGGCGAGGCGAACGTGGCGTTCCGCAACGTGCTCGACCGGATGGTCGTGCCGTCCTAGGAACGATCGGATGAACGACGTGCAGATGCCCGCCAGGCGGACGCTGGTGCTCGGCGATCCGATCGTGTCCATCGGCGACCGGACCCTGATCGACGACGGTGCGCTCATCGTCGAAGGGTCCGAGATCGTCGCCGCCGGCCGGCGACAGGACCTCGAGAACCGGGGACCGTTCGATCGCGTCGTCGGCTCGCCCGAGCACTTCGTGATGCCCGGGTTCGTGAACTGCCACTACCACTCCGAGCTCGCGATCGGTCCGGGCCTGTATCAGTTCATCTTCGAGCGGGCCAACGTCTTCATCCAGGCGGCGACCGGCGATGTCGAGGAGGACGACCTCTACGTCGGCGTCCTGTGGGGGCTCCTCAACGCTCTGAAGGGCGGGCAGACGGCGACGGTCGACATGTACTACGGGCGTCCGGGGATGGCGGACTTCGGGTGCCCGCCGGCGCTCCGCGCGTACGAGGACATCGGGATGCGGACGGCGTTCGGCCTCGTCAGCCGGGACGAGAACATCTACGTGCACGAGCCGAACGAGGCGTTCCTCGCGAGACTGCCGGCGGACCTCGCCGACGAGATCCGCCGCTCGCCGATGGGCTACGCCTGGCCGGTCGAGGACGTCATGGCGGCGTTCGATCGCCTGTTCGAGGAGTGGCACGGACGCGGCGACCGCATCCGCATCGTAACCGCGCCGGACTGGACGCCGGCGTGCTCCGACGAGCTGTACCGGCGGTGCCGCGCCGTGGCCGACGACGTGGGCACCGGGATGATCTCGCACGTCCTCGAGACGAGGTCCGAGATGCTCTACAACATCGAGCGGTACGGGAAGACGGCCGTGCGCCGGCTCTCGGAGCTCGGTGTGCTGACGCCCGACACCGTGCTCGAGCACTTCGTGTGGGTGACGGACGACGAGATCCGGATGTTCGTCGAGTCCGGCGCCATCGCGTCGAACGACCCCGGCAGCAACCTGCGGCTGTCGAGCGGCATCGCGCGCGTCCGCGACATGATGGACGCGGGCGGGCGGGTCGCGTTCGGCACCGACGGCATCTCGTTCTCCGACCGCGAGGACTTCTTCCAAGAGCTCCGGCTCGCCTGCTACCTCCAGCGCACCCCGACGACGTTCGAGCGAAGCCGGCTCGACAGCGAGCAGGTGCTGCGCTCGGCGGCCGAGAACGGCGCGCGAGCGCTGGGGATGGAGGGCCGGCTCGGCGCGCTCGAGCCCGCCCGGCTGGCCGACCTGCTCGTCGTCCGCAAGGACCGCATCCTGTTCCCGCCCGGCCGATACGACGCCGAGCCGTTCCTCGACGTCGTGATCGATCGGGCCGAGGCGTCCGACATCGACGACGTGATGGTGCACGGCCGGCTGCTGCTCGAGGGGGGCCACGTGACGGTCGTCGACGAGGCGGAGGTGAAGGCGCGGTTCGCCGAGGCCGTGCGGGAGCGCGTGTACCGACTGGCGGAGCGCACCCGGAGATGGGCGGAGCTCGGCAGCTTGGTCGAGCCGTACGTGATCGACTTCTACCAGCGGTGGTACGGCACGCCGATCGAGCCCGCCTCCGTCTACAACGCCCGGAGGCCGCCGCTGCCCGAGATCGCCCGCCGGCGGCCCCCGTGATCATCGACGCACACAGCCACATCCTCAGCCTCGCCGAAGACCCCGAGTTCACCCTGGACTACGGCCGCGAGGGATCGCTCTGCATCTACCGGAGCATGGGGAAGCTGCCGTCCCACCGCATGCCGACCGAGGAGGAGTGGGAGGCGAGCGGCTTCACGCGGAGGGGCTGGCCGGTGATCGGGCCAACGGAGTCACTCAGCGACCACGACGGGTTCGACAAGGTCGTCGTGCTCGCGATCTCCCCGCAGTGGCTCGAGGGGCGGCTCATCGGGACCGTCGACACGACGGGACAGCTGGGCGTCGACGGTCCGATGCATCCGGAGAAGTGCAACGACTACCTCGCGGCCGTCGTCCGCCACGATCCGGACCGGCTGATCGGGTTCGCGTCGGTCAACCCCGCCCACCGGGGACCGAAGGCGGCCGTGGAGGAGCTCGAGCGGGCGATCGTCGAGCTCCGCCTGTCGGGCGTGAAGCTCTATCCGATGTACCAGCACTGGGCCGCGAACGATCCCGACGTCGCGTTCCCCGTGTACGAGAGGGCCCAGGAGCTCGAGATCCCCGTGATGATCCACCAGGCCGGCTCGACCAGGATCGACGCCAAGCTCGAGCTCGCTCGGCCGGCGATGCTCGACGACGTCGGACGCGTCTTCCGGGACCTGCGCGTGATCGTCGCGCACTGCGGGTGGCCGTGGGTCGACGAAGCGCTGTTCCTGCTGACCAAGCATCCGAACTTCTACGCCGAGCTCTCGTACCTGATCGCGAGTGTCACGCGGCGCGACCTCTTCCTGTTGCTGTCGCGATGCGAGCCGATGTTCGTCCCGCTGGAGAAGCTGTTCTTCGGAACGGACTATCCAGGATTCCTCTACGACCCGGTGGCGCTGCTCCGCAAGCTCGCCAGCGTGAACGAGGAGGCGGACGCGAGCTCGATCCCGCCGATCCCGCAGGAGAAGCTCGCCGGCATCATGGGCGACAATTTCGCCCGGACCCTCGGGCTCGCCTGACGATCATCGCGCCAGGAAGCTCTTCGCGAGCTCGGCCGGCGCGCACGCGAGCCAGCCGTCGGTGAGCGCCTCGCGCAGCCTGCCCGGCGCGACCCTCCGGAGCTGGATCAGCACCGCCGGATAGCCGTCGAAGTGGGCGATCGTGAAGAAGCCCCGCCGGTTCTCGGCGAGCACCGCCTCCTTCTCGATCAGGTCCTCGACGCGGACGGCGAGGATCGGTCCCTCGGGAGGCGGCTCGTCGCCGAACCGCTTCAGGTCGGCCTTGCCGAACGGCCGTTCCCACGCGAAGGCCTTGCCGGCGACCGACCAGGTCCGGTTCCCGTGTCGCTCGCCCTCGGTCGCCTCCGGGAACGCGAGCGCGATCCGCGCGGCGTCGTCGATCGTCGCCACGTCAGCTCGTCGCCGCGAACCGCAGCGGGTCGAACGGCGCCGGGTCGAACGGCGGCTCCGTGCCGAGCACGATCGAGGCCACGAGCCGGCCGGTGCCGGCGCCGAGGATGATGCCCTCGGATCCGTGGCCGGTGGCCACGACGAGCCCGTCGCCCAGCGCTCCGACCAGCGGGAGCCCGTCCGCCGACAGTGGGCGGATGCCCCACCAGGACGACAGCACCGGCGCCTCCGCGATCGAGGGCACGATCCGTGTGGCCGAGCGCAGCAGCTCGACGACCGCCGCCGCCGAGTCCGGCTCGGGCGTGAGCCACTCCTGCGTGGTCGAGCCGATCAGGACCGTCCCGTCTTCGGCGTGCGGGTGCAGGAGCGACGACACCGAGGGCCGCGAGAGGCCGTCCTCGAGCACGCGCCCCACCGTCATCGACTCGGCGGACCAACTCCAGTGGGCGGGATCGCGCCAGCCGCCCTCGATCAGGTGGTTGAGCGGGTCGGCGATCGGTCCCACGCGAACGAGCCATCCCCGCGCGCCGGTGACGGGAAGCCGGACGCCGATCGGGTCGAGGACCTGTCCGGACCACGGACCGGCCGCGACGACCGTCACGTCGGCACCGACCCGTCCCTCGTCCGTCACCACGCCGCGAACGCGATCGCCCTCGAGGACGACCGAACGCGCGCCGAGGTGCCGCCGGATCTGCGCGCCGCGGGCCTTCGCGAGGAGCCCGAACGCGACGGTCAGGGCCGCCGGATCGGTTCGATAGCCCTCGTGCCGGAGCCACGCGGCGGCGATGTCCGGGCCGACGAGCGGCTCGAGCTCGAACAGCGACGCCTGGTCGAGATCCTCGACCTCGATGCCGTGCGCGCGGACATGCTCGACCGCCTCGCGCGCGCTCGGGATCTTGTCCTCGTCCTCCGCGACCTGGATCACGCCGACCGGCTGGCGGTCGAGCCGGAGGGGAAGGGGAGCGTCGTCCGCGAGCTCGAGGTACGTCCGCAGGCTCAGTCGCGCCATCGGGACGGCCTCCGGGTGATCGGGCAGGACCCACAGCCCCTGGTTGCGTCCGGAGGCTCCGAACGCGAGCTCCTCGCGCTCGACCAGCGTGACGGAGGCGCCGGCGCGCGCGAGCTCGTACGCGCACGAGACGCCGATGATGCCACCGCCCACCACGACGACGTCGGGCACGCGCGCAGCCTACAGACGCGGGCGGTGCGCACGTACGATCCCCGGATGGACGACGGGTCGTCGCGTCGCAGGGGGCCGGGCCGAGGTCGCGATCTGGTTCGCGAATGGTGGTGGGCGGCGCTGCCCGTGACGGTCGTGCTCTCGGTCGCCGTGAGCGGCATCACCGGCCGACCTGCCCCCGGTGACGCTCGCGCGACCGCCCGAACCGCGCACACCTCGGACGTCGCCGGTGTCTCGGCGCCGATCGTCGTGTCGGTGGCGCACCGCCTGCGCGTCGGACATCTGCGGCCGATCCCCTTCGACTTCGACGCGTGCGTTGCGGCTCGGACGGACGTGTCGACGTGGCGAGAGGCGCAGCGGCATTGCCTCGCCCTCGCGCACCTGCATACCTCGACGCCGTTCGGCTGACGCCGGGCCGGCGTCGACATCTCGCGTGCGCCGTCACCTCGTGAGCAGCGACGCCACCACGTTGATCGTGATCGCGATGCCGATGATCCCGAACAGGTACGACAGCAACGCCTGTCGAACCACGAGACGCCGGAACGCCTTCGACGTGAGTTCCGAGTCCGAGACCTGGTACGTCATCCCGATCGTGAGCGCGATGTAGGCGAAGTCCCGGTAGTCCGGGGCCCCGCCGCCGTGGAAGTCGATGCCCGCGTCACCTCCGTAGAACACGCGTGCGTACCGGAGCGCGAACACCGTCTGCACTGCGGCCCACGACGAGAGCACGGTGAGGAACGCGAGCAGGCTCGCGACATCACGGCCACCGCTGGTGTCGGTCGCCGCCCGAAGGAGAGTGAGACCCACGCCGATCAGGCTGACGAGGCTCGCGCCGATCAGGATCGCATCTGCCGCGGCGCGCGAGTCGTCCTCCACGGTCGAGAGCTCGCGCGTCTCGGAGGGATCGAGCGAGAGGATCGTCGCCCAGACCCACCCGACGAATACCATGACCGTGGCGTCCCACCCGAGCAACGAGGAGAGCTGCCAGGGCATGAGCGTCGCGCAGACCCCGTACACGGTCAGCCCCGCGCCGACCGAGACCGCGACGCGGACGCTGCCGCGGATGTGCCGGCCGCGGAGCCTCGAGCGCCGCCGTGAGGATCGGGCCATCGGTTGATGATGCTCGCCCGGTGTCGCCGCATCCACCACCACGTCTGCGGTCTTGCGCGAGCGGGCCCCGGCGCGAACGATCTGGGGATGCATCTCGACACCCCTGAGGCGGCCGTCGAGGCGATCGACGGCTGGCGCGCGTGGGACCTGTCCGAGGACGAGGACGAGGGCCCGCTGCTGCATCCCGTCGGCGACGGGGTGGACGTCTGGGTGCCGAGGCGGCCGCTGGCGGCGCGGTGCGGCGCCAGGCCGCTCCTCTCGTTGTTCCGACCGCCGCACGAGGCGCCCGACGCGGCCTGCCGGTGCGGGATCTACGCGGCGAGGTCACTCGATGTGTTCGACCGGTCGCGTCCGGCGTGGCCGCCGCCGCCGGTCGTGGGGACCGTCGCCCTGTGGGGCCGCGTCATCGAGCACGAGCGCGGCTGGAGGGCGGCGAGGGCGTATCCGGCGCGCCTACGCCTGGTGTGCGCGATGTGCGCCTGGTTCGAACCCGGACCCGGCACCCCGTCGGTCGTCCACCGGTTCCTCGATCGCCTGTATCCGCTGTGCAAGCGGCACAGCGGCGGCATCGAGGTCCCTGACACCCGCCGCTCGGCGACGACCGACCTAGACCCGGTCGCGCTGCAGGCGCGCCTGCTCGACGCGTACGCCGTCGATCTCCTGCCGCTCGAGCGGCTGGCACCGCTGCTGCATCGTCCTCGTACGCCGGACCCGCCTGCCTACGTGCCGACGATCCGCTCGGTCCCGCCGGCCTGAGCGGGCGGCGGCGGTAGGGCGGCCGGCGGCTCGTCGGCCGGCGGCTCGTCGGCGGGAACCGAGTTGCTCGTCCAGCCGGTGTGATTGCCGTTGTCGTCGTTCTTCGGCGGCCTGATGCCGTCCCAGCCGTGTGCGACGCCTGGCGGGCGCGTCGCGTCCGCGGTCGGCGGGGGCACCGTGGTCTCCGGCGGCGGCGTCGGGGTGGGCGGCGGAGGAGTCTCGGATGGCGGCGGCGTCGGGCTCGGCGGGGGAGGCGTCGGCGACGGGCGGGGGGCCGGCGACGGGCGGGGAGCCGGCGGCGGTGTGACCGACGGCGGCGGGACCGGCCGTGTCGGGGGGGCGGACGCCTGAACGGCGCGGGCGACCTGCGCGGCGGTCCTCGCGTGGTGCGTCGGGCGGTCGTGGTTCGGCGTGCGCGACGCGTGCGACGGCGACGGCGCGATCACCGGCGCCTGTGGAGATGCGGGCGCCACGACCGGGATGGGAGCGGTACCGCCGGCTGCGCGTTCGTGAACGCGGGGAGCCTGCATCGAAAGGACGATGGCGGCCGAGACGGCCGCGGCGACGGCGCCGGCCCCCGCGACGGTCGCCGCGTGATCGCGGAGGAGGTCGGCGACCTGCGTCCCCAGCGCGTGCACCTTGGTCGACAGGAGCGACCCGCCGACGTGCGCGGGCGCCGCGGGTGGGTGCATCGCGGGGATGAGCCCGCACGCGGCAGCCGCCCCGACCCCGTCGGCGACCAGCGCGTGGAGCAGGCCGGCCATGACGGTTCCCGTCACCCCGCGCTCGATGCGCCCCACGGCTCCGGCCGGCGTGTGGTCGCCGACGACGACGACGACGGCGTCGGGCGCGAGCGCCCGGACGTGCTCGAGCGATTCGCAGAGGTCGGCCTCGACGACGATCGCGTCCGGCTCGTCGGCGCGGACGGCGACGAGGAGGTCGGCCTCGGTCTCGGCCACCGCGACGACGTCGAACCCGCTCGTCCCGAGGCGCGCGTCCATGTTGCCGACGCGGCCTGCCGTGATGACGCGTAGCCGATCGCCCGGCGGCGGGTCCCCGGCCGTCGGCGGCGGCGGTGGGCGTTCGATAATGGACATAAGGCCGTGCGCTCCCGGTAGACGGCCCGAAGCCGCCCTCGACGGACACCGACAAGTACCACGGCCCGAGGTCCCGGGCCATCGATCGTTCGTTCTATCTGGAGCCTCCGCCGTGCGGGGGGCTCCATCGCCCGTTCGGCCTACCACGCCGTCGCGGCCCGAGCGTCGATGCATGTCGATGCATAGGGTGGAGACGATCGAGCGAGAAGGGGGCAGGCATGAGTGTCGGGAGCGCGAACGACCCCGGGCCGGATCCGGGCGCGGGGAGGCGGTCGTTCGGCGAGGTGGTGACGTCCGTCGTGGGCGGCGTCAGGACGCTCGCCCGTCAGCACGTCGAGCTCGCGAAGCTCGAGGCGGGGCGGGCGGCGGCGGTTCGGGCGCAGGGCGCGGCGATGTTCGGCGGCGCCGGGGTCGTCGCGGCGTATGCGATCGGGTTCCTGGCCGCGGCCGGCGCGGCCGCGCTCGCGATCGTGCTGCCGGTCTGGGCGGCGATCCTCATCGTCGGTCTGCTGCTGGTGGTCGTCGCGTTGGTGCTCGCGATGATCGGGAGGCGTGCCATCAGGTCGGCGCCGCCGGCCGGCGAGCGGACGCGGGAGACGCTGAAGGAGGACGCGAGATGGGCAAGGGAACAGATCGCGAGGTGACCGAGATCGAGGAGACGCGGCGCCGGCTCGAGGCGGATCTCCGCGAGCTGGAAGCCCGCGTCCCGGCACCGCTCCGTTCGGTCAAGAGCCTCGTCGGGATGGTGCTCGGCAGCGCCGTGCTGACAGCGCTGGCCGCCAGGCTGCTCGGCCGGAAAAGATCGAAGTATCATCCGGCCGCCGAGGTCGTCGTCCGTATTGTCCGCGAGGACCTCCCGAACACAGAGCGCCGGGAAACGACGTCAAACGTGTCTTGAACGACCGCTCAACGGCGTGCTTACATACCGCCCACATCAGCCGGGGCGGGAGGGCACATGTATCGTCGGCGCGGTCGTCTGTTCGTTGTTGCAGCCGTAGCGACCATCGCGGTCGTTGCCTCGAGTTGCAGCGGAACGTCGAACAACCAGGGCTCGTCGTCCGCCCCTCAGGGCGGGACGCTTCGGATCGGGACGAGCTCCGGCCTCATCTCCCCGAACCCCTTCGTCGGCTTCAACCAGGACGACTACTCGACCTGGATGTACATCTATCCGAGCCTGCTGCAGTACGACACGACGACCTCGACATACGACTACATGCCGAGCTTCGCGACCGACTGGCAGCGATCCGACGACGGCCTCACCGTTACGTTCCACACGGTCCCGAACGCCAAGTGGTCGGACGGACAGGCGCTGACGGCGGACGACGTGGCGTTCACGTTCAACATGATCAAGAAGTACGCCGACGGGCCCACCGGCGCGTGGGCGGGCAGCGTGACGTTCCTGAAGACGATCGAGGCGACGGACGCGAACACCGTCGTGGCGACCTACGACCAACCCTCGGGAACGGCCTTGTTCGACCTCGGTCTCACGCCGATCCTGCCGCCGCAGGTGTGGTCGCAGTACGCGACCGGTGACGGCAAGGCACTCAAGACGTTCCCAAACGTGCCGGAGAACGGCCAGCCGCTCGTCGGCGGCGGTCCGTTCGTGATGACCGAGTACAAGAAGAACGACATCGCCCTGTTCGAGGCGAACCCGAACTGGTACGGGGAGAAGCCGAGCATCGACGGGTTCGGCCTGCAGTTCTTCCGCGACGAGGACGCGATGATCACCGCGCTCAAGACCGACCAGCTCGACGCGATCAACGAGATCCCGCCGACCAGCGTCGAGACGCTGAAGTCCGCCGGCATGAACGTGTACGTGGGACAGGCGCTCTCGCTCCGCGACTTCATCATCAACGTCGACCCCAACAAGACCGACCACCGGGAGCTGCTGAACCCGCAGGTTCGCGAGGCGATGGAGTACGCGATCGACCGCAATTCCATCGTGCAGACGGCGTGGCTGGGGTACGCGAGCCCGGGCTCGACGATCGTCCCCGCCGGCAACGCGACCGGCGGGACGGCGTGGCACGACCCGAGCGTGCAGCCGCTTCCGTTCGACGTCGAGAAGGCCAACCAGATCCTGGACTCGCTCGGTTTCCACAAGGGATCGGACGGCATCCGCGTCGCCGATGGCCACCCGATGTCGTACCAGGTCGTCTTCCCGCAGGACGAGGAGGGTGCCGGCGACCGCGCGTTCCAGATCATCCAGCAGGACTTCAAGCAGATCGGCGTCCAGCTGTCGCAGCAGCGCCTCGATGACAACGCCGCGTGGAACGCCATGTACTGCGGCGGCAAGTGCGGGTACGACTTCGACCTCGCGATGTGGGACTGGTTCCCGGCAGCGGACCCGGACTTCATCCTGTCGGTGCTCACGTGCAACCAGTACGGCTCGTGGAACGACACCGGCTACTGCAACCCCGAGTACGACAAGCTCTACAAGGAGCAGAAGTCCGCGGTCGATCCCACCGAGCGCCAACGGGTCGTCTACCAGATGCAGCAGATGGTCTTCAAGGATCGCCCCTACATCATCCTGACGTACGACAAGCGGCTCGATGCCTGGTCCAAGAAGTGGACGGGCTTCGTCGAGTCGACGCAGGGCATCTTCAACAACTTCTCGACCCAGAGCCTCACGTCGGTCCACCAGGCGTGAGTCGCCCCGGGGCGGACACGGGACGAGGCAGGTGCGGCGCGGCGACTACCTGATCAAGCGGGTGTTGTTCGCGCTCGCGACCGTGTTCGTCGCGATCACCATCAACTTCTTCCTCTTCCGCGTGCTGCCCGGCGACGCCGTCCGGAGCCTCGCCCGCGTGCCGCGCGCAACGGCCTCGCTGCGGCATTCGCTCGAGGTGCAGTTCGGCCTCGACAGGCCCAAGTGGGAACAGTACCTGATCTACCTGCGCGAGCTGCTGCACGGCAACATGGGTATCTCGTTCACCAACCAGCAGCCCGTGTGGGACAACCTGCGCGAGGACCTCGCCAACACGATCCCGATGGTGACCCTCGGAACGTTCGTCGCGATCGTGATCGGCATCCTCACCGGGGTGTTCTCGGCGTGGCGGCGCGGCACGCGCATGGACCAGGTGAGCACGAATCTCGCGATCGCGTTCTACTCGTTCCCCACCCAGTGGCTCGCGCTGGTGCTGCTGATCTACCTGTCCGCGTGGTTCCCGAGCCACGGACGAACGGACGACTTCCTGATCGATCCGACGTGGTGGGAACACACCGCCGACGTCCTGCGGCACATGTTCCTTCCCTCGCTGACGGTGGCGCTGACCCTCTACGGTGAGTACACGCTCATCGTCCGATCGGCGATGCTGGAGACGCTCGGTGAGGACTACGTTCTCACCGCTCGAGCCAAGGGGCTGTCGCAGCGCCGGATCGTCGTTCGGCATGCCTTCCGCAATGCGCTCCTGCCGACCACGACGCTGATCGCGCTGTCGCTCGGGTACATCGTTGCCGGCGTCATCCTGGTCGAGACGGTGTTCTCCTGGCCGGGGATCGGCAACGCCGTGTATCAAGCCGTGACCGAACGCGATTACCCGATGCTGCAGGGAGCGTTCCTCGTGCTCACCGTGTCGGTGGTGTTCTTCAACTTCCTCGCCGATCTCCTGTACTTCCGCCTGGACCCGAGGATCACGGAGTAGCGATGGGCGTTCGCGCAGACATGTCGGACGAGCTCCTCGACGTCGAGGGGGTCCCCGCGGTCGGGGAGTCCGGGAACTGGTTCTTGCGGGTGCTGCGGGAGAGCCGGCAGGCGCAGATCGGGTTGGCCGTCCTGCTGCTGTTCGTGATCCTCGCGTTCCTTGCGCCGTGGATCGAACCGTACGACGTGCACACGCGCGTCGGACCGATCTACGCGCCGCCCTCGATCCATCACCCGTTCGGCCTCGACGACGGCGGTATCGACATGCTCTCGCTCCTCATCCAGGGCGGCAGGATCTCGATGATCGTGGGATTCGCCGCCACGCTGGTCGCCATGGTGATCGGCGGCGGCATCGGTCTCGTGGCCGGATACTTCGGCGGCTGGGCGGACGGCGTCCTGATGCGGATCACCGACTACTTCATCGTGATCCCGGACCTGCCGCTCGCGATCATCGTGGCCGCCGTCTGGGGCGCGAGTCTCACGCACCTGATCTTCGTGATCGCCCTGCTGCTGTGGACGACGACCGCTCGCATCGTGCGCGCGCAGGTGAAGAGCGTCCGCGAGCGCGTGTACGTCAAGCGTTCGCGCTCGCTCGGCGCCAGCGACCTTCGGATCATCTTCCGCCACGTCCTGCCGCAGATCGGACCGTTGCTGATGGCGAACACCGTCCTCACGGTCGCCGTGGCGATCTTCGACGAAACGGCGCTGGCGTTCCTCGGCCTCGGCGATCCCACGTCGATCACGTGGGGCAACATCATCGAGTTCGCGTTCCTGCGCACGGCGATCTCGTCCGGTGCGTGGTGGGCAGTGATCCCGGCCGGTCTCTGCGTCGCGCTGATGATCATGGCCTGTTTCTGGCTCGGACAGGCGATCGAAGACGCCCTGAACCCGCGTCTCAAGGTCGCCTATGTATCTCCCCGTGTCTTCCGCCTCCTCCCGCCGATGACGCAGGGACCGCGATGACGCTGTTGGAGGTGCGCGACCTGCACGTCTGGTTCGATCTGTCGGGCAGCCGACAACTGCATGCCGTGCAAGGCGTAAGCCTGGACGTCGACGCCGGTGAGCGTGTGGGTCTCGTCGGGGAGTCGGGATGCGGCAAGAGCACCACGATCCTCGCGATCCTGGGCTTGCTGCCGTCGTCCGCGTCGGTCGCCGGAGAGGTCCGTCTGGAGGGAGCTTCGATCCTATCTCCGGAGGAGGAGGTCGCCCGTCCTCACCGCTGGCGAGACATCGCCATGGTGTTCCAGGGCGCGATGAACGCGTTGAACCCCGTGAAGACCGTCGAGGCCCAGATCGTGGAGCCGATGGAGCTCCACGGCACCGCCGAGGGCGCGGCCGCACGCAAACGCGCCGGCGAGCTGCTCGAGATGGTCGGGATCGCGCCTTCGGCCGGCGCGCGCTTCCCGCACGAGTTCTCGGGCGGCATGCGCCAGCGCGCGGCGCTCGCGATGGCGCTCGCGTGTGACCCGAAGGTCCTCCTCGCGGACGAGCCGACGACGGCGCTCGACGTCATGGTGCAGGCCCAGATCCTCGAGCTGCTCGAGCGGCTCGCCCGCGACCTCGGGCTCTCGCTGATCCTCGTCACCCACGACCTGCCGGTCGTCGCGCAGGTGTGCGAGCGCGCGGCCGTCATGTACGCGGGCGAGATCGTCGAGGAGGGCGCGATGGAGCGCCTGTTCCACTCGCCGCGGCACCCCTACACGCGGATGCTGTTCGCCGCCACACCGGACCTGTACGGCGACGAGGACGTCCTCTCGATCCCCGGTTCGCCCCCGCGCCTGGACCGCGGGATCGTCGGATGCCCGTTCCGGTCCCGCTGCGATCGAGCGTTCGACCGGTGCGAGCGCGAGCGGCCGGTGCTGCGATGGGTTGAAGGCGGCGGCTCCGCCGCATGTCACCTCAACGATCTGCCGGCAGGCGCATCGGCGGGCTCGACGTGAGCGGCGTCGTGGCGACCGGCGCCCTGTCCCCGTCGGCCGGGGAGACCCGAGCGCCGCTGCTCGACGTCCGCGATCTCGTCGTGACCTACCCCGTCCGGCGGGGGATCGTCGGCGCGCTGCGACGCGAGCCTAGACGAGCCGTCCACGCCGTCGACGGTGTCTCGTTCTCGCTTCGCCGTGGCGAGATGCTCGCCCTCGTCGGCGAATCCGGCTGCGGCAAGACGTCGACCGCGCAGGCGATCCTTCGCATGATCGATCCGGTCTCCGGCCGGATCGCCGTCGACGGTCTCGACATCACGCGTCTGTCCCACCGCGAGCTCCGTCGCACGCGTCGCGCGGTCCAGATGATCTATCAGGACCCCTACGAGTCCCTCGACCCGCGGTTCCGCGTTCGCCAGGCCGTCGAGGAGCCGATGCTGATCCACGGCCTCGGCGGCGATCGGCGTGAGCGACACCGTCGCATCATGGAGGCGCTCGCCCGCGTCGAGCTGACGCCACCGGCGATGTACCTCGACCGGTTCCCGCACGAGCTCTCCGGCGGCCAGCGCCAGCGGATCGCGATCGCCGCCGGCCTCGTGCTGGACCCGGCGCTGCTCGTCGCCGACGAGCCGGTCTCGATGCTTGACGTGTCGGTCCGCGCCGGCGTTCTCCGGCTGTTGGACGGTCTGCGGCGTGCGGGCGATCTCGGCGTCGTGATGATCACGCACGATCTCTCGACGGCGGCGCGATTCGCCGACCGGATCGCCGTCATGTACCTGGGCCGGATCGTCGAGGAGGGCCGGGCAACAGAGGTCGTGCGCGATCCGCGGCACCCCTACACGCAGGCGCTGCTGTCGGTCGTCCCCAAGCGGGATCCACGCGACCGTGCGACGCCGCAGATCCTCGGAGGCGAGCCGCCGAACCCGATCGACGTGCCCCGGGGCTGTCGGTTCCACCCGCGCTGTCCCGCGGTCCAAGATCGCTGCCGGAGCATCGACCCCGAGCTGCGTTCCGCGACCTCCATCGAGCACAGGGCGGCCTGCGTTCTGGTCGAGCCGTGGATGGAGTCCGCTCGACCGCGCGGCGAGCGATAGACGCCCCCGCCACAGCGGGAGCCGAGCCCGCGTCAGGCCGAGGCCGAGCCCGACGCCGGCCCGGCCCGGCGCGCCCGCGCGGCTACCCGATCGGCCACCTTCGGCGCGTTCTTCGCGAGCGACTCGCCGAGCTGAGGAGCTCGCCTCGCCGCCTGCGTCGCGACGGTCCGCGCGAAGCGCTGCACCTTCGGTGACGACTTGGCGGTGAGCTTCCGCGCCGCGGCCGGCGCGCGATCCGCGACGACCTTCGCGATCGCCGGCGCTCTGTCGGCGACGACCTTGCCGACGACCGGGGCGTGTTCGGCCACCGCGTCGAGGAGCTTCGCGACGGTCACGCCCGCGCTCCGGCTCGCGCTCCCGCTCCCACCTCGGCCGGTGTTTCGATCCATGTCCTCACCCTACCCGGACCGGACCCCCTTGCGGGTTCGCCGCCATTTCGGGCACCATCCAGCGGTCCGAGCGGATCGCGGGACATCTCGTCTTGCCAGTCCTCGAAGAGGAGGGTCGATGACGACACCGGCTCGTCTCCCGTTCCTGTCCGAGCGTGACGCCGCCGCGCGGATCGACGCCCTTCGCCGGGAGGGTGTGCGGCTGCTCACCGGGACCTTCGTCGACAGCTCGGGCGTGTTCCGGGCCAAGCAGACCTCGATCGACCGCGCGGGGGTGTTCGGCGCCCCGGGCCTCGGCGCCTCGCCCGTCTGGGTCATCTTCTGCATCGACGACGGGATCGCGTTCACCCCCCGGTTCGGCGCCGTCGGCGACATGCGCATGCGCGCGGATCTCGATGCCGTCGTGCAGCTCGGCGACGGTGTCGCGTGGGCGCCGCTCGAGCTCGCCGATCAGGAGGGCGAGCCGATGGCGTTCGATCCGCGCGGCGCCGCCCGGCGGCAACAGTCCGCGATCGAGGCGGACGAGATCGAGATCCTGGCGGCGACCGAGATCGAGTTCTGCGCCTTCGCCGCCGACGACCACCACGTCGCCGGGCACGGCGGGCCCGCCTACGGGCTCGCGCCGCTGCTCGAGCAGTCGGCGTTCGTCGACGACGTCCACGCCGCCTTCGAGCACGCCGGCATCGGCGTCGAGCAGTTCCACGCCGAGTACGGTCCCGGGCAGTTCGAGATGTCGCTCGCGCCGCAGGCGCCGATGCGCGCCGCCGACCACAACGTCGTCGCGCGGATCCTGCTCTGCCGGGCCGCGCGCCGGAACGGCCTCCGGCTCTCGTTCTCCCCCCGCGCGTTCCCGGAGGGCGTGGGCAACGGCGCGCACGTCCACCTGTCGTTCTGGCGTGGCGGCACGCCGATGCTGTCGGGCGGCGACGAGCCCTACGGGCTGACCCACGACGGCGCGGCGATCGTCGCCGGGTACGTCGAGGCGCTGCCCGAGGTGATCGGCGCGTTCGCGCCGTCGCTCTTGTCCGGGCTCCGACTGCAGCCGAGCCATTGGTCCGGCGTGTACGCGTGCTGGGGGCTCGAGAACCGGGAGGCCGCCGTGCGCTTGATCGCCGGCACGCCGGGCAACCCGCGCGGCGCGAGCGTCGAGGTGAAGTGCATCGACCCGTCCGCGAACCCGTACGTCGTGTACGCGATGCTGACGGGGATCGCTCGCCGCTCGCTCGCCGAACGGCCGGCCTTGCCACTCGAAACGACGACGGATCCCGCGACGCTCACGCAGCAGGAGCGCGACGCCGCGGGCATCGTGCAGATGGAGAACCACCAGCCGGCGATGCTCGACCTGCTCGAGAAGTCGCCGGTCGCGGCGGACATCCTCGGCGACGAGCTGCTGGAGGCGTTGCTCGCGGTCCGGCGGCACGAGGCCGAGGTCGCGGAAAAGATGTCGGTCGAGGAGCTCGTCGAGCGCTTCCGGTTCGCCTGGTCGGTGTAGTCCGCACGTCCGCAGAGGAAGGGGGGAAGATGGCAGAGTCGCTCGAGGCGCGAACCCAGCCGCTCACCGAGCCCGGACGCCAGCTCCGCAGGGAGCTGTCGATCTGGGAGGCGGTCGGCGTCTCGCTCGCCCTGATGGCGCCGTCGATGGCGGCGAACATCAACCCGCAGGGCAGCGCGCTCACGGTCGGACGGGCGGTGCCGCTGACGTTCATCTTGGCGACCGCCGGCGTCCTGCTGGTCGCGTACACGTTCGTCAGGCTGTGCCAGCAGTTCAACCACGCCGGGTCGGTCTATGGGTTCGTCGGGGCGACGCTCGGCGCCCGCTCCGGCGTCGTCGCCGGCTGGTCGCTGATGGGGACGTACGGGTTCTACGGCTGCGTCACCTCGATGGCCGCGGGCATCTTCGGGGCGGCGTTCCTCGACGCCATCGGTGTGTGGAACAACCAGCCGTTCTGGGCGGGCTTCCTGATCGGGGGCATCGCGCTGCTCGGCGTCTGCTACCTCGGCATCCGGCCGGTCAAGCACGGGACCCGGCTGCTCCTGTACGTCGAGGTGACGACGGTCGCGCTGATCCTGCTCGTGTGCCTCGTGGTGCTGATCCGGGTGATCGGCGGGAACGCGCCGACGCACACGAGCTTCACGCTGAACATGTTCACGGTCCCGAAGGGCGTTTCGCCGTCGGTCCTGTTCCTCGGCGTCGTGTTCGGGTTCCTGTCGTTCGCGGGGTTCGAGGCGGCGGCGACGCTCGGCGAGGAGGCGCACAACCCGAGGCGCGACATCCCGCGCGCGATCCTCGGCGTTGCGATCTTCGGCGGCGTCTACTTCGTCTTCGTCACCGCCGTCGAGATGCTCGGTTTCGGGACGGACGCGAAGGGGGTCGCGGCGTTCGGAGCGTCGTCGTCGCTGCTCGGGGAGCTCGGCAGCAAGTTCATGGGCGGGTGGGTCGGCGATATCGTCACCCTCGGTACGGCGATCAGCGCGTTCGGGTGCGCGCTCGCGTGTCTGGTGGGGTGCGCCCGTCTCCTGTTCGCGCTCAGCCGCGATGGCGTCGGCCCCTCGGCGCTCGCCGGTGTCTCGGAAGCGCACGGGACCCCGGCGCCGGCGACGGTTGTCGCGACGATCGGGATGTACGTCGTGATCGCGATCCTGGCCACTGTGTTCGGCGCGAAACCGTTCGACGTGTTCCTCTGGTCCGGCGTGATCGGAACGCTGATCCTGTTGTTCGCGTACATCATGGCGACGCTCGGCGCGATGAGGCTTCTCTTCTTCTCCGGGCAGGCCCGTGTCGCGATGTGGCAGATCGTCATCCCGATCGGCGCACTGCTGGTGCTGGGCTACACGATCTACCGGAACGTGTGGCCGTATCCGGCGATGCACAACACGGACGGTTCGACCAATGCGTTCTTCTTCCTGCCGATCGTGTGCGGGGTGTGGATCCTGCTGTCGGTCGTGCTCGTCCTGGTTCGGCCGGCGATCGCGCAGCGCGCGGGGCAGCGGCTGACCGCGGAGGAAGGGCTGTCGGCGGCCGACGCCGCCTGACCCCGGGATGCGGCCGGCGAGCGGCGACGCCGCGGGTGTCGCGCTCGGGGAGGTGGTCGACGGGCTCCGGCTCGTCGACCACCACGTCCACGGCGCCCTGAAGATCCCGCTCGATCGGGCGGGACTCGAACGCGTGATCACGGAGTCGGACCGGGGCCTCGCGCCCGGCGCGTCGGCGTTCGACACGCAGCTCGGATTCGCGATCCTCCGGTGGTGTGCGCCCGCGCTCGGCCTCGAGCCGCACGCCGATCCCAACTCGTACGTCGCCAGCCGGCGGGAGCTCGGCCCCGAGGAGGTGAACCGCCGCCTGCTCGGGTCGTCGGGGGTGTCCGACTACGTGATCGACACGGGGTTCGCGACCGACGACCTGCTCGATCTCGATGGCATGGCGACGGCATCGGGCGCGCGCGCTCGCGAGATCGTCCGCCTGGAATCCGTCGCCGAGGAGGTGGCGGCCGGGGGCATGGACGCGGCGACGTTCGGCGCGGCCTTCGTCGAGCGCTTGCAGCAGCGCCTCGTCCGCGGGGCCGTCGGGACCAAGAGTATCGTCGCGTATCGTCATGGCTTCGGCTTCGACCCCGAACGCCCGACCGGGGCTGAGGTGGCCGCCGGTGCGGGGACATGGTTCGCCGAGATCGACGCCGGCGCGACACCGCGGGTGACCGACGCGCGCCTGCTCCGGCACCTGCTGTGGTCGGCGATCGACGCCGGGCTGCCCTTGCAGTTCCACGTCGGGTTCGGGGACTCCGACGTGCACCTCGCGCTGGCGAACCCCGCGCTCCTCACCGACTTCATCAAGCTGTCCGAGCCCTCGGGCACGCCGATCATGCTGCTGCACTGCTACCCGTACCACCGCGACGCCGGCTACCTCGCGCACATCTACCCGAACGTGTACTTCGACGTCGGCGTGGCGGTGAACTACCTCGGTGCGCAGTCGCCGCAGCTCCTCGCCGAGTCGCTCGAGGTCGGTCCGTTCGGCAAGCAGCTGTTCTCGTCGGATGCCTGGGGACCGTCGGAGCTGCATCACCTCGGCGCCGTGCTGTGGCGGCGTGCGTTCACCACGGTGGCCGGTGGCTGGGTGGGATCGGGCGACTGGACGCTCGCCGACGCCGGGCGCGTGGCGCGCATGATCGCGTTCGAGAACGCCGAGCGCGTGTACCGTCTCGCCTGAGGAGGGCGGATGAGGGTCGTCGCGATCCATCTCGGCGCCGCGGGGGTCCCGGAGCTGTGGCCCGTCGAGTCGGTCACGGCCGAGGCCGGCAAGGGGCTCGAGGGCGACCGGCACTTCTTCCCGAACGGCGCGCCGCCCGGTGGCGCGCTGACCCTCGTCGAGGAGGAGGTCGTCGAGGACGCCGGCCTCGAGCCGGGCGCCACCCGGCGACAGCTGACGGTTCGCGGCGTGCGGCTGAACGACCTGGTCGGCAAGCGCTTCCGGGTCGGCGAGGTCGAGTGCTACGGTGTCGCGCTCTGCGAGCCCTGTCGGCACCTCGAGCAGCTCACCAGGCCGGGGATCGTGAAGGAGCTCGTCCACCGGGCGGGCATCAACGCCGACGTCCTCACCGACGGCACGATCTCGGTCGGCGACGAGGTCGTCGTTCTGACGTAGCACGGGCGATTCCTCGTTTGAGACCCGCTTCTCGCGCGACGGCGACCGGGTCCCACTCGGCGCGGGGCGTTCCGTCCTTCGCGGTCGCCGACGAAGGAGTATTCCGAGGCCATCTCCGAGGTGGCGATGGCGATGTTCCTTCGGCGGGTCCACTCGTTCGGTTTGCCGCTCGCGGTCGTCGTGACTGTGGTGCTGACCGGTTCCGTCTTGGCCGCCGTAACGCCGGTGCTTCTGATCGGGGGGAGGCCGCAGCAATCCGATGGGTACGCGAACTCGACGTGGGTCGCGTGGACGTCCCGAGCGAATTCCATGAACGCGCATAGCGTCTCGAACGCGTTCGCCAGACCGATCGCGGGCGGAACCGCGATCCAGCTCAACGCGGCGAACACGCAGGGATTCACGGGCGGGTTGGACCCCGGCACGAATACCGTCATCTTCCAGCAGGTCGACCTGTCGGCGCGGACGAACCCCTCCGGCCTGTACTTCTACGACCTCGACACCCAGATGCGAACGCCGGTTCCCGGAGTGAACACGAAGCGATGGGAGTGGGGCCCTCGGATCTCGGCGGATACATCCTGTTCGATGTCGACTACCGGAAGAACGGGAAGTGGCGCACCGCCGTCGAGCTCCGCGACCGCTCGACGGGGGTGACCATCGACCTCGCCACCTGGGCCATCAGCCGGTACTACGTGCCGACGGGGGCGGTCGGCGAGCGTTACGCGACCTGGACTCGCTGCTCGTCGACGTGCTCGGTGTACGTCTTCGACATCGCGACGAAGACGACGATGGTGATCCCGACGAAGAACGGCCGTCCGCAGTACGCGCCGGTCGTCGACGAGACGAACGGCCGCGTGTATTCGTGCGCTCGGGCAAGGGTGGTGGGTGCGGGCGGCAGGTCCTCGTGCTCCGTCTGCCGGTCGCCGACGTGTCGGCGGCGCCGACGAGGATCGTCGCGATGCCGGACGGCGTCGACATCGACGACTCGATGTCCCTCGCGTCGAGGGTGGGGAGCGGTATCGATCTCCTGTTCTCACGTATCGTCTGTGACACCGCGAACATCGACGTGTACGAGCTGCCGGACATCGGGTCGGTTCCCGACGCCACGTGAGCCCGAGGTGCGATCCTGACGGAAGTGTGGGCGGTGACCGGAACAGCTCGTGAATGAGCGCAAGAGGAGCGGCTCGTCGAGCCGCTCCTCGCTTCTCGGTGGCCGATCTGATCGTCAGGCCGCTCGCGTCCAGCCGGCCCTCGTGTAGTAGTCGCCCAGTTGCGTTCGGTACTCGTCGTTTATCCGATCGCGGTCGAACTCGGGCGAGTTCTCGATCTGGTCCTTCGTGAGGTTCAGGGAGACCCTCTTCGTGTCGCGATCGATCCGCTCGACGGCACCGGCCGGGATCATGACCTTCCGGCCGAAGATCCACGGGCCCGTATCGACGATCAGCCACGAGCGGCTGGTCTCGTTCGTCGCCTCGTCGACCTTTCCGATCGACCCGTCCCGCGCCTCGATCTCGAAGCCCGTCAGGTCCATCATCCCGATGCGGGTTCGGGTGTTCGAGGTGCGAGTGTCGTCCGTGTCGGTCATCGGCGTGATGACCCAGATGTCTTCCCGATACGTCCAGAGATCGCTGTTGCGCATGGAACACCTCCTTCTGGACTCACCAGATATCTACCCGCCGCCAGCGCTGCCGATACATCCGATCGCGACTGCGCGGTTCACCCGTACCGCACCGCGCGGATCGATGCGTGTGTAAGGAGGTCGACGACGACGTTCGCGATCGAGATCGTGACGGTGACGACCGGGTACATCCGGTCCGGCGGTCGCCAAGCCCGCGCCGTGCGGATGACACTCCGCCCGGCGGGCGCGCGCGACGTTCTCTACGAGCCGGGCTTGCCGTGCGTTCCCGACGCCGAGTGCCTGGCGGCGTTCGTCTGCAGGTGTCCGAGCGAGTTGTTGAGACCCGGGTTGTCGGGGTGGATCTTCAGGAGCGCCTCGTGGCGGCAGATCGCATTGTCGAGCCCGGTCAGGCCGACGCACCCGGAGAAGTCGGGCCCCTTGCCCGTCTCGTCGGACCTCTTGGCTTCCGCGTCCGGCGACTCGGTCTCGGTCGGCTCGGGCGCCTCGGTCTCGGTCGGCTCGGGCGCCTCGGTCTCGCTGGGTTCCGGCGCCTCCGAGACGCTGGCCGAGACACTCGGCGATGGCTTTCCGTGGACCCCGCCGGGAGCGGCGTTCGCGATGGTGCCCGCCACGGCGATCGCGGCGAGCGCGGCAAGGACGACCCTGAGAGGCTTCATGGCTCAAGACTGCGGCGCTCCAGGTCGCCGCGCCATCGGTCGAACGACTCTTTCGTGCGCCGCCGGCGGGGGACGACGCAGGTCCCGGAGTCGAGCGTCCGCCTCACCCTGAGGCGGAGGTCGCCCACGTGGCTGGTCACGCCGGGGAGGGAATCGGTAGGCGCGGCCAGAGGGCGATCCGTGCATGCACGGCCCCGTGGGAAGGACGTGCCTGTTGGCGGGCGTCGTGGACGGCGATGCCCGTGCGATCCGGAGGAGCTGGCTCGTCAGTTCAGTTTGCGGTAGAGCCGGATCGCGAGCGGCACGAAGATCACCAGCAGCCCGACGATCCACGCGACCGACTTGACCAGCAATCCCTCGAACGTGTCGATCGGTTGACCGGTCGTCACGTCGATCAGGGCGATGTTGCCGAGCGAGAGATACCGCGCCAGGTTGCACCAGTGCGTCACCGGGTTGTTGCGCGCGACGACCTGCAGGAACCCCGCCATCCCCGCGACGGGCACGAACGCCGAGCTCACGAACACGACCGGGAAGATCCAGGTGAACGACGCGGCCTGGACCGCCTCGACCTCCTTGAGCGAGAGACCGATGCAGGCGGAGATCCACGAGAAGGTGAACCCGACCGCGAGGACGAGCACGACGACACCGACCGCGCCGGCGAACCCGTTCTGGAAGCGGAAGCCGACCCCGTACCCGATCGCGATGACGATCGCCAGCAGGATCGAGTTCTTGGCGAGATCGAACGTCGTCCGCCCGGCCAGCACCGCCGACCGTGCCATCGGCAGCGAGCGGAACCGGTCGATCACCCCTTTCTTCATGTCCTCCGCAAGACCGATCGCCGTCGTCGTCGCGCCGAAGATCGCGTTCTGCACGAAGATCCCCGGCATCAGGAACATCACGTAGGGCAGCTCCGGCGGGAGCTTCGACAGCTGGTTCGCGTAGATGAAGCGGAACAGCAGCACGAACATCACCGGCTGCACCAGCTCGAAGATGAACACGGTCGGCACGCGCACCAGGGTCCGCATGTTGCGGCCGGTCAGCAGAAACCCGTCCGACACTGCCTGCGCGACGCGCGCCGGGATGCCCCTGGGTGCGTGGCGAACCGTGGTGTGCTCCACGAGTGTGCTCATTCCGGTCGCCCCCTTCGTCCTCGTCGTTTGGGCGGCGTGGGCGCCGCTCCGTCCTCGGCCGCGTGCCCGGTCAGCGCGAGGAACACGTCATCGAGCGTCGGCCGGTGCAGTGCGAACCCGGCGAGGGCGATCTTGCGCTCGTCGAGCCGGCGCGTGCTCTGCAGCGTGACGGCCGGTCCCTCGTCGCCGACGGGCACGCGCACGACGCCGCTGACCGGGTCGGGCCGCGGCTCGCCCGTGCCGAGGCCCGCGAGCGCGTCGACGGCGACCGGCAGGTCCACGAGGCGCTCGAGCTGGAGCTCCAGCACCTCGCCGCCGATCCGGGCCTTGAGATCGTCGGAGGTTCCCTCGGCGATCACGGTGCCGAGGTCGATGACGGCGATTCGGTCGGCCAACCGGTCGGCCTCCTCGAGGTATTGCGTCGTGAGCAGCAGCGTCGCACCCTCCGACTGCAGCTCGCGGATGAACTCCCACACGTCGATGCGGCTCCGAGGGTCGAGGCCCGTGGTCGGCTCGTCCAGGAACAGCACGCGCGGCCGTCCGACGAGGCTCGCCGCCAGGTCGAGCCGCCGTCGCATCCCGCCCGAGTACGTCTTCGCGGTGCGGTTGGCGGCCTCGGAGAGTCCGAACCGCTCGAGGATCTCGCCGCTGCGCCGGCGGGCCTCCACGCGCGGGAGCCCGTAAAGCCGCCCGACGAGCTCGAGGTTCTCGAGTCCGGTCAGGTTCTCGTCGACGGCGGCGCTCTGGCCGGCGAGGCCGATGCGGTACCGCAGCTCCTCGGCGTCCCGAACGACGTCGAGCCCGTCGACCTGCGCGCTCCCGGCGTCGGGCAGCAGCAGCGTCGAGAGGATCCGGACGGCCGTCGTCTTGCCGGCGCCGTTGGGCCCGAGCAGCCCGAACACGGTCCCGCCCTCGACCCGCATGTCGATGCCCTTCAGTGCCTCGACCGCACCGAAGCGCTTGACGAGCCCTTCCGTGGAGATGATCGGATCGGTCAAGGACCGAACCCTAGCGGGGCTCGCAAGAAGCGACATCCGGCCAGGGCACCCTGCGTCGGCGGGTCCCGGTATCGTCGTCCTGTGGCAAAGCTCACAGCCAGGGAGCGCGCGGGCCTTCCCGACCGCGCGTTCGCGTACATCGACTCGAAGGGCCGGCGGCGACTCCCGATCCACGACGAGGCGCACGTCCGGAACGCGCTGGCGCGGTTCGACCGGGTGCCGTTCGAGGACGACGCGGCCCGCGAGGTCGCCCGCCGGCGGCTGTTGAATGCGGCCAAGCGCTTCAAGATCGTCCCGGTCGGGTTCATCACCAGCCAGCTACGGTTCGAGCGTGGCTCACCCGATTTCGACGGGTACCCCACCGGCATCGTGACGTTCCTGCTGACCGACATCGAGGGGTCGACGCGGCTGCTCGAGCAGATGGGCGACGACTACCCGGCGTTGCTGAAAGAGGTCCGCTCGACCGTGCGGAACGCCGTCCGGCGCGAGGCCGGGCAGCGAGTGGATTCGCACGGCGACGAGGTGCTCTCGGTCTTCCCGCAGGCGGGACCGGCGGTTCGCGCCGCGATCGCGATCCACCTCGCGCTCGCCGAGAAGCGGTGGCCGAAGGACCTCGAGTGCAAGGTTCGTGCCGGGATCCACACCGGCCGGACGACGCTCACCGAAGGCGGTTACGTGGGGCTCGCGGTCAACATCGTCGCTCGGATCGGGTACGTCGGCCACGGCGGCCAGATCCTGGTGTCGGGCGCGACGAAGACGGCGCTCGGTCGCACGGACGCCGGAGTCCGGATGCGGAGCGTCGGGCGGCACCGGCTGGCCGGGCTGTCGCAGCCGGTGCCGCTGTTCCAGGTGTACGCCCAGGGGCTGGCGGAACGCTTCCCGCCGCTCCGGCTCGGGTGACCGAGCGGCGCGGCGTCGCCCCCGGTCAGCTCGCCCTCTTCAGCGCGCGGATTAGATCGTCCCGGCCCATCGTGGAGCGGCCCGGGATGCCGCTCTTCTTGGCGAGCTCGTAGAGCTGCTGCCGGTTCCGATCCTCGAGGCGGGCGCCCGCGCGGCCATGCCGCTTGCGTCCCGCCGCGCCCTGCTGCCCCAGCGCTCGGCGCGTGCTCTTCGGCAGATGTGCGATCGTACGCCGCTTCTTCGCCCCGGCCTGCGCCTTCTTCACGTTGCGCTTGGCGGCTTTGACCTGCTTCGTCGTCGCCATCGTGGTCACCCCCGTCGCTACGAGTTCTTGCGCGTGCTCGACGCCTTCTTGCGCTTGGCGGCCGCCTTCTTGCCGCCCTTGCTCGAGGCGTTCGGCGTGTTCGCGATCTTGGCCGCCCGCTCCTTGGACATGCCCTTCTTGCGGAGGCCCTCGTACTGTTTCTCGTTCTTCACGCTCGGTCGCTTGTCCGGCATCGCGCACCTCCTCTCCTTCTTGTCATACCGTTCCCCCGCAAGCGACGGTGTACTCGTCCATGCCGGAGTTCATGGACGTGCACCGCAGCATCCACGAGCGGGCGGGTCATCCGGCCGACGAGATCTACGAGGTGCCCGTCCAGGCCTAGGGTCGCGGTACGCTCGCGTGCCGTGACGGATGTGACGGCGCGCCAGACGAGCGCCCGGCGACGAACGGCGTTGCTGGCCGTCGTCGGGGTCGTCGTCGTCCTGCTCGTCCTGTCGATCGTCCGCTCGCTCACCGCGAACGTGTCGACGTTGGAGAGCGACGCGTCGGCTCGCCTTCCCGGCATGCTGACGACGCGGGCGCCGTGGCCGAGCAACACGCACGAGCTCCGTGATCGACTGGCGATCCTCGGTCTGCCGCCGGTCGGCGGCTTCCAGCACATCCACGCGTACCTCGCGATCGTGATCGACGGCCGGCGCGTTCCGGTGCCGGCGGACATCGGGCTCGCCACGAACGCCGAATCGCCGCTCCACGTCCACGAGGGCGAGCCCAGCATCATCCACGTCGAGTCGTGGAGCACCTCGTGGCGCGCGACCCTCGGCGAGTTCTTCGACGTGTGGGGCGTCCGGCTGTCGCGAACGTGCCTCGGCGGTTACTGCAACGACGCGACACGGTCGCTCGCCGTGTTCGTCGACGGGCAACCGTACGCCGGTGATGCGCGGACGCTCTCGCTCGCCGATCACGAGGTCATCGTCCTGACCTACGGAGCGGCCGACGAGGTGCCGTCGCCGCTGCCGTCGTTCGACTGGTCGAGCTTCGGCGGCTGAGGACCGAGTGCGTTAGGCCGGCCGCTTCCGCGATGGCCGCTTCTTCGCCTTCTTCGCCGCCTCGACACTGGCCTTCAACGCCTCCATGAGCTCCTCGGCGCGGCGGCTCGGCGCCTCGGCTGCAAGCTCGCGATCCTCCTCGCTCTCGACCGGCGTCTTCTCCGCGATCTTCTTCAGGAGCTCCTCGCGGTAGGTGTCGGCGTACGCCGCCGGATCCCACTCGGTCTCGAGCGTCTTGATCAGCGTCTCGGCCAGCCCGAGCTCGCGCTCCGAGACGACGATGCCGTCGATGCCTTGTAGCAGCGAACGGGGGTCGCGCACCTCGTCGCCGAAGAACAGCGTCTCGAGGCCGATCGCCCCGTCGCGTGGGCGGATCGCCACGAGATGCGGCTTCGTCCGCAGGACGAACCGGCCGACGCCGACGCGGCCCGAGCGCTCGATCGCGCGCAGCAGCAGGGCGTACGTGTTCTCGGCGCCGCGTTGGGGCGCCATCACGTAGCTCTTCTCGAAATACACGGGGTCGATGTCGCGCAGCTCCACGAACGCCTCGATGTCGATCGTGCGGCTGGGCTCGGGACGGACGTGCTCGATCTCGTCTTGGCTGAGCAGCACAAGGCCCTCGTCGGTCTCGAACCCGCGCATGAGCTCGCCGTACTCGACCTCCTCCTCGGCGGGCCGGCCGGCGGCGGCGGCTCGAGGGTGGTCGCGCTCGCCTGCCTCGGGCGCGGCGGGCGGTTCGAACCGCTCGGCGCGCGACTGCGGCGGCTGCGATGCGTCCTCGGGGTCCGGTGGCGGCTCCCATTCGACGAACCGGCGGTATCGGACGCGCCGCCCACGCTGGTCCATCAGGTGGAAGCGCACGTCCTTGGGCTCCGTCGCGGGATAGAGGCGCACGGGGATCGTGACGAGGCCGAACGACAGCGCTCCGCTCCACACCGCGCGTGGCATGACTCCAGCCTAGCCCGGCGATGCGGGGGCGGCCGCGCGCGCCCGTCGGCGGCGGGTGCGACGATGGACGGATGCGGGACGAGGCCACCATCCTGCACGCCGACGTCGATTCCTTCTATGCGTCGGTCGAGCAGCGGGACAACCCCGACCTGCGTGGCAAGCCGGTCATCGTCGGCGCCGGGGTTGTGCTCGCGGCCAGCTACGAGGCGAAGGCCTTCGGCGTGCGGACGCCGATGGGCGGCCGACAGGCGCTCGAGCTGTGTCCGCAGGCGATCGTCGTCCGGCCGAGGATGGAGGCGTACAGCGAGGCGAGCACGGCGATGTTCGCGGTCTTTGACGACACCACGCCGTTCGTCGAGGCGCTGTCCATCGACGAGGCGTTCCTGGACGTCGGCGGCCTGCGGACGATCTCGGGCACCCCGACCGAGATCGCCGTCCGTCTGCGGCAGCAGGTGCGCGAGCGCGTCGGCCTGCCGATCACGGTCGGGGTGGCGCGGACCAAGTTCCTCGCGAAGGTCGCCAGCGGCGTCGCCAAGCCCGACGGCCTCCTCGTCGTCGAACCCGCAGGCGAGCTCGAGTTCCTGCATCCGCTTCCGGTCGAGGCGCTATGGGGCGTCGGTCCCGCGACGGCGACCAAGCTGCACGAGCACGGGCTGGCGACGGTGGGCGAGGTGGCCGGCCTCGAGGAGGCCGCGCTCGTGAAGATGCTCGGGCGCGCGGTGGGCCGCCAGCTCCACGCGCTCTCGCACAATCGCGATCCGCGTCGGGTCACCGTCGGCCGTCGGCGCCGCTCGATCGGAACCCAGCGGGCGCTCGGCCGGCGACCGCGCTCCGCCGAGGAGCTCGACGCCGATCTCGTCGCGCTGGTCGACCGGCTCGCGCGGAGATTACGGAAGGCGCACCGGGTGACGCGCACGGTGATCCTGCGACTGCGATTCGGGGACTTCTCGCGCGCCACGCGCTCGCACACGGTCGCGGAGGCGACCGGCCGGACGGAGACGCTCCTTGCCGTCGCGCGAGGGCTGCTCGCGGCCGCGATGCCGAATATCCGCAGCGGCGGCATCACCCTGATCGGCATCACGTTCACCAACCTCACCGACGACTCCGCCATCCAGCTCGCGCTTCCGTTCGAGCGCTCGCGGACCGACGCCGTCGACCACGCGCTCGACGAGGTCCGCGAGAAGTACGGTTCGAAGTCGATCGGCCGCGCCGTCCTGCTCCACCGCGACCCCGGGATCTCCGTGCCGCTCCTTCCGGATTGAGCCTCGGCCGGCGCGGCCCGGCCCTCGTGTGAGCGGGCAGCGGACGTTCCCCGCCTCCCCGCCCGATCGGCGGCTAGAGTGCGCCCCGTGCGGCTCGGCCTCGACATCTCCCTGCTTCAGCTGACGTGGGACGAGATCGTGTCGCGCGCGACGCTCGCGGAGGAGGCGGGGTTGGACGGCGTCTGGGCGTTCGACCAGGCGGGTTCTCCATCGTAGATGTCGCGCTGACCCCGAGACCTCGCCCACCTCCTCCAGCTTCGCCCCGAAGGCGATCACTCAACCTCAGAGCGCCCGCCTCGTCGGCGGCTCTCCCCGAGGCCTCTCCGGTTGGGCTCGGCTACTTCTTCTTGGAAAGGCCCGCTCGCGGACGGTCTCCGCGGCCTTGTGGTCCCGGCCCACGACCACCGAGTACCGGTCCGCCCCGTCCTCGTCTTGCTGCCTGCGGGTCACCACCAGCATATCCGCGCAGTCCTTGCCGCCTCGCTCAGCCGCACGCTTCCAACCGTTCGCGAGGTTCTGCGCCTTGTTGCGGATGACCTCGGCTCGGTTGCGTTGATCGGGAGCATCGCCGGCTGAGTCTCAAGCAGTGGCCCGGGCGCCGGCGCGCCGACTACGCCGAGAGGAAGTAGGCGGCGTCCTGCGCGGGGAGCGCGTACGACTCACCCCGCACGAAGCTCCCACCCCTCGTCCCGCCGTTCCACAGCACGAGCCTCGCCGGAAGCGTGATGTCGGCCGACGAGGTGCCGGTGTTGACGAAGACCCATCCGTGTTCGAACCGCCGCCGCAGCACGGTCCCGTGGCGATCGAACGAGCCCGCCGGCGCGCCGAGCGCGAGCCCCTCCTCAGCCGTGTTGTTGGATGCGATCTGGGGGCCCTCGTCCTGGTCGGAGAACGCCTTGAACTGCACGAACGTCATCCCGGGCACGAACGTCATCAGATAGTGCGCGAAGCAGTATCGCTCGATGTGCGCCGCATCGGCGTGGGCGGCCGCGCTCTCGAGATGAACGGACTCGAGGATCGTGCTTCCGTGAGCGGCGAGACGGTGGTATCGGCGGTCGTCCTCGATCATGGCGCGGCCACCGTGGAACCGGTTCTGGTTGTCGAGGTAGCAGAACGTCTCGTCCTGCGCTCCCGTCGCCGTCGTGAGGAGGTCGAAGCCTCTGTCGGCGACGATGACGTGCCCGATGTTCCTCGACACACCGTTGAAGAACACGACGCGGTCCGGGCCGAGGGCGTCGCGCGTTTCGCGGAGCAGGGCGCGGAATCCCGCGTTCAACCGTTGGATCTGCTCGGTGGACAGGTCCGGATACTGCCGCTGGTCGTAGTAGTGGAGGTTGTCGTACATCACCCCGGCGTACGGTGCGGCTCGCATGCGCTCCTGGACCTGCGCGACCAGGAACCGCCGGTAGCCGGGGTCGGCGACGTCGACGCGATACTGGCACTCGCCGCCGGAGCAATCGCCGATCGGGTTGCCGTTCGCGTCGCGAAGCAGCCACGCGTCGTTGAAGGCCGGACCCCATCGGTCGGCGAGGACCGGTGGCAGCGCGCCGGCGAGGAAGTTCACGAGCACCGTCGCATCCGGGTCGAGCGAGACGAGTCGACGCGCGGCGGCGTCGTCGTCGGCGAAGCTGTTGCCGTATGCCTTCGCGATGATGATCAGCGCGTCGTGACGCGTGAGACTCCGGAACTCCTGATCGGTGAACCGGCGACCGGGCGTTCCGGTCCAGATGTAGCGATAGTTCCGGCCACCCGTGGCGACCGTCGGCGTGGGCGCGTACGTCGGCGTCGCGGCGGTGGTCGTCGCCGTTGTGGACGTTGTCGCCGACCGCGCGGAACTCCGTGCGGCGATCGGGGTGGCGGTCGCGGCGTGGTCGGTGCCGGTCTCCGAGCGAGCGAGCGAGAAGGCGCCGAGCGCCAGGGCGACGATGACGACGAGCCCGGCCGCCGTCAGCACGGCGCGACGGCTCGTGCGCCGAGCGCCGCCGATCGGCCGTCGAGGTGTGGGATCTGACATGCAGCGGTGGGTGGCGGCCGACCGGAGACGTCGACGCGCGCTGCTAAGGATACGTGCCGCGCGCCCCCGCGCCGAGCGGTCCTAGGAGGTACCCCCGCAACGAACCCCATTGTCCCAGCTGGAAGGCCCTTTCGGGTGGATGGGGCAGGGGTATCCGGAGAACGGCACGCGTGGGAATCACACCCTTGCAAGTGCTTAGCCGATCGTTCAATCACTTCAAGGCGCTCTACGGCGACCCGAAGGGGCCCTCGCTCGAGGCGTGGACGCTCCTCGCCGGCCTCGCGCGCGAGACGTCCCGCGTCCGGCTCGGCACGCTCGTCACCGGGATGACGCACCGCCATCCGACCGTGCTCGCGGCCGAGGTGGTCACCGTCGACCACCTGTCCGGCGGCCGTGTCGAGTGCGCGGTCGGCGCGGCCTACAACGAGCCCGAGCACCGCGAGCTCGGCATCCCCTTCCCGTCGACGCGCGAGCGCATGGATCGGCTGGAGGAGGGCGTCCAGGTGCTGCTCGCGCTGTTCGAGCGGGACGACGTCACGTTCGAGGGGGCGTGAGCTCCAGCTCCCCGGGGCGTCGTACCACTCGAAGCCGCTGCAGCAGCCGCACCCGCCGATCTGGATCGGCGGCGAGGGCCGGAAACGGACGCTGCCGATCGCCGGCCGGTACGCGGACGCGTTGCACGGCGACCCCGATGACGCCGGGGAGCTCGCCGAGATCACCTCGATCATCGACCGCGCGGCGGAGGAGGCCGGCCGTGAGCCCGCTTCGATCCTCCGCGCCTCGAGTCTCTCGATCTCCGAGCCGTGGGACGAGGTCAAGGCGACCTACGGATGGAAGGCGGAGGGCGGGATCGGCGACCTCGTGATCGGCTGGCCGAGCGAGGGTCGCGGGCGCCTCGAGGACTTCCTGGGGCAGATCCTGCCGGCGCTCTGACCGGCATCCTGTCTCGCGCCGCAACGTTTCGCCGGCGTTGCGGTATGAAAGCTGGGATGAAGCGATCGCCCGTCCGCCGGTTCTCGGTCGTCGCCTTCGCGGTGCTGTGCCTGTTGGCGAGTGGATGCACGGCGACACCCGTCGAAGGCTCCCACCCGGGCCCGAGCGGATCGGACCCGTCGTCCCCGACGGAGCCGGGCACGCCGCGCGCCCGGATCGAGATCATGCCGCGCGGTGCCAAGGCCGACCCGAGCGGCGGCGTCGCGGTGACGGTGAAGCACGGAACGCTCGCGAGCGTGACGGTGAAGGCCGACGGCGAGCCGGTCGACGGGCACTTCGGCGACGGTCACGAGTCGTGGGCGACCTCGTGGGCACTGACGACCGACACCCGCTACGTGGTGCGCGCGTCCGCGATCGATGTCAACGGTCAGCGGGTCACGAGAACCGCGGCGCTCCACACGCTCGTGCCCGAGCAGACGTTCTCGACGACGATCTTCGAGGGGTATCACAAGATGTACGGCGTCGGCATGCCGATCATCCTGCAGTTCAGCGCGCCGATCACGAACAAGGCCGCGGTCGAGCGCTCGCTCGAGGTCCGGACCTCGCGTCCGGCGATCGGCGCCTGGTACTGGGACGGCGACCAGACGCTGTACTTCCGTCCTCGCATGTACTGGAAGGAAGACACGAACGTCGACTTCGTCGGCCACCTCGATGGGGTCGAGGGCGCGCCCGGCGTCTACGGCGTCCACACGCTCACGCAGAGCTGGACGATCGGCCGATCGCTGATCTCGGTCGCGAACACGCAGACGCACGACGTGAAGATCTACCTGCACAAGAAGTTGTTCGGCGACTGGCCGATGAGCGCGGGCAAGCCGGGCGACGATACGCCGAACGGCACGTACCTGTCGATCGAGAAGCACAACCCCGAGGAGATGATCGGGCCCGGGTACGACATCCTGGTTCCGTACTCGGTCCGGTTCACCTTGTCGGGGGACTTCATGCACGACGCGTTCTGGTCCGTGAACGACCAGGGGTTCACCAACGTCAGCCACGGCTGCATCAACCTCTCGCCGGAGAACGCGACGACGTACTACAACATGTCAGTGCCGGGCGATCCGATCACCGTCGAGGGAAGCCCGCGCGCCGGAACATGGGGGAACGGCTGGACGGTGTGGTTCCTGACGTGGAAGGACTACCTGAAGGGCAGCGCGCTGCACATGGCGGTTCGCACGAGCCGGAGCGGCAGCCGGTTCGTCCCGCGGTCGAGCCTTCGCCCGGTCAATGCCAAGCCGCCGCTCGCGACGTCCAAGCCCGGCAACGCCGACGCTTCCATCGGTTGAGCCCAGCGCTGCGACCGCGTTACCGAGCCGCGGCGCGCTCTCGCGCCGGAACGCGTCCGGCCGGGACGTGCCGGGTGGGCGGCGGCATCGTCGGACCGCGCCGGACGGCGTGGTCGGGCACCGCGGCGCGCTGCGGCCGGTTACCGAACGTGAGCGCCCGCACCAGCAGCAGGAACACGAGCGCCGCCGTCGTCGCCAGGTAGAGCCAGAACAGCGCCGGCCGCGGCGTGTCCGTTCCGGTCATAAGCCCGTGGACGAGCGCGAGCGAGAACGCCGGCACCGAGAGCGAGTGCGTTCGGCGCCACCACTTCGTCCCGATCAGCTTGCGGCCCCACGACGTGCTGAGGACGCCGAGGATCATCACGAACATCGCGGCGATCCCGAACGCCGCCCCGATCGGCCGGTACGTCGCCCGGAACGGCACGACGACGTCGAGCCAGCCGAACGGCACGAACGTGTCCTTCACGACGAAGATGAGGTGCGTCGCGAGCAGCAGCAAGCCGCTGGTGGAGAAGGCCTGATGCAGCGCGACGTTCGTCGCCTTCGAGACGCGCTTGCCGAACAGCTGCGTGGTCGAGAGCAGACCCCACGCCACCGAGGCCCAGAGCATCAGGTACGCGCCGATCCCGGCGGCGCGGAGCACGTTCCACGTCGTCATGCGATCGCCTTCCGCATGCTCGTCGGTCGCGCCTCGTCGAAGCTCGTCAGGATCTCGCCGGTCTCCATCACGAGCATCCCGGACAGGCGATCGAGCACCGGGGTGCCGCCGAGGACCGCCGCCTTGGACCACACCTCGGCATCGGTGCAGGTCGGTGCCCACACCGTCGCCTGGACGACCGGCGTCAGCGAGGGAAGGGCCGTGCGCGGGTCGATGACGTGATGCACACCCGCCCCCCACGAGCGCACGCGAACCGACGTCGTCGCGAGCGCCCCCTGCGGCAGCCGGAGCCGGAGGATCTCGGTTCCGGGTTCCTCGGGGTCCTCGACCCCGACCTCGAGCCCGTCGACGGGCGGGTGACCCGAAATCCGGAGGTCGCCGCCGGCGTCGACGATCGCCCATCCGAGGTCCGAGACCACGCGCATGGCCGCGTCGACCGTCCATCCCTTCGCGATGCCGCCGAAGTCGAGCTCCGCGCCCTCAGGCAGGCGGATCCGGTCGCCGTCGATCTCGATGTCGCGCCACGCGCCGCATGCGGTCGCGTTCTTGATCATCAACGCCTTGACGTCGCGACGGATGTCGGCGAGCTCGCGGTCGACGATCCCGGCGAAGTCGCGGTCGTAGCCGGCGGCCCGGAGCGCCGGCAGGACGGTCGGGTCGAACAGCCCGTCCGTCTCGTCCGCGGCGCGGAGCGCGCGATGCGTGAGCGCCGCGAACGGCTTCGAGATGCGGGCCCACGTGCCCGAATCGGCGTTCACGCGGCTCAGCTCGCTGTCGGCGCGGAAGCGCGAGAAGCGCTGCTCCTCGCGCGCGAAGACGCGCTGCACGCGAGCGGCCGCGCGCGTGATGCGGCCCGGGTCGTCGCTCGCCGGCGCGATCAACCGGACCGTCGTGCCCATCGCCGGGAACGTCCGGCGCTCGACGTCGACCGTCGGGGTCAACACGGGTGCGTTCCGCAGGTCGTCGCCGTCGCGGTGCTCGTGGACGGCGCGTACACGTAGTGGACCGGGCCGCTCGAGGTCACCGACGTGGTGGGCGACTTCGTGTAGACGATCTTCTTGGTCACGACGATCACGACGGGCCGGGCCTGCTTCGGCGCCACGGCCGGCGGGGTCGTCGTGGCCCAGGCGGCCTCGGCCGGTTTCGGCCAGAGGCCGAGCAGGCCGTACGGCGTCAGGAAGCTCAGCACCCCGGCGGCCCACGCCCAGACCCGGATGGCCGTGCGCGAGGCGCGTTTGGTGCGGACAGCCGGCGCCGACATGCTCAGTCATCCCCGCCGCTCTCGGTCGCGTCGTCGAGCTCGCCGCTGCCCGATGCATGGCTGCCGCTCGTCATCGAGATCGGCGCAGTCGCGATGGACGAAGCGGGTGCGGGGAGCACGACGGTCTGCGGGCCGGCGGCCCTCGCCTTCGGCGCCTTCTTGTGGACGACGATGCGGCGGTGCTTGATCACCGGCTTGACGCGAGAGGCGGTCGGGCCGCTCGTCGGCGCCGCCGTGGCGGCGGTCACGCTGTTCCCCAGCCCGAGCCCGGACGATACCGAGACGGCGCCGGCGACGAACGACGCGACGACACCACCCGCCGTCACGATCGCGGACCTCTTGTTCATGTGTGCCTCCTTCCCTCGATCGCTTGGCCCTCCCTGCCCACCGTGCCTCACGCCGCGGTGTCGGCCGGCGGCAGGTCGGCGACGTACGGGTGGTCGACGTCGAGGGCGCCGACGCCCGCCGCGCCACCCGGCGACCCGAGCGCCGTGATGCCGGGCCCGAAGAACTCGCGCTCGATGTTCCGGTAGTGCTGCCATCCGCCGGGGAGGTCGGCGTCGTAGAAGATCGCGGTGACCGGGCAGACGGCCTCGCACGCGCCGCAATCCACGCACTCGTCGGGATGGATGTAGCTCTTGCGCACCCCGTCGTAGATGCAGTCGACGGGACACTCGTCGACGCATGCGCGGTCGTGGACGTCCACGCACGGTTCGGCGATCACGTAGCTCATCGGTCCTCCTGGCGGGCGAGCATGCGATCACGGTAGACGGAGCGCCGGTAAGACCCGTGCAACGCCACGTTAGGGGTCGGCAAAGCCGCCGAAGAACTCGATGAGAACCGTCCGATCAGGCGGCGGTCGAAGGGGCGCCTCTCGCGTCCGACAGCGCTGCAACCTTTCGGCCGACCTAGCCGTCTTCATCGCGTGTCTGGGTGGATGCTGCACGAGGTGACCGAGCGGCGGGAGCGGACGCGCGTGGGACGGCTCGGCGAGCTGTACCTGCGGTACGCCGACGACGCCACGCGCCTGGCGTACCTGCTGACCGGCGACCGCGCGCTCGCCGAGGATCTCGTGCAGGACGCGTTCGTGCGTCTCGCCGGCAGGCTCGCGCACCTGCGGGACGAGGGCGCGTTCGAGGCGTACCTGCGGCGAACGGTCGTGAACCTCTCGCGGTCGTACTTCCGCCGCCGGAAGGTCGAGCGGAGCTACCTCCAGCGCCACCCCCCCGCCGGACCGAGCGCCGAGGCGGCGCCGATCGCCCAGCTCGGCGATCGCGACGCCCTGTGGCGTGCGCTCGCCGGACTGCCGCAACGCCAGCGCGCCGCCCTCGTGCTGCGGTTCTACGAAGACCTTTCCGAACGGCAGATCGCCGACGTCCTTCGCTGCCCGATCGGCACCGTGAAGTCGTTGGTGTCGCGCGGCCTCTCGACCCTGCGGACCCGGATGGATGGTGAGGAACGATGACCGACGTCGACGACGAGCTCCGGGCGCTGTTCGAGCGGAAGGCGCGGGAGGTGCCGCCGCACTCCGAGGTGCCGCCGGCGCTCCGTCGGCGCTCGCGGGTGCGGATCGCGTCCACCGGCGCCGTCGCGCTCGTGGTGGTCCTCGTCCTGGGCGGCGGCGTCGTCGGCGCGCTGCAACTCGTGAACCGCGCCGGTCGCGGCGAGCCCGGAGGAGGCGGGAGTGGCATGGTCGCCTCGACCTCTCCGCCCCCCGCCACGGGTGCCGCGTTGCCGCGATGCACGTCGGGGCAGGTCCGAGTGGACGCGAGCCTCGGCGGGGCTATGGGCTCCGTCGAGGGAGCGATCCTCGTCTCGAACTACTCCTCGACGAGGTGCACGCTCCAGGGCTACCCGGGCCTCACGCTCCTCGGTGCCGATCTCTCGCCGGTGGCGGGCCAGAACCGCTACGGGGTTCGCAGGACCGAGCCGCAGTGGCAGGCCAACGCGCTCCCGACGCCGGCGGGGTGGCCGGTCGTCACGCTGAAGCCCGGAGCCGCCGCCTCCATCCGGTTCCGCTGGAGCAACTGGTGCGGTACGGGGAACGCCGCCACACCGCTGTGGAAGATCCGGATCCCGGGCAGCGGCGAGGCGCCGGTCTACGGGATGGACGGCACGCAGCCGCCGCCCTGCAACGGGCCCGGCTTGCCCTCCACGATCTGGATCGGGCCGTTCGAGCCGGCCAGGGCGCTCCCGCGGTAGCCCGCTAGGACCGTCGCCGCATCGACGGGTCGAACCACCACGGCGAGTAACCGCGGTCGTTCTCGTCGACGATCGTCCCGGGCGGCACGACACGGTCGATCGCATCGAGCGTCGCCGTGTCGAGGCGCACGTCGGCTCCGGCCAGCAGGTCCTCGAGCTGCGCCATCGTCCGCGGTCCGATGATCGCCGACGTCACTGCCGGATGGGCGAGCGTGAACGCGATCGCCATGTGCGTCATCGAGATGCCGGTGTCGTCGGCGACCTTGACGAGCTCCTCGACGAGGTCGAGCTTGCGCTGGTTCTCGGGCCGGGACTCGTCGAACTGCGCCGCGATCCACTCGCCGCGCTCCTTCCCGCGTTGCGACCGCGACTCGGCGGAGCGGTCGAACTCGCTGCGGCGGTACCGGCCACTGAGCCACCCGCGGCAGAGCGGGCTCCAGACTAGGACCCCCATCCCGTACCGACGGGCGACGGGGAGGACGTCGTGCTCGATCCAACGGACGAAGATCGAGTACGGCGGCTGTTCGGTGCGGAACCGGGACAGGCCGCGGCGCTCCGCCATCCAGTGCGACTCCACGAGCTGCCATCCCGGGAACGTCGACGAGCCGAAGTATCGGATCTTGCCCTGCTGCTGCAGATCGGTGAGCGCGCTGAGCGTCTCCTCGATGTCGGTCTCCTGCTCGGGACGGTGGATCTGGTACAGGTCGATGTGATCGGTGCCGAGGCGGCGCAGGCTGTTCTCGACCTCGCGCGCGATCCACAGGCGTGAGTTGCCGCGCTCGTTCTGGCCCGGCCCCATCTCGCCGTGGACCTTCGTCGCCAGGACCACCTCGTCGCGCCGGCCCTTCAGCGCCCGCCCGACGATCTCCTCGGACTGTCCCGATGAGTAGACGTCGGCCGTGTCGATGAAGTTGATCCCGCCGTCGATCGCCGCGCGGATGATTTCTTGGCACTCGTCCACGTCGGTGTTGCCCCACGCGCCGAACATCATCGCGCCGAGGCAATGGGTGCTGACGCGCACGCCGGTCGCGCCGAGGGTCCGGTACTCCATGTGATCGTCCCCCTGGATGTCGCGGTTCGCTCGAGCCTACCGCCGGTACGCCCGAACGAACCGCGACCCATTGGGAGCCGCGCGGTGCGGTGTTACGGGGTCGCCACCGTGATGCTCCCGAAGAGGCCGTGCGCCTCGTCGTCGGGACCCGCGGTGAAGTACAGCGAGTTCGCCGGTCCGGCGTTGCCGTCGTTGCCGAACCCAAGCCCCCAGAGCCCGTCGATCGCGATGGGCGTGCCGTTGGCCTTCGCCAGTGTTCCTACCAGCGAGGGCGAGCCCATCGCCGAGACGTCGTACGCGTGGATCCGTCCGTCGCCGAAGTTGCCGACCAGCAGGTCGCCCGATGCCGTGCCGAAGTCCGCCGGCGCCATCGCGAGACCCCACGGCGCGTTGAGCGGGCCGCGTGTGGCGATCCGCTGCACGAGCTGACCGCTCGTGTCGAATTCGTCGACGTATCCGAGGTGCCTGCCCGAGACGTCGTCCTCGGCGTCGGCGTCCTGCTTCGCGTAGCTCACGAAGATGTCGCCGCCGATGCTCTGGATGCCGAACGGGGCGAACCTCGGCGGGATGTTCGGATCCGAGAAGGCGCCCGCCGCCCGCACGCGCTGGAAGGCGTCGTCGAACACGTCGACGCGGCCGTTATGGAAGTCCGTCGCGTACAGCCGGTCGCCGTCGGCCGTCGAGGCGATCGCCAGGCCCTTATAGATCGCGTCCTTCCGGGACCGGTCGACGACCTCCTCGGTGTGCGTCGAGGGCGGGGTCGCCGTGCCGACCGTCGGGCTCCAGCCCCGGATCGTGCCCGCCTCGGTCGAGAAGAGGAACAGCGCCGACGCCCTCGTCGTCCCGTCCGTGACGGGGAAGCCGGTGCCGCCGTTGAAGACGAGGCCCGTGGGCGCGCCCCGAACCCCGACGACGAGCGGCTGCGGCGTACCCGCCCCGTCGACCAGCGACGACGTGTCGGTGCCGTTGTTCGCGGTCCACCAGAACGTGCTCGGGCCTGCCGCCAGCCCCCATGCGTTGACGAGCCTCCTGTCCCTCGTCGCGGCGGCGCCCGCCTGATCCGAGACGAGCCTCGTGACCGTGTAGCCGTCGGTCGCGGCGAGCGCGCTCGCTCCCAGCCCGATCGCGGCGATCAGCCCGAGCGCGAGCGCGGTCCCCGCGATCGCCGTCGCGGTTCTTCCCCTCATCGCAGCCTCCTCCGGCCCGGCGTGAAGAGGCGGGCCGGAGCGGTCCGCCACCAGCCGACCGAGGTACTACGGAGCGGACCGCCGCGGGGATGGCGCGGCCGCCTCGTCGCGTCCGGCCGGAGGAAAGCGTTCGCGGTGCTAGCGTCAGTCGGTGCTCGCGTGTCGGATCGCGTCACGATCGATCGTCGTGCTCCTGGTCGTCGCGTCCGCCTGCACGAGGAACGGGGGCTCGCCGACGACATCGACGACGTCGGCCGCACCCGCGTCCTCGCCGGTCGCACCGACGGCCACGCCTGCATCGAGCCCGACGGCGCGGCCCGCCGAGGTGGTCCGCGTCGTGTCGCCGCACCACGGCTCGACGCTCGTCCACGGCCGGTACCCGCACGTCGACTCGAGTTGCAAGCACTTCCACCAGCCGAGGCTCGACGCGCGCTACCCGGGGCTTCTCTCGTTCAAGCGGGCGGCCGACGGCACGTGGTCGATCACCGTGACGCTGCCGTTCGAGCAGTATCTCGAGGGCAT
>DATAEU010000049.1:0-21455 GCA_036257835.1 Actinomycetota bacterium | reverse complement strand
GGGTCGCTGCTCGAGAAGACGAAGGATTGGTACGCGCAGGATGACCAGGGCAACGTCTGGTACCTCGGCGAGGACACGCGGGCGTTCCTGCCGAACGGCCGGGTCGACCGCTCCGGCTCGTGGGAGTCCGGAGTCGGCGGGGCCAAGCCGGGGATCATCATGGAGGCCGACCCGCAGGTCCCCGACGCGTATCGGCAGGAGTGTCTGTCCGGCGAGGCCGAGGACATGGCGTGGGTTGTGCAGCTCGGCGGAACCGTCCACGTGCCCTACGGCACGGTGCACCGCGCGCTGAGGACGCTCGAGTTTAGCCCGGTCGAGCCCGACGTCGTCGACCGTAAGGTCTACGGACCCGGGCTCGGCATCGTGCTTGAGGTGTCGATGTCCGGCGGACACGAGGTTGCCAAGCTCGTCCGCGTCCGCGGCTGAGCTCGGCGGGGACGTGCCGGACCGACCGGGGGGCTGTCGTGCGCGTGCTGGTGGTCGAGGACCATCCGGAGATGGCCGCGATGCTCGACGTGCGGCTGCGCGAGGACGGCTTCGCCGTCGACCTCGTCGGCACCGGCGAGGACGGTGTGGCGATGGCGCTCGAGGTGGACTACGACGTCATCCTCCTCGACGTCCTCCTGCCCGGGATCGACGGGTTCGAGGCGTGCCGGCGCATGCGCGCCGAGGGGAGGTGGGCACCGGTGCTGCTGCTGACGGCGCGCGATGCCGTTCGCGACCGCGTCGCCGGCCTCGACGCGGGCGCGGACGACTACCTGACGAAGCCGTTCTCGTTCGCCGAGCTCTCGGCGCGCTTGCGGGCGCTCGTCCGGCGCGGCCCGGGCGAGCGCCCCGTCGTCCTGGCCGTGGGCGACCTCACCCTCGATCCGGCGACGCGCGACGTTCGCCGCGGCCACGCGGAGATCCGGCTGACGCCGAAGGAGTTCGCGCTCCTCGAGTTCTTCATGCGTCACCCCGGCGAGGTGCTCTCCAGGACACGGCTGATCGAACACGTGTGGGACTTCGCGTTCGAGTCGGACTCGAACGTCGTCGACGTGTTCGTCCGGCTCCTCCGCGACAAGGTCGACCGCCCGTTCGGTGCCCGCTCGATCGAGACCGTCCGCGGCGCCGGCTACCGCCTCCGCGAGGCCGGCGCATGAGCCTGCCGCTGCGGGCGCGCGTGACGACGGTCTTCGTGGCCGCGATGGCGTTCGTGCTGGCGTCGCTCAGCGTCTTCGTCTACGTGCGCACGGGGTGGGACCTCCTCGACCAGGTCGACGCCGGGTTGCGGTCACGCGCCGACGTGCTGGCCGGCCAGATCCGCACGGCGGGCCCCGACGTTCCCGCGATCTCCGCCCGGTTGATCGAGCCGGACGAGGCGTTCGTCCAGGTCGCGGACGCCTCCGGCCGGATCTTGCATACCAGCTCGATCGTGGCGGGGCACCCGCTGCTGGACCCGGGCGCGATCGCCGCCGTCGCCGACGGACACCCGGCGTTCTTCGACCGCCGGCTCCCGCCCATCGACGACGTGACGCGCGTCCTGGCCGTCCCCGTCGAGTACGCCGGGGTGCGATACGTCTTGATGGCGGGGTCGTCGCTGCAGGATCGGCGGGATCAGCTGCTCCAGCTGGGGTCGACCCTCGCGGCCGCGGGTGTGCTCGGCTTGGCGCTGATCTCCTTCGGCGGCTGGATGCTGGTCGGCGCGGCGCTCCGCCCGGTGGATCGCATGCGACGCGAGGCCGCGGCGGTGTCGGCGGCCGAACCGCAGCGTCGTCTGCCGGTCCCCCCCGGCGACGACGAGCTGACGGCGCTCGCCACCACGGTGAACGGGATGCTCGAGCGGCTGCATCTGGCGATCGAGCATGAACGCCGCTTCATGGACGATGCGAGCCACGAGCTCCGTACGCCGCTCGCGGTGCTGCGCTCGCGCCTCGAGCTCGCCGTGTCGGGCGAACGATCGCCCGCCGACCTGCGCGAGGCGCTTCGGCGGGCGCTGTCGGACGCCGAGCACCTGTCGATGCTGGCGGACGACCTCTTCGTCCTCGCGCGCTCGCGCGACGGTGGGGTGCCCGTCCACCGTGAAGACGTCGACGTCGCCGAGCTCGCCGCGCTCGCCGCCGCCGGTCACCGTTCTCGCGCGGAGGCGGCGGGCGTCCGCCTCGAGGTGGAAACGTCCGGCCTCGCCCGCGTCGACCCCCTGCGGTTCCGCCAGGTCCTCGACAACCTCCTCGACAACGCCGTCCGCCACGCCGGCGCGGACGGCATCGTCCGGCTCTCGGCGTCGGTGACGGACGGGATCCTCCGCGTCGTCGTCGAGGACTCCGGTCCCGGCGTCGCCCCCGAGGTCGCGGGCCGCGCGTTCGAGCCCTTCGCGCGCGGGGCCGGCGAGGATCCCACGTCCGGCGCCGGGCTCGGGCTGTCGATCGTCCGGGCGATCGCCGAGGCGCACGGCGGTGGCGCGGCGCTCGAGCCCGGACGGGAAGCCGCGAACCGGATCGCGGTCACGTTCCGAGCCGTCTGACCGAAGGCGAACGCGGGTCGAGTGGCGTTACAGCGGAACGTGCGACAGGACCATGATCCGCGGCTCGGTCATCTCCTCCATCGCGAACCGCAGACCCTCGCGCCCGAACCCCGAGTCCTTCGACCCGCCGTACGGCATCTGGTCCGCGCGGAACGCCGACATGTCGTTCACGATGACGCCGCCGACCTCGAGCGTTCGATGGGCCTCGAACGCACGGTCGATGTCGTTGGTGAAGACCCCGGCCTGCAGCCCGAAGCGCGAGTCGTTCACCATCGCCAGGGCCTCCTCGAACGTCTGGTAGGGCGACATCGTCACGACCGGGCCGAAGATCTCCTCGCGGCAGACCTTCATCTCGGGCTTCACGTCCGACAGCAGGGTCGGCTGGAAGAACGGAGCGTCGGCCTTGCCGCCGGCGAGCACCTCGGCGCCCTGCGAGACGGCCTCCCGAACCCACTCGTCGATGCGGGCGACGTTGTCCTTGTCGATCACCGGACCGACGTCGACGGTCGGGTCCATCGGATCGCCGTACTTCAGCGACTCGACCTGCTTGGCGAGGCGAGCGGCGAAGTCCTCGTACACCTCGGACGACACGAAGACGCGCTGCACGCTGATGCAGCTCTGACCGGCCTGGTAGTAGCCGCCGATCGCGATCCGCTGCGCGGCCAGGTCGAGGTCGGCGTCGGAGTGGACGATCACGCCGGCGTTGCCGCCAAGCTCCAGCGTCACGCGCTTCTTCGGGTCGAGACCCTTGAGGTACCAGCCGATCTCGGACGAGCCGGTGAACGAGATCTTGCGGTAGCGCGGGTCGCGGGCCATCCCGTCGGCGACCTTCGAAGAGACCGGCAGCACCTGGTACATCGACTTCGGCAGATCGGTCTCGGCGAAGAACTCGGCGAGCCGGAGCGAGCCGATCGGGGTCACGTGCGCCGGCTTCACCACGATCGGCGCGCCGACGGCGAGCGCCGGCGCGACCTTGTGCGCGACCAGGTTGAGCGGGAAGTTGAACGGCGTGATCCCGAGCACCGGGCCGAACGGGAACCGGCGGAGGATCCCGGCACGCGAGCCGAGCGACGCCTCGGTGTCGAGCCGCATGAACTCGTCCTCGCCATGGCGCAGGACCTCGGAGGCCCAGCGGAACGTCGAGATGGCACGGGTCGCCTCGACCGTGGCCCACTTGATCGGCTTGCCGCCCTCGCGCGCGATCAGGGTCGCGTTCTCGTCCACCGTCTCCGCCAGCCGGCGCGAGATGTGATCGAGCGCGTCGCTCCGAGCGTGCACCGGCAGCCGCTTGGACTCCTCGAACGTCGCCGCCGCCTGCGTGGTCGCCTCCTCGACGTCGTCCTGCGTCGGGACGCCGATCTCCGCGACGACGCTGTCGTCGAACGGGCTCTTCACCTCGAAGGTGCCCTCGCCCGTGCGCCACTCGCCGGCGACAAGGAACGGTCTGGTGGCCATGACGAAATCACGCTCCGTTTCTCGACCTCGGTCGCGGAACTAGTCCGCCGCGGACTAGTTCTCCAACGACACCATCACGTGCTTGATCTGCGTGTAGTCCTCCAGCGAGTACATGGACATGTCCTTGCCGTACCCGCTCTCCTTGTATCCGCCGTGCGGCATCTCGGCCGTGATCATGAAGTGGGTGTTGACCCAGACGGCGCCATACTGCAGCCGGCGCGCGACGCGCATCGCGCGGCCGGTGTCCCTGGTCCAGACCGACGACGCGAGGCCGTAGACGACGTCGTTGGCCCACTCCACGGCCTGGTCCTCGTCGCCGAACCGCTGCACGGTCACGACCGGCCCGAAGACCTCCTGCTGCACGATCTCGGCCTTCTGGTCGACGTCGGTGACGACCGTCGGCTTGTAGTAGAACCCGGTGCCGTCCACCTGCTCGCCGCCGGTGAGGACCTTGGCGCCGGCGTCCTGCGCGCGATCGACGAAGCCGGCGACGCTCTCGCGCTGCCTGCCAGACACGAGCGGACCCATCTCGACCGACTCGTCCATGATGTCACCGACCTTGATGGACTCGACGGCGGGCACGAGCTCCGCCAGCAGGTCCTCGTAGATGCCGGGACCGGCCACGACGCGGCACGAGGCCGTGCAGTCCTGGCCACTGTTCGTGTACCCGGCGAACTTCAGCGTCTCGACCAGCTTGTCGAGCGGCGCGTCGTCGAACACCACGACGGGCGCCTTGCCGCCGAGCTCGAGGTGCATCCGCTTCACGTTCGACTCGCCGCCCCGCGCCGCGATGATCTTGCCCGTCGCCGTGTCGCCGGTGACCGAGACCAGGCGGACGTCCTTGTGCCCGACGAGCTGGTCGCCGATCTCCGAGCCGTGGCCGGTCACGACGTTGAAGACGCCGGGCGGCAGGATGTCCTGCGAGAGCTCGGCGAGACGCAGCGTGGTCCGCGGCGTGATCTCGGCGGGCTTGATGATGGAGACGTTGCCGGCCGCGAGCGCCGGGCCGAGCTTCCAGATGGCCATCATGAGCGGGTAGTTCCACGGGCAGATGCCGACGGTCACGCCGAGGGGCTCCCGCCGGATCATGCTCGTGAAGCCCTTCTCGTACTCGCCCGTCGACTTGCCCTCCTGCACGCGAGCCGCGCCCGCGAAGAACCGCAGGTTGTCGATGATGAACGGGATGTCCGCCCGGGAGACCTCGATCGGCTTGCCCACGTCCTCGGCCTCGAGGCGCGCCAGTTCCTCGGCGTCGGCCTCCATCGCGTCGGCGAGCTTCAGCATCATCGCCGAGCGCTCCTTGGGCGGCGTGTCGAACCACACCTCCTCGTAGGCCTTGGCGGCGGCTCGGACGGCCCCGTCGGCGTCCTCCCTCGTGCCGACCTGAACCTTCGCGACGGCCTCGCCGGTCGCGGGGTTGATGTCGTCCTCGATCTCGCCGCCTCCGGACTCGACCCACGAGCCTCCGATGTACATGCCCCACGTCTTCATCTCGGCCATGCGACCTCCCCTCGAACGCACCCCGAACCGGGCACACCGTCGCCCCGCGGGAACACCCAGTATGCCCGCACCGGCTCGAACGTCGCCAGCCGCCGCTTTGGCCGTCGCGGCCGCCGGGGCTGTACCGCTCGGACAATGGTAGTCACGTGTCGATCTGCGCCTTCTGCAACTCGCGCGCGCGGAGCGCGAGCCAGAACTCCATGCGGTCGAAGCTCGACGAGAGGTCGCGGCCGGTCAGCTCCTCGACCTTGCGCATCCGGTACCGGAGCGTGTGCCGGTGGACGAACAGCTCGGCCGCTGCCGTCTCCCATCGGGCGTTGTGTTGGAGGAACGATCGCAGGGACGCCTGCAGTTCCCCGCCGTGCTCGCGGTCGTACGCGTCGAGCGGCGCCAGCATCGCGTCGGCGAACGCCCGGAGCGCGTCGGGCTCGGCCATGGAGAGCAGGAGACGGTAGGTCCCCAGGTCGTCGAACCCCGCGGCACCCCAGCCCTCCAGGCGGCAGACCTGTAGCGCGTACCGCGCCTCACGAAGGCCGCGTGCGGTCTCGACGGGCTCGACCGCACCGCCGGCCCCGAGTCGCACGTACGCGCCGAGCCGCTCTTCGATCCGCTTGCGCAGGTCGTCCAGGTCACGCGCCGGATCCTCGGCGACCAGCACGTGGACGCCGCCGTCGTGCCTCGAGATCAGGTACGCGGCGTCGGCGCGCGAGAGCTCGTCCTCGGCCGCGTACCCCAGGTCCCCCGGCTCGCCGCCCTCGAGCGAGAGCACGACGACCCTTCCCGCCTTGCCGAACCCGAACCGCGCGAGGCCGCGGCTCATCTCCGACGCCACCAGGGAGCCCGCCGCGAGCGCGTCGAAGAAGTCTCCCTGCAGCCGGCGTTCGGCCTCGGCGACCGCGCGGGACTTGGCGAGCTCGATGGCGAACAGCGACAGCGCGTGCGCCGTCACGATCCGGTCGAACTGTGCCGGCGACTCGGGCTTGCCGACGGCGAGGAACGCCTCCACCCGGCCCTGCGCGCCGACCGGCTGCAGCCACACGTGATGGCCACGATCGACGAGCGTCACACTGAACCCGGCTCCCTCCGGCCGCGAGACCCTGAGCTCCTCCCAGATCCTCGGCTGGCGCTGCTTGGCCCCCTGCGAGGTCGCGGCCAGTGGCATGCCGTGCAGGTCCAACAGCAGGGCCCAGCCGCCGATCGCCCGGGCGAGCGCGGCCGCGACCCCCTCGAGCCCCTCCCCGTCCATCGCCGAACGGGTCAACAACTGCTCGGCGTCGACGGCGCGCTGAAGCACGTCGTACTGCTCGGCGACCAGCCGCGTGAATACCGCCTCGGTGATCGCGATGAACGGGACCGGGTACGGGACCTCGAACACCGGGAAGCCGCACTGCTCGGCAGTGGTCACGGCAGCCTTCGGCACGCGGTCGTGCGAGAAGCCCAGCCCGAACCCCAACCCGGCGAGCCCGGCGTCGGCTAGGCGCTTCACGTAGGCGCGCTGCCGGGTCGGCGTAGCCCCGACCGAGGCGCCCGTCGTGAGGAGCAGCTCCCCGCCCTTCAGCCAGGGCGTCGGATCCTCGAGCTCGCTGGCGTGAACCCACCGGACCGGCCGGTCGATGTTCGACTCGCCGGCGACGACCCGCAGCGCGAGGCCCGGAACAGCCAAGACGTCACGCACGGTGAGCGCCACCCGCGGATTGTACGGTGTGGCGCAAACGCTACGGAAGGCGGCCGCTCGGGCGCCGGGCCCACTGGACGGGTCGTACAAACGTTCGTGTGCGGGTTCAGCGTCGGGCCGCCTGGACAGACGGCGGCCGTCCGGGGAACGTAGTCGGGTCTGATCCGCCACCCGAACAGCCGTCGAGCAGGAGGAGCGCGTGGACATCCCACAGGAGCGCAAGGTCGTCACCGAGATCCCGGGGCCGAGGTCGCGCGAGTGGTTCGAGCGCCGCGGCCGGGCCGTCCCGAGGGGCGTCGCCAACATCCACCCGATCGTCACCGCTCGCGCCTCGGGCGCGATCGTCGAGGACGCGGACGGGAACCGGCTGATCGACCTCGCGACGGGCATCGCCGTCCTCAACGTCGGCCACACGTCTCCCGACGTCGTGAGGGCGGCCCAGCGCCAGCTCGAGCTCGACACGCACACGTGCTTCCACGTCACGGCGAACGAGCCGTACATCGAGCTCGCCGAACGGCTCAACGCGCTCGCGCCCGGCGACCACGAGAAGAGGACCATGTTCGCGAACTCCGGCGCAGAGGCCGTCGAGAACGCCGTGAAGATCGCGCGGTACCACACGAAGCGCACGGCGGTCGTCGTCTTCGACCACGCGTTCCATGGGCGGACGTTGCTCGGGATGTCGCTGACCGCGAAGGTGATGCCGTACAAGCAGGGCTTCGGGCCGTTCGCGCCCGAGGTGTACCGCCTGCCGTTCGCGTACCCCTACCGCTGCCCGACCGGCGCCTCGTACGACGACTGTGCAACGTCCTGTCTCGCGTACGCGATCGACGAGATGCACAAGCACATCGGCGAGGAGAACATCGCCGCTGTCGTCGTCGAGCCGATCCAGGGCGAGGGCGGGTTCATCGTGCCCGCCGAGGGATTCCTGAAGGGGCTCGCCGAGTTCTGTGCCGCGAACGGCATCGTCTTCGTCGCCGACGAGATCCAGAGCGGTATGGGCCGGGCCGGACGGTGGTTCGCGATCGAGGACGAGGGTGTCGTCCCGGACATCGTCACGTCGGCGAAGTCCCTCGGCGGCGGCTTGCCGATCTCGGCCATCACCGGCCGCGCCGAGACGATGGACGCCGTCCACGCCGGCGGGCTCGGGGGCACGTACGGCGGCAACCCGGTCGCCGCGGCGGCGGCGCTGGCCGTGCTCGATCAGATCGAGCGCGAGGGCCTGCTGGAGCGCTCGCGCACGACGGGCGAGCGGATCATGAAGCGCCTCGGCGAGATGCAGCGGCGACACGACGCGATCGGTGACGTCCGCGGCCGCGGCATGATGACGGCGATCGAGCTCGTCACGGATCGCGCGACCAAGCAGCCCGTCGGCGCCGAAGCGATGGCCGCGATCGGCCGGACATGCCTCGAGAACGGGGTGATCGTCCTGACCGCCGGGACCTACGGCAACGTCGTGCGGCTCGTGCCGCCGATCACGATCGACGACGGCCTCCTCGACGAGGGGCTCGACGTGCTCGACGACGCGATCGCGACCGCCGTCGGGTAGTCCGGCTCGCGGCTCGCGTTCAGGCGCGGTCGGGCTCGCGTTCAGGCGCGGTCGCGGCGCAGGATCCCGCGTCCCCGAGCGCCGCCGATCACCCCGAGGTCGAACAGCACGCCGAGCACGGTGATCACCGCTCCCCATCCGCGGAAGCCGCCGAACTCGTTCTGTGCGATCGCGAACGCGATCGTGGTCGTCGGCAGGAAGAAGAAGCCGAGCAGCGGCCACACCCACGTGCCGTAGGCGTGGCTCAGGTAGTTCGAGAAGAGCCACATCAACACCATGATCAGGCGCGGGGTGAGGAGCGCGAGGACGACGACGAGGCACATGCTCAGTACCCGGCCGTGCTGCCGAAGTCGATCGGGATGCACGCGCCGGTGATCGGCGCGGCCTCGGGCGACGCGAGGTACGCGACGAGCGCGGCGATCTCCTCCGGCCGGATGAACCTCGCTCGATCGCCCTGCGGGTACCTGGCGAGCAGCGCGTCGAGGTAGCCGCTCGGATCGTGGCCGCCGTAGTCACGCGCCTGTCCCTCGAGCATCGGCGTGTCGACGTCGTTCGGGCACACCGCGTTGACGCGGACGCCCTTCGGCGCGAGCTCCATCGCGAGCGCCTTCGTCAGCAGCGATACCCCGCCCTTCGAGGCGCAGTAGATCGCCGTCTCCGGCGTCCCGACGAGGCCGGCATCCGACGACAGGTTGACGATGCAGCCCTCGCTCCGCTTCAGGTGCGGGATCGCGTGACGGCACGAGAAGAATGTGCCCTTGAGGTTCACGTCGACCGTGCGATCCCACTGCTCCTCGGTCATCTGGTCGGTCGGGCCCTCGACCCAGACCCCCGCGCAGTTCACGAGGACCTCGAGGCGGCCGTGCGCGTCGACCGCCGCACCGACCATCGCCTCGCAGTCGCCGACCGAACGGACGTCGGCGACCGCGGTCGAGAGCTCCCGCCCGTCCCCGCCGAGCTCGGCGGCGGCCTTCACCAAGCGCTCCTCGTCGACGTCCGCGAGCGTCACGCCGTCGCCGAGCGCGAGGAACCGTTCGGCGACGGCGCGGCCGATGCCGCCGGCCGCACCCGTGATGAGGACCGCGCGCCGGGTCATGCCGCGGCATCGTAGTCCGTTGCTACGGTGGGCCGCATGACGGACGCTCCCGCCACCCGGCGCTCGCGCGCGCGAGCGGCCGTCCGGAACCTCGCGGCGGACACCACGCCGTTGCGCCGGTCGCGCGACTTCCGCTTGCTGTGGACGGGACTCCTCGTGTCGGAGTCCGGGCACCAGTTCACGATCGTCGCCACCTTCGTGCAGGTTCGGAACCTCACGGGTTCGACGCTCGCGGTCGGCGCCATCGGGCTCGTCGGGATGGTCGCGCTCGTCATCGGGACGCTGATCGCCGGTCAGGTGCTCGACGTCGTCGACCGGCGACGCCTGCTGATCGCCGCGCAGTTCTCGTACATGGTCGCGGCCGGCCTTCTGCTCGCCGGCGCGATCGTTGGGAACCCCCCGCTCGCGCTGATCTACGCGGGCGTCGCGCTGTTGTCCGCCACGTCGGCGATCGACGGCCCGGCGCGCAACGCGATGACGCCGCGGCTCGTCGGACGCGACCTGGTCCCCGCGGCGGCGGCGCTCAACCAGATCGTGTGGCAGGTGACAGCGCTGATCGGGCCGGCCCTCGCGGGCGTCGTCATCGCGACCCTAGGCCTCGAATGGGCCTACGGCGTCGATCTGGTCACGTACGGAGCGATGTTGTTCGCCGCGCTGGCGATCCGTCCCGTGCCGCCGGAGCGCTCGCCCGATGCGAAGACCGGCTGGGCGGCCGTTCGCGAGGGATTCGCCTACCTGCGCGGCCGGCCGGTGCTGAGCTCGACCTTCGTCGTCGACATCATCGCGATGGTGTTCGGCATGCCGCGGGCGCTGTTCCCGTTCCTCGCCGCGAACTGGTTCGGCGGCGGACCGGCCGTCACTGGGCTCCTGTTCTCTGCTCCCGCCGTCGGCGCGCTGATCGCGGCGTCGGCGACGGGATGGATCGTCCGGATCCGCCACCAAGGGCAGGCGGTGCTGTGGTCCGTCGCGCTGTGGGGCCTCGGAATCACGGCCTTCGGGTTCACGAGCGGGCACCTGCCGCTCGCGCTGTTCTGCCTGGCGTTCGCCGGCGGGGCCGACGTGATCTCGGCGGTGTTTCGGAACACGATCCTGCAGCTCTCGGTCCCCGACGCACTGCGCGGACGGCTGTCGGGGATCCATATCCTGGTGGTGACGGGCGGCCCGCGTCTCGGCGATCTCGAGGCCGGCGTCGTCGCCTCGCTGTTCTCGCCCTTCGTCTCGGTGGTGTCCGGCGGGCTCCTGTGCGTCGCCGGCACGGTGCTGCTCGCGGTGTTCGTGCCGGCGTTCCGCCGGTACCACGCGGGCGACCCAGCCTAGTTCCTCAGCGGCCGGCGCGGGCGTCCGAGACACAGCGCGTCGCCCACGGGATCGCCTCGAGGCGATCCGGCTCGATCGGCCCGCCGCACGCATCGCACCTCCCGTAGGTGCCCTCGTCGAGCTTCCCCAACGCGCGCACGACGTCCTGGAGCTTTGTCCACAAGGCCTTTGCGGCCGAGGTCTGCACGAGCCGTTCGACCGCCTGCGACGTCCCCTCGCCGACGCGCTTCCCGAACGAGACGGCGCCCAACGGATCGCGCGGCGCTTCGGTCAGCGCCCCGAGCTGCGACTCGAGCTCCGCCCGCCGCTCCTCGAGGTCCGCGCGGACGGCTTCGACGTCCGTCGTCAATGCGCGCCTCGCACGCTGCGCTCGGTCGCGCCCGGCGGGCGCAGGATCAGCCGGTCGTGCGGCTCGACGACGTCCACGATCCCGTCGAGCCCCTTCTCGGCGAGCAGGTCGAACCCGTCGCCGGGGACGAGAACGTCGCCCTCGGCACGCTCATCGGCGAGCTCGAACGTCACGCGCCCGTCCGCGCCGCGCGCCATCCGCAGCGTCGCGTTCGGGTTGAACCGGCGAGCGGCCTCGTGCGAGCGGCGCAGGATGTCCGTCGCCCAGTCGGTGAACTCGATCACTCGGCGATGCTACGACGCGTGGTCTCGCGCTCGCCGGCGCGACCGCGCGTCGCGGGTCGCGCGATCCGAGCCGAACCAGAAGCCGGCACCCCAAAGAAGCGCCACGAGCCCGATGGCGATGGTCCATCCCAATACGTCGCTCATCGGGCCTCCCATCCGGCGCCGAAGATCCGAGAGCCCGTCGAAACGAGCCCGAGGCCGAGCCCGGTGCGAAGCCGGCCGGGGGTTCGGCGCGAGCTCGCCGGCCGGGTCCGGGACGCCGACCGCGCCCGTCGGGCGCGCTCGGCCCGAGCGGCAGCCTCCGCCTCCTCGGCGGCTCTTCCCGCGGCGATCGCCAGACCGATCGGGTTCGGGAGCACGTCCACCTCCTCCTTCCGACACCAATAAACATGGCGTAACTGGTTTCAAAGGTATACCGGTTTCCGTAACTCGTCAAACGTGTTCGTCGGTGTACACTTCCCGGCGTGAACTACACCCAGCTGCGAGAACACGACGACACACCGCAGGCGCCGGGCCGGCTCGACGTTTTGCAGCGGTTCCTGAACCTCCACGACCACGTTCCCGGGGTGAACGAGGACCGGCCGCCTCCGCTCGAGATGGTCCGCGACTGCCTCGTGGACCAGGGGCTGCTGCGCTCCGACGCGCCGTATCGGCCGGCGGATCACGCCCGAGTTGTGGAGCTGTATGACGCCGTCCACGCACGCCTGCGGTCAGTCGAGGCCGGCGAGACGACGGACGCATCCTCCGGGCGGATCGAGGAGCTCGCCCGGAGTGCAAGCTTCCGGCTGCGATTCGGCGACGAGCCGGGCCTCGAGCCCGCGTCCGAGGGCGTCGACGGGGCGATCGGCCGGCTCCTGGCGATCCTCTTCCTCGCGCAGCTGGACGGCACCTGGTCCCACATGAAGGAGTGCGCGAGCCCGACGTGCCACTCGGTCTTCTACGACCGGTCGAAGAATCGCTCGGGCAAGTGGTGCTCGATGCAGAGCTGCGGCAACCAGCACAAGGTTCGCGCCTGGCGCGAGCGCCACCGCGCCGATGCCGTCGACGCTTGAGATCCCGCTCCGCGGCGGCGGCGGCGAGCCCGTCGACCTGCGCCGCACGCTGAATTCGCACGGCTTCGTCGACCTCGCGCCCTTCCGGCTCGACGAGTCGAACCACGAGCTGGAGGTGACGCTCCGCGTACCGCGCGGCCGGCCGCGGCGCGTCCACATCCGTGCGGGAAGGCGCGGGACCGCGCGTGTCGTCGTGGACGGCCCGGCGATCGGCCCCTCGACGGCCGATGCTCTCGCCGGGCGGATCCGCCACGTGCTCCGCCTCGACGCCGACCTCTCGCCCTTCTACGCGATGGCGGCCGCGGATGCCGACCTCGCGTGGGCCGCGTCCGGGGCCGGCCGGATGGTGCAAGGACCGACGGTGTTCGAGGACGTGGTGAAGACGATCTGCACGACCAACTGCGCGTGGTCGGCGACCGAGCGGATGGCGAACGCGATCGTTTCCCACCTCGGTGAGCGCGCCGTCGGCGTGCGCGAGGACGGGCCGAGGAGCCGGGCGTTCCCGACCCCCGAGGCGATGGCCGAGGCCGGCGAGGCCTTCTACCGCGACATCGCGCGCGCCGGCTACCGCGGCCCGTATCTGATGGCGATCGCCCGCGCCGTCGCCGAGGGTGCGCTCGACCTCGAGGCGCTCCAGCGCTCGACGCCCGACGAGCTCCCGGACGACGAGCTCGAGCGGAGGCTCCTCGCGCTCCCGGGCGTCGGCCCCTACGCGGCCGCGCACATCATGATGACGATCGGGCGGTACTCGCGACTGATCCTCGACTCGTGGACACGCCCGAAGTACGCGCGCACGATCGGCAGGAAGACCATCTCCGACGCGCAGATCCTGCGGCGGTTCCGTCGGTTCGGCCCATACGCCGGACTCGCGTTCTGGCTGTTCGTGACGCGGGACTGGGTCGACTGAGCCCACCGGGCGGAGCCGCTCCGGTGGTTGTCCGCCTTCTGCCTGCGGCGCATACTTCCCGGGGCCGCCCGCCGGTCGGCCATCCCGTTCGAGCACGCCGAAGCAGCACGAGGACCGAATGGCCGTCCCGTTATGGCGAGGATCGTCCCGCGTCGCGCCAAGCGCCTGTGGGCGTACTGGCGTGCGGAGCAGCGCACGCTCCGCCAGGGCTTCGTCGCGCTCGTCCTCAGCACGCTCGCGTCATTCGTCGCGGGGCTGACGCTCAGCCACATCACCTCGACGCTCACCGCGCTCCCCGGCTTGCTCGTCCTCGTTCCGGCCGCCGTCGGGATGCGTGGGACGATCTTCGGCGCGATCGGCGCGCGCCTCGGGACAAGCATCCATGCCGGTCTGTTCGAGCCGAACCTGCGGCGCGGCGGCATCCTCCAACAGAACGTCGAGGTCGCGTGGATTACGACGCTCACGTCGTCGCTGTGGCTGGCGGCCCTCGCGCGCATCGCGTCGGCCATCGTCGACCCACAGGGGACGATCTCGATCTGGAGCCTCGTCACGATCTCGGTCGTCGGCGGCGCGCTCGGGTCCGTGTTCATCCTGCTCGTCACGATCGGCATGTCCGTCGTGTCCTACCGTCGCGGGTACGACCTCGACGCAGTGGGGACGCCGCTCGTCACCGCGCTCGGCGACATGGCGACGCTCCCCTTCCTGTTCGTCGCCACGTACCTCGTGCACAACGGGATCGTGAACGCGATCGCGTCGGGGGCATGCGTCGCCGCGACGGCGTACGCGCTCGGCCGCGTCGCGACCACGGATCTGCCGCTCGTCCGGCGCATCGTCCTCGAGATGACCCCCGTCATCCTGCTCACGCCGCTGCTCGACATCGCGGCGGGCGCGCTGCTGCAGTCCAAGCAACCGGGTCTCGCGGCGGTCCCCGCCGTCCTGATCCTGATCCCGCCGTTCGTCTCGCAGGCGGGGGCGCTGGGCGGGATCCTCAGCTCGCGACTGTCCTCGAAGCTCCAGCTCGGTGTCGTCAGCACGCGGGGCTGGCCCGAGGTGCCGGCCCTCGTCGACGGGTCGCTGGTCATCCTGTTCGGCCTCGGGATCTTCACGTTCATCGGCGGGGCGGCGTTCGCGCTCGCCCACCTGACCGGGCTCGCGAACATCCCGCCGGCCGCCGACCTCGTCGGCGGAACGATCCTGGCCGGCCTGCTGATCCTGCCGGCCGTCCTCGTCGTCGGCTACGAGCTCGCCATCGTGTCCGCGCGCTTCGGGCTGGATCCCGACGATCACAGCGTGCCGATCGTCACGAGCGTGATGGACCTGGCGGGGGTCGCGGCCGTCCTCGCCGCTATGGGAGTATTTGGCGTTGCAATCCATGGATGACGAGCCGAAGAACGTCAAGGAACTGCTCATCGAGGTGAAGGACGCCTCGGAGCTGTTGGTCGACCTCGCGTACGCCGCGCTCTTCTTCAACGAGGAGGACCTGGCCGACGAGGTCGAGAACCTCGAGCTGCGCATGGCCGGGTACCTCCGGCGGCTGCGAACGCTCGCCATCCTGGCCGCGCGCAGCCCGGAGGACGCCGAGGCCATCGAGAGCGTGCTCTGGATCGCGAACGCGATCGACAAGATCGGGGATGCGGCCTCGGACATCGGGCGGGTGGTCGGCGCCCGCCTCGGGATCCCCGACGCCCTCCGCGCCGACCTCCGGCATGCCGACGAGGTCTCGGGCCGCGTCAAGGTGCGCGAGGGCTCGCCGGCCGTCGGCGCCTCACTCCGCGATCTGTCGCTGCCGACCGAGACGGGGATGTGGCTGCTCGCGATCCGCCGCGGCCGCGACTGGGAGTTCGATCCGGGTCCCGATTCCGTCGTCTCGGACGGCGACGTGCTGGTGTACCAGGGCCCCGAGGAGGGCGTGAACCTCATCCGCGAGATCGTCGGCGCTCCCACGCTGCCGCCGGCGCCCGAGATCGAGTCGCCACCGCTGTCGGAGCTGGACCGCGCCGTGGACATCCTCGTCGAGATGAAGAACATCTCGGAGTCGGCGGTCGGCCTCGCGTACTCGTCGCTGCTGTTCAACGACCGCTCGCTCGCCGCCGAGGTCGGCACGCTCGAGAGCCGGAGCGACATCCTGCACGACGAGCTCGAATCGTGGGTGCTCCGGGCGTCGCCCGAGGCGCGGAACCCCGACGACCTCCGGGGTCTGCTGCGACTCGCCGCCGCCAGCGAGGCGATCTGCGACGCTGCGCGCGACATGACCTGGTACGTCGAACGGGGCGAGGAGCTGCACCCGGTCGTGCAGATGGCGCTCGCGGAGACCGAGGAGACCGGATACGAGACGGTCGTCGAGCGCGGCTCGCCCGCCGAGGGCCGGACCCTGAAGGAGCTGCAGCTCGAGACCGAGACCGGGATGTTCGTGCTCGCGGTGCAGCGGGGTCGTCGATGGATCTACCGCCCCCGCGCGCGGTTCGCGCTCGAGGCCGGCGACCGCTTGATCGCCGTCGGTCCCGAGGAAGGCGGCGAGGAGCTCGACGCGCTCACGCGCGTTCCGGCCGCCGCCGGCACCGTGTAGCGGTCGGCGCGCCGTCGGGCAGCGGATCAGACGCGAACGTTCGAGAAGCGCAGGCGCTCCGTCGCGAGCGTGACCTCGTCGACCTCGGTGGCACCGAGACCGGCGAGGAACGCGAGCATCCCCTCGACGAGCCGCTCCGGAGCCGAGGCACCCGAGGTGACCCCGACGACCTCGGCGTCCTGCAGCCAGGCTCGATCGACCTCGGTCTCGTCGTCGACGAGGTACGCCGGCGTCCCGCGCTCGGTTGCGACCTCGGCCAGGCGCCGCGAGTTCGACGAGTTCTTCGAGCCGATCACGAGGATGAGGTCGGCGCGCTCCGCGAGCGCCTTGACGGCATCCTGCCGGTTCTGCGTCGCGTAGCAGATGTCCTCGCGCGGCGGCGCCTCGATCTGCGGGAAGCGCTCGCGAAGGACCTCGATGATCTCGTTGGTCTCATCGACCGAGAGCGTGGTCTGCGTGAGGTACGCGAGGCGCGCGGACGCCGGGATGTCGACGGTCCGCGCCTCGTCGACGGTCTGGACGAGCATCGTCCGTTCCGGCGCCTGCCCGGTCGTCCCGACGACCTCCTCATGACCCGCGTGGCCGATGAGCACGATCGTCTTGCCGTCGTCGGCGAACCGTCGCGCCTCCAGGTGCACCTTGGTGACGAGCGGGCACGTCGCGTCGAGGACCGTCAGGTGCCGCGCCTCGGCGTTCCGGTACACATCGGGCGCGACGCCGTGGGCCGACAAGACGACGACGGCGCCCCGCGGCACCTCGGTCTCCTCCTCGACGAAGACGGCACCCTTGCCTTCCAGCTCGCGGACGACGTGCAGGTTGTGGACGATCTGCCTGCGCACGTACACGGGCGAGCCGTGCCGCTTCAGCGCGTCCTCGACGGCCTCGACCGCCCGGTCGACGCCGGCGCAGTAGCCGCGCGGAGCTGCCAGAAGGACCTTCGAGGGCGCCATCGGACCCATCGTACCCGGCCTTTCGCGAGGGCCCGTCGGTGACCCCGAGTCAGTCGTCGCGCCTTGTCGTCGGCCCCGCTTGGTATGGTCGCGGAGTCGCAGGACGCATCGTCCGACACCCTCCCTGGCAACGCTCGGCCGTGAAGTGCGCGCGTCCAGCCCGGACGAACGGCCTACAGCGAGTGCGGGGGTTGGGACGGTCCGTCGTGCGACGAGGTCGGGGAAGGACGACCGGAGGAGGTGATCGAGCACCCACGACCTACCGCGGGTTCGGCCACGTCGATGCGCTCGTGGCCGCTCGGAACGGCCGCCAGCCGCTCCACCGCGGGGGTGATCCGCCATGCCACGAACCACTCGACGGCACCGCGGCGTTCTCGTCGCGGCGCTCACACTGTCCATGCTGTTCGCGCTTCCCGTCGGCCGGGCATCGGCCGAAACCCGTGTCAAGGACTGGGTGTGCGACTACCGGTGGCGCGAGGGGACGTATCAGGTGAAGCAGCTCATCCGGTGCGCGGCGCGCCGGTGGCACGTTCCGGGGGGCCCGGTCGAGGCCGTGGCGGTCGCCGGGTGCGAGTCGCACTTCGATCCGGGGGCGTACGGCGGCGGCAACGCCGGCGTCTTCCAGCAGAACCTGACGTACTGGCCGTGGCGCGCCGACGCCTTCGGGTTCCCCGGCGCGTCGGCGTACAACGCCCGGGCCAACATCATCGTGTCGGTCCGGATGGCACACCGCAGCGGCTGGGGGGCGTGGGCCTGCGCCTGAACGGTCGGCGACCAGCGGGGACGAGCGCCATCAGGTGACCGGGCCGCGGGGGCGAGGCAGGCCCTTGATCGCGTCGCGCAGGTCGGTCAGATCGGCGACGACGTCGCTCGCCTGCGGAACGTCGCGATCCGTCACGATCCGCACGTAGGGCAGTCGCCGCCTCGCCTCGGCGACGAAGCGGCCGAAGTCGCCCCACACGGCCACCACGTGCGGATGCTCCTCGTCGATCTGGGCGAGCGCGTTCGCCTCGTCGGTCGCGCCGGGCGTCAGCTCCCAGTCCGCGCTCACGGCGGCACGCTTCAGCGCGGTCAGCGCCTCTCGGTCGGGCGCGACGCAAAGGACCTTGAGCGCTCGACACATCAGAGCCAGTCCCGGCGCTTGAACACGACGTACAGAACCCCGGCCGACGCGAGCATCAGACCGAGCGCCAACGGATAGCCGACGGCCCAGGAGAGCTCCGGCATGGAGTGGAAGTTCATCCCATAGATGCCCGCGATTAGCGTCGGCACGAGGATGATGCCGGCCCACGCCGTCAGATGCTTCATCACGACGTTGAGGCGGTTGGACACCTGCGCGAGCTGCGACTCCAGCGCCGACGTCAGCAGGTCCCGGATGTTGTCGACGAACTCGCTCGCACGGATCACGTGGTCGAGGGCGTCCCGGTAGTAAGGCCGCAGCGCCGGCGTCACGACACCCGCCGACTCGTGCAGCAGGTCGACGACCTCGCGAACCGGGTTGGCGAGCCGGCGGAACCGGACGACGTTCCGCTTCAGCCGGAAGATGTCCTCCTGGACGTCCCCCTCCCCCTCCTCCTCGAACACGCGGTCCTCGATGTCGTCGGAGAGGTCCTCGAACCGGTCCACGACCGTGAGGTACCCATCGACGATCTCGTCCAGGATCACGTAGAGGGGGAACCCGATCCCCTCGCCCGCGAGCTGGCGGTCGACGCGCATCCGCCTCACGACGGGCTCGATGTCGAGCATCGGCTCGCGCCGGACGGTGATCACGTACCCCTTCACCGCCGCGAACAGGTGGACCTCGCTGTCCACCAGCTGATCGCGCTCGTCGAGCCGCAGGCCGTGGAGGACGACGAAGACGTAATCGGCGTAGAACTCGAGCTTCGAGCGCTGCCCCCACCGTAGGCTGTCCTCGATCGAGAGCTCGTGCAAGCCGAAGGTCCGCTGCAGGACCGCGAGCTCGTCCGCCCCCGGATCCGTCACGTCGACCCATAGGTGGCAGCCCTCGCCCAGCGCGCGACGGACGGCGTCGGGGTCGAACGGCTCGGCATCGCCGAGGACGCCCTCGCGCACGACGCGGCAGGTGATCATGGCGGCGAGCGTATCTCAGGGTCGGGGCGAGACCGTCCCGGTATCCGTCGCGGGGCCGCACCTTCCGCGCCGATAGAGTCGCCTTCCTTGGAGCACCTCGGTCGCTTGTGGGCGGCGCTGGACCACCGCTTCGAGCGGGTACAGCCGCACCGGTGGGGCGCGGTCGTGACGGACGCGCGGTTCCCCGACGTCTGGGACGTCAACTATGCGCGCGTCGAGCGGATGCAGCCGGGCCTCACGCTTTCCGAGATCGAGCGATCGCTCGACCCCGCTCTCGCGCGCGTTGGCGCCAAACACCGTCATCTCGTGCTTTTCGATCCGGACGGGATGTCCGAGATCCTCGTCGCCGGCAGCTCGCGCGGCGCGGTCGTCACATGGGACTCGGTGATGACGGTGGCGGCCTCGGCCGTCCGCCCTCCGCCACCCGAGCCGCGCGTCCAGGAGGTCGATCCCGACGCCGCGTTCCTCGACGTGGTCCGTGGCTCGCTCGCCGAGTTCGACGTGGACGACGAGCGCGTGGCCGAGGAGCTGATGGCGATCGAGACGACGGTCCTGTTGCCCGCCGGGAAGCGGTGGTTCCGCATCGTCGCCGACGAACGGGTCGCCGCGCTCGGCTCGCTGCTTCGGCTGGGCGAGGAGGCGCTCGTCGATCACATCGTGACGTTCGCGTTCGCGCGGAGGCGGGGCTACGCGGAAGCGATCGTGCGGGCGATCGCACGGGCCGCGGAGGCTGGCGGCGCGTCCACCCTCGTGCTCCTCACCGACCCGGGTGGCCCCGCCGAGCGGCTCTACCAGCGGATCGGCTTCCGGCGCGCGCGAAGGATCGCATCCCTGCGCGAACGCAGCGACACCGGATAGCCGGGAAGCGCCGGGGACCGCGCTAGGACTGCCAGGCGAGCTCGTCGGGGTCGCCGGTCTCGTCGTTCTCTCGGGTCTCTCCGGCGCGCTCGCCGAACTCCGCGAAGCAGACGTAACAGACGTCCATCACGACGGTTCGGATCCCGCGGCACTCCGGACAGTCGGCGAGCACGTATGCCGGATCCATCCTCCGCAGGATGACCCCCGGACATGGCCGAGCCGGAACCGCGATGGGTCGGGAAGATGAACGCGTCGGCGGCGTCAGGCTCGCATCGCGGCCGGCACACCGACGGTGATCTCGATCGGCAGGTCGAGCGCACGCGCGAGGAGGTCCGCACGCTCCTGCGCGTCGGCCGCGGCACCCGTCGGGTTGCCGGACCCCATCACGGCGATGCCGAGCGTTCCGCCCGTCTGCCCGACGGTCATCGACGACACGTCCCGCTCGCTGCCGCGTCCCAGCGCGTGCGCGACGCGGAGCAGGCCGGTCAGGACGACGCAGCGATCCCGGGCGTCGATCGGGAGCAGGCCGAACGGCGGATACGAGGTCGACGGGCGGCCGCTCTTCTGGAACCGCACGATCGAGCAGAGGTACGCGACCTCGACCGGGTCGAAGCCGCGAAGCCCGGCGTGCTCGACCAGGTAGGCACTGTGCTTGTGGTGTCGTTCCGGCGAGACGCGGACGCCGATGTCGTGCAGGAGAGCGGCGTATCCCAGCAGCTCACGATCGAGCGGCTCGAGCCGGTGCAGCGGCGCCAGCTCGTCGAACAGGTCCTCGGCGAGCCCGGCGACGTGCATCGGGTGCGAACGGTCCGTCCTCCAGGTCCGGGCGACCGCGTCGACCGAGTGTGCCCGCGGGTCGTGCGCCGTGACGGTGCGGGGGACGCCGCCGACGGCATCGAGGATGACGCCCTCGCGCAGACCCCAGTCCGAGAGGATGAAGGACGAGACGTCGAGCTCATCCGCGAGGGTGGCGAGCACGATTGCGCCGGCCGGCAGGACATGCGCGCGTCGCTCGTCGACGCCGGTCAACCGGAGGCGGCGCTCCAGCGTCGTCGTCGACAGCCGCCTCGCGATCGAGCGGAGATCGGTCGCGGGCAGATCCATCTGGTTGAGCGAGGACGGCACGAACCCCCAACGTTCGACGGCGAGCAGGCGCGCCACGGCGCCCGGCGTCCCGCCGCTCACGATGGCGAGCTGCGGCGCGTCGTCGGCGAGCCGCTCGCGGACGCCGCGGATGGTGCTGCGGACGAGCGACCGCAGGGTGCGGGCCTCCTCTCGCGTCGCCGGATCGTGCCGGAGCACCTGT
>DATAEU010000044.1:0-2739 GCA_036257835.1 Actinomycetota bacterium | reverse complement strand
GTGCTCGCGGGGTGCTCGCCGGTGTTTCCGGGATGATCCTCGCTGCCGGCCGGCACCGAGATGCCGACCTTGTCGAGGACCGAGGACACGGCGTGCTGCGCCGGATCCGGCAGGACGTTCGCCGCCGCGAGCCCGGGAAGGATCATCAGCGCGCCTGTGACGATCGCGGCCGCGAGGACCTTGCGCGCCGGCCAACGTCCGACGGCTCGCTCCTCGAGGACGGCCCGAGCGGCCGCGACGTGCGGGAGCTCCATCGCGAGCTCGGCAGGTTCGGTTGGAGATGCCGCGGTGAGCAGGATCGACGCGACATGGGAATAGCCCGGGGGGGCGTCATCGGGCGTCAACCGCCCGCGGAACAACCGTTCCATCGTGCCGGCATCGATCCGCTCACCGCGCATCTCATCGGGAAGATCGTTCCAGGCGGTCATCGCGTTACACCTTCGCGGCGCAGGGTTTCGGCGAGCCGGCGGAGCCCACGATGCTGGAGCACCCGGATCGTGCCGGGCCGCTTGCCCATGATGGCTGCGACCTGGCCGACGTCCAGATCGCCGATCACCCGGAGGAGCACGACCTCCGCCTGCTCGGCGGAAAGAGCCTCGACGATCAGCCCGATCGCCCAGGACGCCCCGAGGGACGCGAGGGCTTCCTCTTCCACGTTGCCACCGGAGGCATCTGCCAGCCCGTGCGGATCCGCCGGGTGGGTGCGGCGTCGGGCGTTCGAGCGCTGGAGGTCCAGCGCCCGCCGACGGGCGATCGTGAAGGCCCAGGAGCGGAAGGCCGACTCATCGCCGCGGAAGCGATGCAGCCCGCGCGCGACGTCGAGCCATGCATCCGAAGCGATGTCCTCGGCGCTCCCGGGCGCGAAGGCCCTCGCGTACCGGAGGAACCGTGGGTAGATCCCTCGGTAGAGCTCGCCGAGCGCGCGGTCGTCTCCTCCGCGGGCGGCGTGCAGGACGTCCTGGAAGTCCCCCATCGACCTCCCGAGGCTAACAAGGTCGCGGCGTTCAGGTGTCGTCCCGGATCGGCATCCCGCTCGGATCCACGTCGTCGGCGAGCGGCTTGACGAACCACTCGCCGTAGTTCGCCCAACCCTCTCGCTCGTAGAAGGCGACCGCGTCCGTGCGCCACCCGGCCGTGACGAGCGCCATCCGGAAGCAGCCGCGCTTGCGGGCGAGCTCTTCGGCCCTGGAGAGCAGGGCCGTCCCCGCACCCTGCCCCCGCGCGGCGCCGGTGACCACGAGGTCGTTCACCCGCGCCTGCGGCCGGTGATCGCCCAGTCGTTGGTGGTACTCCATGTCGATGACACCGACGATATCGTCGGCCAACTGCGCCACGAGGGTGACGTTGTCTATCCGGCGGATGTGTCCCGCGAACTGCAGCTCGTGGGTGACGTCGTCCGCCGTGCCGTGCGCGACGCCGCGGCCGAGCTCGACGAGGAGTCCCGCCACGGCGCGCCAGTCGTCCGGTCGCGCGAGTCGAACGTCGACACCCATCGCCGCACGCCTCAGAAGAAGAACGAACTCCACGGGTCCGCGCCGGACAACATCAGCGAGAACGCCTCGACGGCGGGATCGTCCGCGTCGAGGAGGCCGAGCGCGACCGCGTCGCGCGGTCGAAGGTATCCCGTGTACAAAGAGGACAAGGCGCCGATCGGGACCGGCCGCCGGTCGTGGTGACCGGCCGGGCCGATCTTCGCTTCGCCCGTGGACACGGTGATCCGCCACGGACCCGTGTTCTCCGGATACCGAGCGTCCTCGACCGCGAACGTCGCTTCCGCGTCGACGGGCGGATAGCCGCGGCCTTCGACCGCGGCGGGGACGTCGAGGATGCGCAGCATCCATCGGTACCGGCGGGCATCCGCGACGGCGTGGACGCCGACCAGCAGGGTGAGCGGGTCGTTGGGAGCGCCGCCCCATCGGAGCCACCTTCCGACGCCCCGATACCCCCGCGCGTACGCGACGAACGCGCGGAGCGCGCGGTCGCTCGTCATGAACAACATGGAGCAGCGAAGGCCGAAGCCGATCTCGCCAAGGTGACCGCTCGCGTCGGGCGAGCGGGTGAACGCGGCGAAGCCGGTGACGTCGTCGCCGTCGCGGATGACGACCGCACGGGAGGCCTCGTCCCACGGCCGGACGAGGACGCGATCGCGCCAGAAGTCGGCGCCGGGTTCGATCGTGCCGTGGCGCGAACGCACCCAGCGCCCGTACGCGCTGCGGATCGCGTCCAGGTCGCGGTCAACGTCGGCGAGCTCGACGCGAGGCAGGTCTTCTACGTCGACCGCGGGAAGGTCGTCGAGCGCGATCTGATGTTCGTCAAAGGTCCCGGCGAGCTCGTAGCCCATCCGGCGGTAGGGCTCGAGCACGGCCGGGAACAGCGACGTGAGCGGAGCGCCGCGGCGCCGGGCGTCGTCCATCAGCGCGCCGAGGCACGCCGAAGCGAGCCCAGCGCCGCGCCGCTCGGGCTCGGTCACGACACCCCAGATGCCGGAGCACGCAAGGCCTCGTCCTCCGAACCACTGCGTGAAGCGGAACTCGGCCGCGTTGGCGACCGGTCGAGCGTCGACGTACGCGCACCGCATGTCCTCGAGCCGGAACGATCCCTTGCGCGCCATCGCGCTGGCGAGCGGGAAGTTGAGGGACGTCGACAGCAGACGAGCGATGTCGTCGCGGTCGCGATCCCTGGGGATCCGGATGTCGGGCGTCATCGGGCGGTCAGCGTAGCGGGGTCGTAGCTACATCG
>DATAEU010000094.1:0-13517 GCA_036257835.1 Actinomycetota bacterium | reverse complement strand
GCAGATGTCCTGCTCGAGCAGGACCACGTCGATCCCGGGATCGCGCTCCTTCAGGAAGTACGCCGTCCACATCCCGGTGTAGCCGCCGCCGAGGACGACGACATCGGACGTGATGTCCTCGGAGAGTCTCCGCGCCGGCGGTCCCGCGAACTCGGCGTGCGAGAGCGCCTCCTCCATCCACCAGCTGCGTCGAACGCGTGGAACGCTCACCCGGCCACCGTCTCGCCGACGGCGAGGTCGGCCGTGAGCCGGAGCTCGCCGAGGTGGATCCCGGCGTGGCGTATCGACTGCACGATGACGTCGCGGCGGGTGCCCGTCGGTGGATCGCCGGTCGTCCACGCCGTTTGCGGTTCGGCCGCGAGATCGAACGAGGAGTCCTGGACCGTCGCGAACGCGGTCGCCACCTCGCCGTTCAGCGCGCGCAGCCGCTCGACGAGCGTGTCGTCGTCCGCCGCGGGCCGCCGCTCCTCGGCCGTCACGCCGGCCATGTCGTCGATGATCCATCGAAGGAAGTGCGCGTACGTCTCCCGCTCGCCCATGAACTTCGCCCCACATCCCTCGTCCGCGGGCCGTGGCTGGCCTCGTGATCCCGAGACCCCCTGCTATCGTTCGGGTCCCATCTTCCCCGAAGATCAGGAGGTCGCGGTGCCGGGCTCCTCGAAGCCTCGAAGCTGGCAGGTGACGGACGGTCCGGAGCGCGCTCCCGCCCGCGCGATGCTCCGCGCCGTCGGGTTCTCGGAGGAGGACTTCGGCAAGCCGCAGGTCGGCGTCGCCTCGTCGTGGAACGAGGTCACGCCGTGCAACTACCACCTCGACAAGCTCGCGGCGCTGGCCAAGGAAGGTGTCCGGCAGGGCGACGCGGTCCCGATCGAGTTCACCACGATCGCGATATCCGACGGCATCGCCATGGGGCACGAGGGGATGAAGGCGTCGCTGATCAGCCGCGAGGTGATCGCGGACTCCGTCGAGCTCGTCATGCACGCCGAGCGGATCGACGGGTTGGTCGGCATCGCCGGATGCGACAAGTCCGAGCCCGGCATGCTGATGGCGATGGCTCGCCTCGACGTGCCGGCCGTGTACCTGTATGGCGGCACGATCCTGCCCGGGACGTACCAGGGCCGCGACATCACGCTCCAGGACGTGTTCGAAGCGGTGGGAGGTCACGCGAAGGGATCCGTCAGCGACGAGGAGCTCTTGGGGATCGAGCGGGCCGCGTGCCCGACGACCGGCTCGTGCGCCGGCATGTACACCGCCAACACGATGGCGGCGGCCGCCGAGGCGCTCGGGATGTCGCTGCCCGGCGCGGCCTCGCCGCCGGCGGTCGACTACCGCCGCGAGGTGGCCGCGCGCGAGTCGGGTCTCGTCGCCGCGCGCCTCCTCGCCGAGGGCGGCGAGCTCACGCCGCGGACGATCCTGACGAAAGAGGCGTTCGAGAACGCGATCGCGGTCTGCATGGCGGTCGCCGGATCGACGAACGCGGTCCTGCACCTGCTGTCGATCGCGCACGAGGCGCGTGTCGAGCTCACCCTCGACGACTTCGACCGGATGTCGCGCCGCGTTCCACACCTGGTCGACGTTCGTCCCGCGGGACGGTTCGTGATGACCGACCTCGACCGCGTGGGCGGGGTGCCGGTCGTCATGAAGGAGCTGCTCGACGCAGGCCTGGTGCACGGCGACTGCATCACGGTGACCGGCAAGACCGTCGCCGAGAACCTCGAGGCGATGGCACCGGCCGCACCGGACGGCGACGTCGTGCGTCCCGTCGCACGGCCGATCCATCCCGAGGGCGGGACGGCGATCCTGTACGGGTCGGTTGCGCCGGAGGGCTCGGTCATGAAGATCGCCGGCGCGGCGTCGCTCGAGTTCCGCGGCCGCGCGCGGCCGTTCGATTCGGAGCAGGACGCGTTCGACGCGCTCACGCACGGCACCGTCGAGCCCGGCGACGTGATCGTGATCCGGTACGAGGGTCCGAAGGGCTCGCCCGGGATGCCGGAGATGCTCGCCGTGACGGCTGCCGTCGCGGGCGCCGGCCTCGGCAAGGACGTTGCGCTCATCACCGACGGCCGGTTCAGCGGCGCGACCAAGGGCTACAGCGTCGGTCATATCGCTCCCGAGGCGTTCGTCGGCGGCCCGATCGCGCTCATCGAGGACGGCGACGAGATCGTGATCGACGCCGAGAACCGCCGGATCGACGTGATCGTCGACGAGACAGAGCTCGATCGCCGTCGGACGAGCTGGGTGCAGCCGGAGCCGCGGTACCGCTCGGGAGCGCTCGCCAAGTACGCGTGGCTCGTCGGCTCGGCGGCGCAGGGCGCGGTTACCTCGTGACGTCCGTCTCGAGCCCCGCAGCGCTCGCGTGCCGCGAGTGTGGGGCGCGCTACCCCGTCGAGCCGCTCACGATCTGTGAGGAGTGCTTCGGCCCGCTCGAGCCGGCCTACGACCTCGAGGCCATCGACGGCATCGAGTTCCGCAAGCGCGTCGAGGCCGGGCCGGCGTCCCTGTGGCGCTACGAGGCGCTCCTGCCCGGAGGTCCGGACGTCCCCAGGGTCGACCTCGGCGCCGGGTTCACGCCGCTCCGGCGCGCCGACAACCTCGCCGACCGACTCGGCTTCACGGCGCCGCTCTGGATCAAGGATGACTCGGTCAACCCGTCGAACTCGTTCAAGGATCGCGTCGTCTCGGTCGCGACGACGATGGCGCGCGCGTTCGGGTTCGAGGCGATGTCGTGCGCTTCGACGGGCAACCTCGCGAACGCGACGGCCGCGGCCGCGGCGAAGGCCCGCATGCCGGCCTACGTGTTCGTCCCCGAGGATCTCGAGCGCGCGAAGATCCTCTCGACCGAGGCCTACGGAGCCAAGGTCGTCGCGGTGAAGGGCAACTACGACGACGTCAATCGCCTCTGCAGCGAGGTCGCCGAGGCCCTGCCGTGGGCGTTCGTGAACGTGAACATGCGCCCGTACTACGCCGAGGGCTCGAAGTCGCTCGGGTTCGAGGTGGCGGAGCAATTGGGCTGGCGGCTGCCCGACCACGTGGTCGTGCCGATCGCGTCCGGCGCGCTGCTGACAAAGGTGCACCGGGCGTTCCGCGAGCTCGTCGGGATCGGCGCCATCGCCGAGCGCCCGTACCGCGTCAGCGGCGCGCAGGCCGAGGGCTGTTCGCCGGTCGCGCAGGCCTTCGCGTCGAACGCGTCCGAGGTGCGCCCCGTCAAGCCGAACACGATCGCGCGCTCGCTCGCGATCGGGAACCCGGCCGACGGGTGGTACGCGATCCAGACGGCGCGTGGAACGAACGGCGCGATCGATGCGTGCACCGAGGCCGAGGTGATCGAGGGGATCCGGCTGTTGGCCGAGACCGAGGGGGTCTTCACCGAGACGGCCGGCGGTGTGACGGTCGCCGTGCTGCAGCGCCTGCGCGAGTCGGGGGTCATCCACGCCGACGAGGAGACCGTGGCGCTGATCACCGGCAACGGCTTCAAGACGATCGATGCGCTCGAGGGCGTGCTCGAGCCGACGTACCGCGTCGCTCCCTCGCTCGACGAGTTCCTGGCCGTGCTCGAGGGCTAAGGACGGTTCGCACGCACGCCCGGAGGTGTGTGTGTTGCGCTCGCGGCCGAAAGGCACCACACTCCGCGGCATCGAAGTCCGATCGGGGTGAGCCCGCGCACCCCCCGACCGGTTCGCCCGCGAGGGCGGAGGGGGGACGCATGCAGAGTCCGGGCGATCAGGCGGTACGCGACGCCGCCGACCTCGAACGGTTCGGGTACAAGCAGGAGCTGAAGCGCGAACTCGGCACCTTCAGCTCGTTCGCCGTCGCGTTCAGCTACATCTCGCCGTCCACCGGCATCTTCACGCTGTTCTTCCTCGGGATGGCCGCGCTCGGTGGGTTCCTGTGGTGGACGTGGCCGGTCGTCGCCCTGGGTCAATTCATCGTCGCGATGAACTTCGCGGAGCTCTCGAGCCATTTCCCCGTAGCGGGCTCCGTGTACCAATGGACGAAGTACCTGGCGGGTCGAGGCTACGCGTGGTTCACGGGGTGGATCTACCTGTTCGCCGGGATCCTCACGGTGGCCTCGGTCTGTGCAACGCTGCCGATCGCGCTGCTGCCCGCCCTCAACAACATGTTCGGTTGGCACCTGAACACCGATCTCGGAAGCGCCGACCAGAAGCTCGTCGCGCTGATAACGCTCGCGCTGATCACGATCCTCAACATCTACGGGGTCAGGCTCGTGGCGATCGTGAACAACACCGGCGTGATCTTCGAGATCCTCGGTATGGTCGTGTTCGCCGTCTTCCTCGCGATCGTGCACAACAACCAGGGCGTGGGCGTGATCGTCGCCTCGGCGAAGCACGGGAACATCTTCCAGTTCCCCGCCCCGGTGACGCTCTCGTTCTTCCTCGTCGGGATGTTCATGTCGCTGTACGTGATCTACGGCTTCGACACGGCGTCGACGCTCGCGGAGGAGACGAGGAATCCACGGCGGGAGGCGCCGAAGGCCGTCCTCGCGTCGGTGATCGGCGCGTTCGTGATCGGCGCGATCTTCCTGTGGGGCGTGCTGATGGCCGTGCCCGACATGGGCAAGGCTGTGGCGGGGTTCTTCGGCCCGCAGGCGATCATCGAGAGCGTGATGACGTCCGCAGGGTCGACGCTCTACCTCGTCATCGTGAGCGCGGCGATCTTCGTGTGCTGCATGTCGATCCTCACGTCGACGATCCGGCTGTGCTTCGGGATGGCGCGGGACGACCAGCTCCCGTTCTCGAAGACCATGGCGAAGGTCAGCCCGCGGCTGCACACGCCGATCGGCGCCTGCATCGTGGTCGGCGCGCTCGCCGCGGTACCGTTCGTCCAGTTCGCGGGGGCGGCGGTCCTCGCGGTGGGGGCGACGGCGACGATCTACCTGAGCTACTTCCTCGGCAACATCGCCGTGATGCGCGCGCGGGCCAAGGGGTGGCCGCGCACCAGGGCGCCCTTCTCGCTCGGGACGTGGGGAAAGGCCGTGAACGTGGGCGCCCTGCTCTGGGGCGGAGCGATGCTCCTGAACTTCCTCACGCCGTCCTCGGCGAGCTCGGCGTTCGACGCGAAGGCCTCGGGGGCGAACTACCTCCGGATCTTCTCGAACCCGAAGGCAGTCCAGAGCGACTACTACGCGAAGGGCGCGCAGCTCGTGAACTTCCACGTCGGGTTCCTGAACCACATCCCGCTGATCGAGCTCTTCATGGGCGTGGTCCTGGTCGTGGGGGCGATCTACTACCTGACGGCGCAGCGGAACAAGCCGTTCGAGCCGGTGCGTCCGCCCGAGGAGGAGGACCTCGCGGGCATCGCGCCCGCCGGGAGCGTCTAGGCGACGCAGTGGAGGCGTGCCGTCGCGGCCCGCCTCCACGTGCCATCATCGGGCCCGTGAAGATCGTCGCGACCCCGAGGGCTGCGTCCTTCGTCGCCGAGAGGGGCGGCAAGGTCTGGGTGTGGCTCGACCCGCGTCGCGGCCTCGTCGGCTCCTACGTGTGGCTCGAGGCGCACGCGGAGCCCCCCCGCTCGACCCGCCGGTCGAGCTTCACGAGGAGTTCGCGGCGGCCGCACCGGTTCCGCGTGTTCCGAGGGGAGGGCGTCGAGGTGCATGCGGACTTCGGTCGGCTCGAGCCGCCGGCCGAGCTCTATCTCGACACGCGCGGCTGGGTGAACAAGCGGCTCGAGGCGTACTGGAACGGCTCGATCTTCGCCGGACCCGACATCGAGCCGCCCGCCGGAGGGCCGGCGTCCTAGGCGCGCGTGCGCTCGCCGGCCGGGTCGTAGATCGGGCTCGCGGACACCTCGGCGGGGATGCGCTCGCCGAAGACTTCGACCTCGAGGGCCGTTTCGAGCGCGACGTCCGGGTGCAGGTACGCGAACGCGATGCTCGCGCCGGTCGCATACCCGATCCCTCCGGACGTGACGCGGGAGACCACGTCGCCGTCGAGGAACACCGGCTCGTTGCCAAGCGTCGACGCGCGGGGATCCGCGAGCACGAGACAGGCGAGGCGCCGCTCGATGCCGTTCGCGGCCTGCTTCTCGAGCGCCTCCTTCCCGACGAACTCCGGCTTGCCCATGGCGACGGCGAACCCGAGCCCGGCCTCCAGCGGCGTGTCCTCGGGGGTGATGTCGGATCCCCACGCCCGGTAGCCCTTCTCGAGCCGCATCGCGTCGATCGCCCGGTACCCGCACGCCGTGCCGTCGACCCCGCGGACGGCCTCGAGCAGCGTCGACCACAGCCCGGCCCCGAGCTCGACCGGCGCGTACAGCTCCCACCCGAGCTCTCCCACATACGTCACGCGCACGGCGAGGCAGGGCACGTGACCGATCGCGACGGGCGCGGCCCGCAGGTAGGCGAACGACAGGTCGTCGCCGGTCACCGCCGCGAGCGTGTCGCGCGCCTCGGGCCCCCAGACACCGAAGCACGCGATCGACCCCGTGACGTCGCGGACGACCACGTCCGTCTCGCCGCCGCGCGCCAGCTGCTTGCGGATCCACGCCAGATCATGGTTGCCGAACGCGGTACCGATGACCAGCCGGAAGCGATCGTCCGACAGACGGGTCACGGTCAGGTCCGACTCGATGCCGCCTCGGGCGTTCAGGAGCTGTGAGTAGACGACGCGTCCGACGTCTCGCGCCACGTCGTTGGCGCAGATCCGCTGCAGGAACCCGGCGGCGCCCGGTCCGCTCACCTCGAGCTTGGCGAAGCTCGACTCGTCGAACAGCCCCACCCGCTCGCGCGTCGCGCGCACCTCGGCGACGATCGCCGTGGACCAGTGCCTCCCGGCCCACCCGCGCGGGCGGAGGTCCTCGAGCCCCTCGTCCTCGTTCGAACGGAACCAGTTCGCGCGCTCCCACCCCGACTTCTCGCCGAACTCCGCGCCGAGCTCCCGGAGCGCCCCGTACGCCGGCGACGTCTTGAGCGGCCGCCCGGCCGAGCGCTCCTCGTTCGGGTAATGGATGTCGTAGTACGTCGCGTACACCTCGGTCGCGCGGGCGAGCGCGTACCGTCGGCTCCGGTAGTGGTCGCCGAACCGCCGGACGTCCATCTTCCAGACGTCGTACTCGGGCTCGCCCTCGACGATCCACTCGGCGATCACCTTGCCGACGCCGCCCGACCCGGCGATGCCGTGAGCGCAGAACCCGGCCGCCACGAAGAATCCGGCGACGTCGGACTCGCCGAGCAGGAACTCGCCGTCCGGCGTGAACGCCTCCGGGCCGTTGATCAGCCGGACGATCTCGGCCTCCTGCATCGGCGGGACGAGGCCGAAGGCCGCCTCGGCCAGCGGTTCGAACCGGGGCCAGTCCTCGGGCACCAGGCGGCTGTTGAAGTCGGCCGGCGGTGGGTCGAACACCGACCACGGGGCCGGGTCCCGTTCATACCCGCCCATGACGAGGCCGCCGCCCGCTTCCGGCCTGAAGTACACGAGCCGGTCCGGATCCCGCATCGTCGGAAGGTCCGCCCGCACCCCTTCGAGCGGCGCGGTGAGCACGTACTGGTGCGCGAACGGCACGACCGGCACCTCGACGCCGGCCATCCGCCCGATCTGGTTCGCGTAGATCCCGCCGGCGTTCACGACGACCTTGGTCTCGATCCGTCGGCCGTGCTCGAGCTCGACGCCGCGCACCCGCCCGCCGCCGATGTCGATCCCGGTGACGCGCTCGCCGGTCACGATCGTGACGCCGCGGGCGCGCGCGCCGGCCGCGAGCGCCATCGTGAGGCCGCTCGGGTCGAGGTAGCCGTCCGTGGGGAGGTACGCCGCCCCGAGCACACCGGCGGGGTCGAACAGCCCGCCGAACAGCTCGAGCGCGCGATCGGTCGAGACGATCTCGAGCGGCAGGCCGAACGTCTGCCCCCAGCCGGCGAGCCGTTGGAGCTCCTGCATGCGCTCGGCGGAGGACGCGAGGCGCAGCGAGCCGATCTCGTGCCAGCTCACGTCGACGCCGGTGTCCTCGGGGAGACGGCGGTACAGCTCGACGCCGTACATCATCATCCGCGTCAGGGTCACGCTGGAGCGCAGCTGACCGACGAGCCCGGCTGAATGGAACGTCGACCCGGATGTCAGCTCGGAGCGTTCGAGCAGGACGACCTCCGTCCAGCCGAGCTCGGCGAGGTGGTACGCGATGCTGGTGCCGCCGACGCCGCCGCCGATCACGACGACCCGGGCCTCGTCCATCAGGCCCCGTCCGCGGCGTCTTGCAGCCAGGCGCCGAAGCGCGGGTCATCGATCGAGCCCAGACACCGTGCGAAGTGTTTGCCGGCGTACGCGACGTAGTCGAAGTCCAGGTCCGAGATGCCCTGCTGCACGACCCCCCACATCGCCTCCCGGAAGTCGGACATCACCCGCATCAGCGCCTGCCGCGCGACGTGCACCGGTCGCACCTCTCCGAAGTACTTCTCGAGCAGCTGTCCCTGCGCGTCCTCGGACATCCCGTTGTTGATCGCGAGGTTCCCCAGGTCGAAGAACCGGTCCCCGACACCGGCGTAGTCGTAGTCCACGATGATCACGCGTCCGTCTCGCATCAACAGGTTCGCGTTGAGGAGGTCGTTGTGGCACGAGCACGTCGGCATGGGCGCCTCATCGAAGGCGGCGCGGATCGCATCCGCCGCGACCAACGCCCCGTCGAAGGCGTCGGGGATCGGCACGCCGCGCTCGGCCGCCGTCGTCCGGTAGTCGCGCACGATCTCGAACGCATCGAATGTGGTCTCGAGCCGCGACATCGTATGGATCGCCTTCACCGACGCCACGACCGCGTCGAGCACGTCATCGCGTTCGAGGTCCTGCGGAGGCAGCGGATCGGCCTCGACGAACCGCGTGATCAGGGCCCGGCGTTCGGCGACGTAGGCGAACACCTCCGGCGCGACCCCGGCCGCGGCGGCAGCAGCGGCCGCCGCGCGCTCGGTCGCGCGGTCGATCCCGAGGAGCTCGGTGTCGCGTCCGGGGAGTCGGACGACGAACGCTTCGCCGCCGACCTCCAGCTTGAAGTTGCGGTTGGTAATGCCGAGCGACAGCACGGTGGCCGAGACGTTCTCACCTCGCCAATCCGGGACGGCCGCCACGACGTCGGCGAGATCCGGATCGAGCCGCTCGGCCACGCGCGGACCGTACCGAGGGGACGATGGGCGGTCAAACGGCCGCGCCGCGCTCAGGCGGACAGGTACGTTCGCGTGGACGCGCCGGCGAGGACACCAGAAACGAGGATCCCGAGCGGAAGCGCTCCCCAGTAGGAGACACCGACGCCGACGTTGCCCAGGAACAGCATCAAGAGCCAGGTTGCTGGGAACGTGGCGATCAGGAATACGATCGTGGCACCGATCAACGCTCTGATCATCGATCCTCCCGAGAAGTCATCGCCGGTCCTGCGTCATGTCCTCGACCGCGACGGTGATCGCCAGGATCAGCGCGTCGTCCTGGCCCGGCGCGATGTCGACGCCGTAGGTGTCCCGCACGCGGAACCATTTCTTCGAAATCTCGGCGATGGTACCGGACGGACCCTTGATCGCGTACTCGTGATCCAGGAAGTTCCCGTGCACCTTCAGGTCGTCGCCGCCGGCGAGGTTCACCTTGAGATGGTCGCGGAGCCCGAGGACCCGTTTGTGGACCTCCGCGACCTTGTGGCCCTCGCGCTCGATCGCCATCGTGTCGCGGAGGTGAAGCTTCCGCTCTTGGATCTTCGCCAGTTCGTGACCGTGCAGGTCCTCGAGCACGAAGGTGTCTCGGATCCGCATGGCTTTGCCGTTCACCTTGAACGCCTTCGTCCCGTCGGCCGTCTCGATCCACGCGTCGTCGCCGATCGAGAAGAGCTTCTGTCGCATCTGATACCGCATCCTGGTCTCCAGTCGCCGCGGCGCCGCAGGTCCGCCTTCATGAAATCGACGGGCACGGCCCTGACCTCGTCCGGATGGGGTGAATGCTGGGGAACGCGGGCTGCGCGTGCGCCCCCGGGTCGACTGAGCTCCGTCAAGCGGCGCCGTGCCGATTCCTCCTTCCCGCCTCCTCCCCGAACAGACCTCGTCGAGCGGTCAGGAGGAGGCGGAGGGGCTCGGCGGAACGACGCTTGCGGCCGGGCCGGACGTCGGCGTACGAATCATGATCAATCTCGTCTTCGCGTGATGCCATGCAGTTGCGCGACGACTCAGATCGCCTTACGGATCCACCCTCGGGTCGAGCGCAACAGTCGCTCTCCCCGTTGGGCGATCGACACGTGGCCGTCGAGGTCGCCGTCCGCAGGTGGCTCGGGGGGTTCGACGTGCGTCAGGCGAGTCTCGACGACCTCGTGACGACGGATCCAGAGTGATGCCGACGCCTGGACGGTGGCGGCGAACGGCAGCGCGAGGAACGCCCAAAGCAGGCCGCCGATCGCGCCGCCGGCGAGGGCGGCGCCGAACGCGACTGCCGGATGCAGTTGCATCGTCTTGCCCTGGATGCGCGGCGCGAGCACGTAGTTCTCAACCTGCTGGTAGATCAGGACGTACGTCAGCAGCACGAGCGCCCCCTCCCACCCGACCGTCACGAATGCCACGATGATCGGCACCGCGGCGGAGATGTACGTCCCGACGATCGGGATGAACGCCGCGACGGTGCCCTCGAAGAATGCGAGTGACGCCGCCCCCGGAACCGCGAGGATCCGAAGGACGACGTAGAAGAGGCCGCCGTTGACGACCGCGAGCAGCAGGCGCGAATAGAAGTAGCCGCCGGTCTTCTCGATCGCCGACTCCCATATGGACAACAGCTCCTCCTGCCGTTTCGGTGGGAAGAACGACAGCACGACGCGACGGAGCTGCGACGCCTCGGCGACCATGTAGAACGTGAACGTCCCGACCGTGAACGCGCCGAACAGCCCCCCGACGAGCGATGAGGTGAACCCGAGCATGACCGACCACGGGTGCCGCGACGAGACCGACGATGCCGATGCCGCCTCACGGCCCCCGCGCCCGATCGAGGATGTCGCTGGGTCCACGCCGAGGTGCGTGCTCGTCCACGATCGGAGCTTCCGAGCCGCATCGGGCAGTCGCTCGGCGATCGCCGCCGCTCCCCGCAGGAGGGTCGGGACGAACACGAGAACGAGCACGACGAGCCCGATCAGGACGACGGCGAGCATCAGCCCCGTCACCGCACCACGTCGCCAGCCCCATCGCGCGTGCAGGTAGTTCACGGCCGGCTCCATCGCGAACGAGAAGAAGAGTGCGAGGAGGAGGCAGGCGACGACCGTTCCCAAGACGTGAAGCACAGCCAGCACGACGACGACGAGCAGGGCGAGCCCGATCGCCCACGCGATCGTCGGACGCACCCAGCGCGGCGGTTGCGACGCCGATGGGTCGACTCGCGGACGGTGTCCGTCGCCGGAGAGACGTTCCGACGCCGTGGCGGGGTCCGGCGAGCCGGTGGATCGGGATGCGGGTGGAATGGCGTCGTCGTCACGAAACGACGATCTCCTCGGCTCCGGGGCCAGGGACCCCCAGACGATGCCCGCGCCGACGAGTCCGCCGATCGCGAGCAGGATCGTGCGAAGGCGGGAGCGGTGTTCGATCGGACCGTTCGGCCTGCTCATGTCATGGACTCTAGACGGCCACCGCGCCTCGCTTGAAGCCCGCATCGGACGCGTCGTACGGCGCGAAACCCGTCCGCCAGCCCTCGCGGACGAACGGGTCCTGAACGGTCGGCGGCCGGGAGATGTTGCACGGTTCGACTGGCCCGGCGGGCCGCGCCCCTCGTTGCCCCAGGGCTTGACACATCGGGCCATGCCCGTACACTGGCCGGACCATGACCAGGAGGCTCGTGCCCGGGAAGCTGCAGGTCCTGGTACTTATTAGGTAGGCGCGGCCGGGCGGAGATACGCCCGCGGCCCGCGCCAGATGCCCCTCGCCGACGCGAGGGGTTTTTTCTACCCCTCGTTCGGCCCCCGACCCACCGAACACGTCAGGCCAAAGAAACGTCCGGTGCAGAGCACAAGGCCGAGAACAGTAAGGCCGAGAACAGTAAGGCCGAGAACAGGTAAGCCAGAACAGCAAGCCAGAACGACAAGGCCAGAAGAGTAGGGAAGGAGATCGACATGCGGTACGAGTTCGATCGAGACGGCCGGAAGATCGCCAGTGTTCTGTGGGAGGGCCCCGGCCAGGTCGAGGTGACCGTGGCCGACGCGTCCGACCGGTCGCGGCTCGACCGGTTCTTCGGATCCGAGGTCGTCTACATGGACGCCGGGTTCGACTTCGGCGGCGGGATGAGCGAAAGCGGCCTGACGCACCGCCGCCGCGACTGGACGCCGTGGGAGTTCGAGCGTGCCTGCCGCAACCTGGCGCACGAGCTCGGCTGCAGCCTGCACCGTGTCGAGACTGGTCCGGTGGAGGAGCGTCGCACCGGCGAGCACCACCCGGCGGAGGTGGCGGCGCAGTGAAGGTCTCCGGCGCCCAGGCGCTGTTCAAGGCTCTCGAGGGCGAGGGCGTCGATATCGTCTTCGGGATCCCGGGTGGCGCGATCCTGCCCGCCTACGACCCGTTGATTGACTCCTCGGTCCGGCACGTCCTCACGCGGCACGAGCAGGGCGCCGGCCACGCGGCCGAGGGCTATGCCTGGGCAACCGGCAAGGTCGGCGTCTGCATCGCGACCAGCGGCCCCGGCGGCTGCAACCTCGTCACGGCGCTCGCGGACGCCAAGATGGACTCGGTCCCGATCGTCGCCATCACCGGTCAGGTGCCGTCGCCGGTGGTCGGCAACGACGCTTTCCAGGAGGCCGACATCACGGGCATCACGATGCCGGTCACGAAGCACAACTCCCTCGTGAAGGACCCCGGTGAAGTTGCCGAGACGGTCCGCGAGGCGTTCCACATCGCGCGAACCGGCCGGCCGGGCCCCGTCCTCGTCGACATCCCGAAGGACGTCCTGATCAACGAGGGGGAGTGGTCCTGGCCCGAGCGCGTCGACCTCCCGGGCTACAAGCCGACGACCAAGGGCAACTCGAAGCAGATCCGGCAGGCCGCGAAGATGATCCTCGAGGCCGAGCGCCCCGTCCTGTACGTCGGCGGCGGCGTCATCAAGGCTGAGGCCGCGAAGGAGCTGTTCGAGCTCGCGACCGAGGGCCGGCTGCCCGTCGTCACCACGCTCATGGCGCGCGGCGCGTTCACGGACGAGCACGAGCTCGCACTCGGGATGCCGGGCATGCACGGCTGCTACACGGCCGTCACCGCGTTGCAGAAGGCCGACCTGCTGGTCGCGCTGGGGGCGCGGTTCGACGACCGGGTGACCGGTCAGCTCTCGTCGTTCGCCGCCAACGCCAAGATCATCCACGCGGACATCGACCCCGCCGAGATCGGCAAGAACCGCAACGCCGACGTGCCGATCGTCGGCGACGCGCGCGACATCATCGGCAAGCTCGCGGCGGAGGTGCGCAAGCTGCAGGAGGAGCGCGGTGGTGTGCCCGACCGCTCGGCGTGGCTCGCGCGCCTCGCGGACTGGAAGGAGCGCTACCCGCTCCGGTACGACCAGCCGGACGACGGTCCGCTGAAGCCGCAGTAC
>DATAEU010000125.1:0-6871 GCA_036257835.1 Actinomycetota bacterium | reverse complement strand
CCGCGACCGGGACCGCGTCGAGAGACGTGAGCTGCGACGTCAGACGGCCGATGGCCCGCGTCGCCGGGCTCAGCGCCTCCTGGACCCGAGGTCCGATGTCCGAGACCTGCCCGAGGAGCTCGTCCATCGTCGACCCGAGCGAGCGGATCATCGGTGCCGCCCGGTCGCGCCATGCGACGAGCTCGTCGACCTCGATCCGGATCCGGTCGCGATCGGCGTCGACGCGGCGTAGGTCCTCGTCGGCTCGCGCCTTCGTCGACTCCATGATCCGCAGGACGGCCTCCTCGGTCACCTGCAGGACGGTCGCGAGCTCCCTCGCCGTCGACGGATCCTCCGGCACAGCAGCCGTCGCCGCGGTCGACGCTCCCGCTCGCTCCTCGAGCTCCGCGCGGTAGGTCTGCACGAGCTCCTCGAGCTCGGCGATCCGCGCCTGCTGCGCCGCGGGCGCCTCGTGCCGTTGTCGGAGCTGTTCCTCGAGGCTCGACTGGCGCGCTCGCATATCCGCGAGGTCACGGCCGAGGGCATCGCGTTCGCCGGTGAGCCCGGCGAGCTGCGCCTCGAGCTCGGCGATCCGGTCGCCCGCCAACCGAAGCTGACTGTCCGTGTACGCGGTCATCGCCGTGGCCGTCTCGAGCGACGTCTTGGCGTCGCTCAGCTCCCGCGTGACGACGAGGCTCTCAGCCTCCATCGCCTCCCGTTCGGCGATCGATCGCTCGAGCTCGGTTGCCGTGTTCTCGGCGAGATCCTCGGCCGACGTCGCTCGCGCCTCGGTCGCGTCGAGACGCTGCCGTAGCTCGGAGAGTTCGGTCGCGAGTCGCTCGGCTCGCTCCGCCGCCGACCTGGCATCGGTCGAGGCGCGTTCGAACATCAGCTCTCGATCGCGCAGGACGGCGCCGACGCTCCCGGCGCTGTACCCGAAGAGCGAACGCCTGAGCTCGGCCAAGGTCGGGGTCCTTTCGCGGCGGCCCGCGTGGGAGCGATTATCGAGGACCGCGGAAGGTCGTTCAATCACCGTTCGACGCGCGGCCCCCCGCTCGCACCCCGCCGCGACGATCAGGCGACGGCGTCGCGATGGCGTCGGAGCGGCGCGATCGGGTTCACGCGAAGCACCAACGCCCCGGCGACCATGCAGGCGACGCCGATCGACGGGACCAGGGGATCCTCTCCCTGCACAGGGAACGCCTCTGCGGCCACGATCCCCATGCCGGTGCACGCGAGGACGACGCCGAGGAGGGCGAGCGCCGCGGGCGGTCGATACGGGTCCGCCGAGACGCGCGGCGACCGCTCCGCCCAGCGGAACCCGAGCAGGAACGGGATCAGGCAGATCGCGCACGCCGCGATCCAGAGGAGTCGCAGCCACCACCACGCGGCCGACAACGGCTCGGCGTCGGGCCAGACCCCGGTCGGCAGCAGGAGCACGGCCGCGAGCACGGCGGCCGTCATGTTCCACAGGTAGAAGGTCATCACCATGCTGTTCGCGACGACGACGCGCAGCCACACGCGCGGCCGCTCGAGCCACCGGTTCGCGGCGCCCTCGAGGATCAGCACCGCGCCGCACTGCCAGACCCCCAGGGCGACCAGCGCGAGCGTCGGCGGAAGCGTGTTCGAGCGCTCGGCGTGCGTCAGCCCGATCATCGAGACCGGGTAGTCCACGAACTGCGTGAGCAGGCCGAGCGCAACGAGCCCGCCGCCCGCGAGCACCCAGGGCGTCGGCGACCGGCGCGTGAGCGTCCCGTCGCGCCACAGCAACCCCAGCTCGAGGATCGCGAGCCAGACGAACGCGTAGTTGAGGGTGCCGACGAAGGGAACGCCGAACCCGTACCGCGCCACGTCGACGGCGGCGGCCGCACCGACGAGCGCGCCCAGGAGGCCGATGCCGAACCGCCGATGCGCGGCGACCAGCACCGGGATCGCCGCCATCGAGCCGAGGTACACGGCCAGGAACCAGATCGGCAGGGCGACCTCGCGTCCGCCGGTCCGCGCCACGCCCGAGGGCAGCGCGACGGCGACGGCGAGCATCGGCAGGACGGTCCAGAACGCGACGAACACCAGTGCCGGGCCGAGGAGCCGCACCGACCGGCCGCGGAGCCACCCGCCGTAGGTCTCTCCGCGCTCGCTCGCCGAGCGCCACGACGCGGCGTTCGTGAATCCGCCGACGATGAAGAAGACGGGCATGACCTGGAAGACCCACGTGAGGACGTGCGTCCAGGGCGCGATCTCCAGCAGGTTCCTGCCCGTGAACCTGCCGTCCTCGAACCCGAGCACGGCCATCGTCCAGTGCCCGACCACGACCACCGCGATCGAGACGACGCGGAGCAGGTCGACGTAGCGTTTCCGTGTCGAGGGCGTGCCCGCGGACACCTCGGCCGCGGTCAGGGTGGGTCGAGCCGACGAGCGCATCCGCACCCTCCGAGGCTGGACCAGGCGGCGGTGGTCCATGCGGGACGATACGCCGCTCGATCTGGTGGCGGAAGGATTACGCTGCGCCGCGGTCAGGAAACGACACGTCGGCGATCCCATCTGGCGTCGGGGCTCGACCGTAGTACCTCGGTTCGACAGAGGGCGGACGGCTCGATCCGCGCCCTGGTTGTTGCGAGCTGTCGGCGCTCGATCAGATGAAGGAGAAAAGGCATGAGGAAAGCACCGATCAGGTTGGGGATCACGATGGTTGCCGCCGCCGCCCTCGTCGGCTCGCCGGCGGTGCCGAGCGTGGCGTCCGTTCGCGTTCCATCGAACAGGGCGCTCTCGGCGGCGACCTCGGTCCAGCGAGTGAAGATCGTCAACTTCGCGTTCAAGCCCAAGACGATCACGATCACCAAGGGCACGAAGGTCAAGTGGACGAACCGCGGAACCGTCAACCACACGACGACGTCGAACAGTGGCGTGTGGGACTCGGGCCCCCTCGCCCCCGGCCAGACGTTCAGCCGGCTGTTCAAGAGAGCCGGGACGTTCAGGTATCACTGCTCGATCCATTCCACGATGCACGGCAAGATCATCGTGTCCTGAGGCGAACGCCGTCTCCCGGTTCGATCACTCTTGCCGGGGCGGCTGGGGTCAGCCCTCGAACTCGAGCCGCTTCCCGAACGCCGACCGGAGGCGGTCCGAGAGCGCCTCGCGCCGCCACGGATCGTGTACCGGCGCCGCGACCAGCAACCTCTCGGCCTGCAGGTGACAGCTCACGCCGCCGTTGTGCCCCGGTGGGAGGTGGCGCTCGATCTCGTCGGCGAGGGCAAGCAGCGTCGCCGACCGGGCGACCGGCGCGGCGTCGTCGCGGCCGAGCAGCGGGCGATACCGAGAGACCTTCATCCCCTGGTCGCCCGCCTGCCGCACGACCGCCGACAGCAGCGCGAGCTTCCGGTGGGAGAAGCCGTCCAGGTCCGCCTCCGTGATGATGTCCGCCGTGTGTGGGAAGCGCCGGTAGTAGTCGACGCTTCTGCCGATGTCGAGCAACCTCGCGGCATGCGCGAGCCGCTCGTGCTCGACCGCCCCGGCGTCCGGCAGGAGGGATCGCAGGAGACGCTCGGCGATCCTCGCGCGTCGGGCGGCGCGGCCGGGATCCCACGTCGAGAACCGGGACGTCAGGGCCCGGACGGAGGCATCGCGCACCTGTTCCACGGGCATGTTCGCGATGGAGAGCGCGTCTAGGGCCAGCCCCTCACGCAGGCCGTGGCTCGAGACCGCCAGCGCCGCGGCGCTTACGTGCTCCATCACCGAGAGCACGGCGAGCGTCCCGCCCACGATGGAATCGGCTCGTTCACGCGAGAGCCCCGGGACCAACCGTCGACGCGACGACGTGCGAGACGCGAGCACGTCCCCGATGTCTCGAACACGCTCATGCTGCAGGACGTACCCGTGGAGCCGCGGGATCGGATACGGCCTCGACGTCTGGTCGATCTTGGCGAGGTTGCGGATCGTCCCGCCGGTGCCGACCAGGCGCTCGCCGCCCGCGAGCTCCCTCACACCCGCGTCCCTCAACGTCGCCCGCACGTGCTCGGTGAGCGCGGCCACCTCTTTCCTGCTCGGGGGATCGGTCTCTAGGTAGCGATCGGAGAGGCGGAGGGATCCGAGCGGCAGGGTCCACGAACGCACCGGGGCGCGGTCATCGAAGCGGGTCAGCTCGATGCTTCCACCCCCCAGATCCGCGACGACGCCGTCGACGACCGGGAGACCGTGAACGGCGCCGAGGAACGTGTAGCGCGCCTCGTCGTCGCCGTCGATCACCCGGACCCGCACACCGCTCTCCGCCTCGGCGCGGGCGACGAGCTCGTCGCCGTTCGCCGACTCGCGCACCGCGGACGTCGCGACGGCGACCACCGTGTCGGCTCCCGCGCTCCGGGCGATCGCGCGGAAATCGCGGATCGCGGCGGCGGCGCGCTCGATGGTCTGGGCGCTCAGGCGATCGCCGCGTCGGAGGTCGCGCTCGAGGCGCAGCGGGGCGCGGCCGTTGGCGAGGACCTCGAAATGTCCGCTCTCGCCGATGCGGAGGACGACCACCCGGCCCGAGTTCGAACCGACGTCGACGACGGCGACGCGCTCATCCGGCACGCGGACATCCTTCCGGGGAAGCGAGGGGCGTCTGACGGCGACGCGAGTATAGGGCGGCCGCTTCACCGCCGCGGAGCCGGCCGGGTCCGGGCGGCCGAGCTCGACGCGCCTAGGAGATCTCCCACACGACCGAGATCGTCTCGGTGACGTCCAGCGAGCTCGGCGGCACGACGGGCGTCGGGACGGCGCCGAGCGCCGCGCCGGCGAAGGCCTGCGCGTACACGGGCGGGCGGTAGTTCTGCTCGTCGATCGTGACCACGCGGACGACCGTCGCATCGGCGGCCTGCGCGAGGGCGTCGGCCTTCGCGCGGGCGCCGGCGACGGCCCGCGTGAGCGCATCGGTGCGCACGGCATCTGGGTTCGAGAGCTGGAAGCGGATGTCGTTCACCGAGTCCGCACCGGCACCGACCGCGGCGTCGATCACGGACCCGACCGCGGAGAGGTCGTGGATCGTGACCTGGATCGAGTTGGAGGCCACGAACGACCGCTGCTCGTTCGGCGTTCCGCGGTCGGTCACGCGCTGCTGCAGCGACACGTTGGTCGTCTGGATGTCCTTCTCGTCGATCCCCGCGGCCTCGAGGGCGTCCAGGACCGACCGCATGTCCTTCGCGTTCTGGGCGAACGCGTCGGCGCTGCCGGCGGCCTCGGAGTGGACCCCCAGCCCGATGACCGCCTCGTCCGGCGACGCCTTCACCGTGGCGGTCGAGCTCACGGTGATCGTGTGAACCGGCTTGCCGGTGGGCGAGGTGTCACCCTGCGCGAGCGCCGTCGCGGCGAACGTGATCACCACCAGGGTGACGAGGACGGCGCCGGCAACGATCCATGTCCGTCGGCTCATGGGAACCTCTTCTCGGTGGTTCATGCCGCGCGGGCGCGCGACCGTGACGATCGGACGAGCGATCGTGCCGGCGGGTTCCCCACTGATGCCGGCCCGGTGTCCCCGCCCCCCGCGGCATAGTCCGGGCGCCGAATGGGAACGATCGGCCGGAGCGAAAGGAGCACCCTTTGCGAACCATCAGCGCCCTCGTCGTGGTGGTGTATGTCCTGGCCGGTGTGATCATCGCCAACAACCACCATTACTTCGCGAACACGCACAGCGTGAACGGGGTGGTCTCGGCCATCCTGGCCGTGCTCCTGTGGCCCCTCATCCTGCTCGGCGTGAACCTGCACATCGGTGGCAGCGGCGGCAAGGGCGTGCTGGTGCCGCTGCCGGCGATCGGACGCAGGCTGGCTCATCGGCGCCGGGAGCGGACCTAGACCCGGGCGTCGCCGAGCGCGCGGACGTTCCGGAGCTCCGCTCCATCCGAGCCTAGGATGCGTTCCATGTCCGACGGCGGCTGGACGGCGGTGCTCCGGCAGGCGGAGCTCCTCGAGCACCGGCTGACCCGAGTCGATCTGGACGGGAAGCCGGTCCTCATCTACCGGACCGAGGAACACGTGTACGCGATCGCCGGCCGCTGCACGCACGCCGGGACGCCGCTCGACCGCGGGCGGGTCGACGGGGCGGGCACCCAAGCGGTGGTCACGTGTCCGGCGCACGGGAGCCGCTTCCGGCTCGCCGACGGTCGGGTGATCCGTCCGCCGGCTCGTGAACCCCTCGCCTCGCTCGAGGTCCGCGTGGCGGACGACGAGATCCAGATCCGCCCGCGCGCCTAGCGTCGCACCCTCGGTTGCCCGTTCCATCCAACCGTGCTGTCATGAACGCCTCCGCGGCAACGAACCGCACCGCCAGAAGGGAAGCGCCGATGCTGCCTGCCAGCTTCGAGTACCACCGGGCGGAAACCCTCGACGAGGCGAAGGGGCTGCTTGCCACCTATGGCGACGACGCCAAGGTCCTCGCCGGAGGCCAGAGCCTGATCCCGATGATGAAGCTTCGCTTCGCCGCCCCGGGTCACCTGATCGACGTGAACCGGATCCCGGGGCTGGACGGGATCGAGGAACAGGACGGCGTGCTGCACATCGGGGCGCTCGTGCGACACAACCAGCTCGCGGCGTCCGACGTCGTGAAGGCGAACCACCCGACGATCGCCGCGACGGCGCCGCAGATCTCCGACCCGCTGGTTCGCAACCTCGGCACGATCGGAGGATCCCTCAGCCACGCCGACCCGGCTGGCGACCTCGGCTCGACGATGCTGGCCATTGGGGCGAGTGTCGTCCTCACCAGCTCGCGCGGCGAACGCGTAGTGCCGGTCTCCGAGTTCCTGGTGGACACGTTCACGACCTCGGCCGAGCCGGACGAGCTGATGACGGAGGTCCGCGTGCCGACGCCGCCGCCTCGCTCCGGAGGGACGTATCTGAAGCTCGAGCGCAAGATCGGCGACTGGGC
>DATAEU010000086.1:0-15057 GCA_036257835.1 Actinomycetota bacterium | reverse complement strand
CGTCGCGTCGCTTTGGGCGACGATGCTCGCCGGTACGGACTTCGTCCTCCACGCCGCTGGATGGCTCGAGGGCGGCCTCGTGGCCTCGTACGAGAAGCTGGCGTTCGACCTCGAGGTGCTCCGGCAGATGGAGCGGATCCGCCAGGGCATCGCGGCGGACGAGGACGAGCTCGCGTTCGACGCGATCGCGGAGGCCGGCCCCGGCGCGCTGTTCCTGGCGTCGCCGCACACCATGGCCCGGTTCAAGGACTCGCTCTACATGAGTCCCACCTTCCTCACGACGGACTTCGCCACGTGGGACGCCGGCGGGCGCCAGACGGTCGAGTCGCGCTCCAACCAGGCGTGGAAACAACTGCTCGAGTCGTACGTCGACCCTGGGCTCGACGACGCGGTCGACGAGGAGCTTCGCACGTTCATGGTGAAGCGCCGCGAGGAGATCCCCGACGACGACGAGTAGCGGCGGGTACCGCGACGGGGCGGGTACCGTGAGCGGATCGGACGCGGGTGCGAGGGAGGTCACATGGAGGCCTGGATCGATCGGCTGGCCGAGGCGCTCGGGCAGGAGCCGGCCTCGGCCGCCGAGACGTCAGAGATCCTGACCGTCGCCCGCGACGTGGCGCACCGTGTCGAGCGCAAGCTCACGCCGGTCTCGACGTACCTGCTCGGCATCGCCGTCGGCCGCCGGATCGCCGCCGGCACCGGCCGGCGCGAGGCGCTCGAGGACGAGGCGGCGACCCTCCGGTCGACCCTTCCCGAGGCGCACCCCGAGGACCAGGGATAGCCGCTCGTGCCGGCCGGACGTACCCTGGGACGATGACCGAGGCCTGGACGCCGCCGCCGACGGAGCCCCCCTCGACGGGCCCGCTCGTGGACTCGTTCGGCCGCGTCGCCGACGACCTGCGCATCTCGGTCACGGATCGGTGCAACTTCCGGTGCACGTACTGCATGCCGGCCGAGGGCCTCACCTGGCTCCCGAAGAGCGAGATCCTCACGTTCGAGGAGCTCACCCGGGTACTGCGGGTCTTCGTCGGCCTCGGCGTTCGCTCGATCAAGGTGACCGGCGGGGAGCCGACCGTGCGCGCGGACCTGCCACGGCTGATCGCGATGTTCCGCGAGGCCGGGCCGGACCTCGACGTCTCGATGACGACCAACGGCGTCCTGCTCGATCGGCTCGCCGCGCCGCTCGCGGAGGCCGGGCTCGACCGCGTCACCGTCAGCTGCGACTCGTTGATGCGCCACCGGTTCGCCGAGATGACCCGGCGGGACGCGCTCGAGAAGGTTCTCGCCGGGATCCGCGCGGCCAAGGAGGCGGAGCTGGAGCCGATCAAGATCAACTGCGTCGTGATCGGCGGCCAGAACGACGAGGAGGTCGTCGACTTCGCGCGATGGTCTCGCGAGACGGGCTACCTCGTGCGCTTCATCGAGTACATGCCGCTCGACGCCGGCCACGCGTGGGAGCGCGCGAAGGTCGTCCCGTCGCGGTCGATCGTCGACGCGATCGACGCCGTCTTCCCGCTCGAACCGCTCGCCGCCGACGGCGAGCCCGCGCGGGGCTACGCGTTCGCGGACGGCGCGCGGGGAGGGATCGGGCTCATCTCGTCCGTCAGCGAGCCGTTCTGCGACACATGCAACCGTGTCCGGATCACGGCCGAGGGCGAGGTCCGCGCGTGCTTGTTCGCGCTCGAGGAGACCGACCTGCGCGGCCCGCTCCGCGCCGGCGCCGACGATGCCGATCTCGAGCGGCTGATCCGCCGGGCCGTTTGGCGGAAGTGGTCGGGGCACCGCATCAATCATCCCGACTTCGTGCAGCCCGAACGAAGCATGTCGATGATCGGCGGCTGACCCGAGGATCCGTTACTACGAGGATCCGTTACAACCCGGCGAGCTTCGTCAGCCCGTTGATGCTCCGGAGCACGAACCGGCGCCCGTCCCGCTCGATCAACCCCCGCCGCTGCATCTCGGACAGGATCCGGGTGACGTTCTCGCGGCTGCCTCCCGACAGGCTCGCGAGGTCGGCGTGCGTAACGATCGCGGGGAGCCGGACCCCGTCGTCGGGGAGCCGGTCGAGCGTCGGTGCCACCAGCTGCAGCAGCCGCTTGGCGACCCGGCCCTTGAGATCGAGGAACAGCAGGTCGTCGACGAACGCCTCGTGCGCGACGACCTGACGCGCGAGCGCGCGCTCGATCGCGCGCGCGGCCGCCGGCTCGGCCGAGAGGAAGTCGAGGAAGACCTCCCCGGGCGCCGCCCAGATCGAAGATTCGTCCAACGCGAGCGCTGCAGCCGTCCTCGGCAAGTCGCCCAGGACGCCGAGCTCGCCGAAGAACTGCGGATCGTCGAGCGTCGTGTGGAGCATCCGCTGCCCTCCGGAGGAGAGCGACGCGATCTCGACCCGACCCTCGACGAGGAAGAGCACGTCGGGAGAGGGATCGCCCTGATGGAACAGATACGTGTTCCGGCGGTACTGCCGGATGACACCCGCATCCGCAAGACGCCCGATCGAGGCGAGCGAGGACCCGTCGAGCAACGGTGTCGCCGCCATCAGCCGCGAGACGTCTCGGACCTGCAACGCTGCCACAACCACAATGGGAGCCTAGGTCATCGTCCTCTGCTCACGCCACTTCCGGATACACGAACGGCGGGTCCGGGGATCGGGCCCGCCGTTCCGGAACGATCGATCGCGGCTATGTGCGCCGACGCGACTTTGCCCGTCGGGACATGCTGCGGTGTTTCGTCACGCGCGTCGCGGCCTTGTCCGAGTCCGCCTCCTTCGTGGACTTGGCCTCCGCGGCCTTGGGGGTGATCTTCTTGTCCGCCACCCGACTCACCTCCCGGATCCCCCTCGGGATCCCTCGAACCGACCCCCACATCCTCGTGCCGACCGCTCCCAGCCGCCCGTGTCGCGCATCACAGGTTCCACTGTGACGTTCGTCACGCTTCGTGCCCGGACCGTTCGTCCAGCTCGGGGAGGTCGACGGGATCCGGCCGAGGCGTGCACGCTCCGCAGAACAGTGCATCCTCGACCACGAGCGCCCGCGTCGGCTCCCCGAACAGCTCCAGCACAAACGGCTTCGTCTCCACGTGGTCCTCGCAGATGCCCCTGCCGCAGAATCGGCAGGCACCGACCGCCGTGCGGCGGCAATGCCAGCAGTCCATGAACGCCCCTTGTTCGGTCGACGGCTAATGGTGCCACGTCCGGTCGGCGCCGTACGTCGGCTTGAGGGTCCCCTTGCGGAACGAATCCGCGAGCAGGCGGTCGAAGCCGTCCGAGCCCAGCCGGAACGCGCGCACGGGCGTCGTCGCCACGACGGTCGCCGTTCGGGGGACGTCGTGCAGCAGGGCGAGCTCGCCGAAATGCTCGCCGGCGCCCATCGTGCGAAGCTTCCGGCCGTCCTGGACGACGTCGACGCGACCCGCCCCGATCGCGTAGAACGCGTCCGCCGGGTCCCCCTGCGTCACGATCTCGCTCCCGGGTTGGAACGCGACCCACTCCCCGTGCTCGAGGAGCTCCGCCGCCTCGTCCGGCTCGAGCGTTTCGAAGGCGGGCAGCGCGCGGAGCTCGTTGAGCTTCTGCACGGTCGGCCCGAACTCCGGCAGCCGGAGGCTGTCCGCGAGCAGCCGGTCGAAGCTGCTCTCATCGATCACGAAGAGCTGGCCGTCGGTGGCCGCTCGCACCGTCGCCGCGCGGGGCGAAGACGTCGCCAGCCCGACCTCTCCGAACGACTCACCGCGCCCGAGCACTCGCAGGAGGCGTTCGTCGGCTCCCGGCCGCTCCTCGATGATCTCGAACGTCCCGCGGCGAACGACGAAGAAGGCATCGGCCCGGTCGCCCTGCCGCACGACGGGCTTCCCGCGCGGAACGCGTTCGAGCCGGATGCGGCCGGCGAGATCCGACAGCACCTCCGCCGAGAGGTCGTCGAACAACGAGATCTCGTCGACGAGCTCGGCGGCCTCCACCCGCCACCTGCGCTCCAGGCGGAAGCGGACACGGCCCGCGACTCGGCCCACGCCGCGCGCCAGCGAACGGAGCAAGGAGATCCCCCCACGGATCAGTGGGCCGGCGACGAACACCGCGAGCGCGAGGAGCAGCAGCCGGCCGGGAACGCCTCCGCCCCACAGCGCCGAGATGAGACCGCCGAAGATCTGGCGCCAGAAGTAGAACGACGTCACGAACGCGAAGACCGTGAACGCGACGCCGGCCGTCCCGTACAAGCCGAGCCCCACCTCCTGCTTCGTGAATCCCTCGCGGCGTCGCAGCTTTCGCCACAGGTCGTATCGGATGAACGTCAGGGACCGCGGCCGAAGGTCGGGCACCTGGATCGCATCGGACAGGATCCAGTACCCGTCGAGCTCCAGGAGCGGGACGAGGTTGAGGAAGATGACGAAGTAGTTGAGCACCGCGAACCGGTAGAGGATGCCGCTCGCGACCGAGTGCGGGAACGCCCACGCGATGATCGACGCGGACCCGGCGACGATCATCTCGGCGTACGGGCCGGCGAACGCCTGCAGGATCCGTTGCCCGCGCTCCATCATCAGCCCGTCCGAGGACTCGACGAAGAACGTCGGTGACCCGAAATAGATCATGAAACCCGCGCTCTTGATCCGCCGGCCGTACCGCACCAGCACGAGGGCGTGCGCCAGCTCGTGCAGGAACGTGAGGACGTAGTCCATGCCGAGCAGGATCACGGACTCGACGACGGCGGATCGAGCGGTCAACGAGTGCCCGCCCGTGCGGTACAGCGCGGCGAACGCGATGAGACCGAGCGGAACGATGGCGGCGAAGATCGTCGCGACCCACGGGTTGAACGCGTAGCGGAACCCGCCGTCGTACAGCCGCCGTACGAACACGTCCGCGCCGTCCCATTCCACGGAGAGCGTTCGAACGAAGTCGCGGAGCCCGCGCGCGTACCTCGGCCGATCGTCGAGGCGTTTCCGCGTCGCGTCGTAGACGTCCACGTAGCGCCGGCGAAGGAAGTTCCGTTCGTGCAGCTCGACGACGAGGTCGGCGACGCCCGAGAGCTCGAGCTCACCCGACGACTCGAACTGACCGACGACGATCTCCTTCACGGTCCTCGTGCCGTCCATGAGTGGCAGAAGCTCGGCCTCGCTCGGCGTCAGACGGAGGTGCACGAGGTCGCGCGGATTGGCGACCATCGTGTAGTCGTTCCCCCACCGGAGGTGGAATGTCCTGACCTCGATGTCGGGAGCCAGCTCCGGACGGAACTCTGCGGCGTCGGTGCGCTCGGCGAGCGCGTCCCACAGGTCGAACGTCTCGGCGAGGGGAACGACCGCCAGCCGCCGCTCGAGGGCGACGTACACGCCGGTTCGGTCGGTCATCGGCGCATCTTCCCGGGCCGGCTCGGGGCGCGCAACCAGGCGAACCGGCGACGAGCGTTCACGATGCGGTCATCCGGCCGCCGACGCGCCGCCACCCGGGGTGGCTACGGTGAGCGTCGCCGGAGGACCCTGCGCCCCCTCTGGACGCGAGGGCCGGCACAAGGCCGGCCCTCGCCCCCCTCCTCGGCCGCCTAGGCCAGCTTCCAGAGCTCCGCCTCGAGCTGCGGCTCCGGCACGTCGGGGCGTTCGACCGACCTCGGCCGGCGCTACCGGAGGTTGTTGACCAAGACGGGCTCGACGGGGTCGCCCAGCTCGAACCCGAGGACCTGGGAGTAGAACGAGACCTCCGCCTCCAGCGATCGCCGGATGTTCTCGGCCTTGCGGAAGCCATGCTGCTCGCCCTCGAACGCCAGGTAGGCGTATCGGAGTCCGTTCTTCTCGAGCGCCGCCACCATCAGCTCGGCCTGCTCCGGTGGAACCACCTCGTCCTCCAGGCCTTGCAGGACGATCACCGGGCACGAGATCCGGTCGAACGCGTGGATCGGCGAGCGCTCGCGCCACTTCTCGCGCTCCTCGGGCCACGGCCCGACGAGCATGTCCGTGTACTTCAGCTCGTACTTGTGCGTCGCCGACGCGAACGGCTCGAGGTCGGCCAGGCCGTAATACGTCGCTCCCGCGGCGAACACGTCGGTCCACGCGAGGGCGGCGATCGTCGTATAGCCGCCGGCGCTGCCACCGGTGATCAGGAGCCGCGCGGCATCCGCGTCGCCGCGCTCGACCAGGAAGCGGGCCGCGTTGACGCAGTCCTGCACGTCGACCACGCCCCACTCGCCGTAGAGCCGCTCGCGGTACTCGCGGCCATAGCCGCTGCTGCCACCGTAGTTGACGTCGACCACACCGAAGCCGCGCGTCGTGAAGTACTGGATGCCGAGGTCGAGCTTCGGCGTCGTCTCGGCGGTCGGACCCCCGTGGCTCATCACGATGAGCGGCGGACGTTCGACGGCCGGGCCCTCGAACCCTGCGTTCGTCGGCGGGTAGAAGTACGCGTATGCGGTTCGAGCGCCCTCGGTCGGGAACTCGATCGGCTCTGCGACGGCGACGGAGGACTCCTCGAGCGGCCGCTCGCGGTTCACGCGGAGCACATCGACCGATCGCGTCGTGAAGTCGATCGACACGATCTGATCGGGCATGCTCGCGCCGGCCGCCACGAAAAGCAGTCGCGTCCCCTCGGCGGACAGGTACGGCGGATCGAAGCAGCTGTACGGCAGGTCGAGGTCAACGAGCTCGCGGGTGGCCGGGTCGAGCACGCCGAGGTGATGCACGCCCGCCTCTCGGTAGACACACGCGATCCGGCCGTCGCCCAGGAACGCGTAGGACGAGTAGTCGAGCTCCCAGAGCGGCACGCCGAACTCGGCCTCGATCGGCGTGAGGTTCTCCGGCTCGCCGCCCTCGGCGACGCGGTAGAGGTTCCACCAGCCCGTCCGATCGGACACGAAATGCAGCCTTCCGTCGGCGCTCCACGAGGGTTGGAAGATCGACTCCCGCTCGCCGCCCGCGACGAAGCGGTCGTTCGCGAACGAACCATCCCCCGAGAGGTCGGCGGCACGGACCTCGGTGCCGTCCCACGCCATCCGGGGCTGGTTCCAGCGGATGTAGGCCACGCGCCTGCCGTCGGCGGAGATCCTCGGGAACGCGAAGAAGTCTGCGCCCGACGCCACGATGCGCACGTCCTCCGAGCCGTCGGTCGGAAGCGCGACGAGTTCGTTGACGACGGCTTCGTCCTCGTGTCGCTCGCGAACGCACACGAGGAGCCGGCCGTCGGGCGTGACGCGTCCGTCGCCGTAGCGGACCGACGCCGGCGTCGGCGGCTCGGGCGTGATCGGCACCGCCGCGCCGAGCCCGTCCTGGCGGTACAGCCGCTGATCGGTGTAGTTGACGAAGAACACCACGCCGTCGTGCACGACGTACGACCCGCCGCCGTACTCGTGCACGCGCGTCCGGACGTCGAATCCGACCGGCGTCACGTCTACCGGCGAACCGAACAACTCGGCCCGCGTCAGCACGTTGCGCCCGTTCTCGGCGGGTCGCAGCTCGAGCCAGTAGGCGACGTCGCCGTCGAGTGAGGGCTCGTACACCGAGACGCCGCCCGAAGCCACCTCCGCGGCCGACAGGGGGGAGCGCCAGGTGCCGTACGGCGCGACGACCCGTGTCATCCGCGGCGGCCGACCACGACCCGCGTCACCTTGAGCTCGCCGCCCATCGTGCTCCGGACGTCGACGAAGCCGTTCCGGCGCATCCGCGTCGCGACCGCCCGCGCGCGATCGGGGCTGATCTCGATCAGCAGCCAGCCGCCGCGCCGGAGCCACTCGCCGGACTCCGCGGCCGAGCGCTCGACGAGGCCGAGTCCGTCGATGCTGCGGTCGGTGAGCGTGTGGGGTGGCTCGAACCGGCGGATCTCTTCCGGCAGTTCCTTGAGCTCGCTCCTGGCCACGTACGGCGGGTGCAGCGTGATGACATCGACCGCCCCGCGGATCCGAGCGGGCAGACCGCCGAACAGATCGCCCGTCACGAATGTCGCCGGAAGCCCGAGCCGTTTGGCGTTCGATCGCGCGATCCTCACGGCGTCGGCGGAGACGTCGGTCCCGAACACCTCGACGTTCCGCGTCTCGTTGACGACGGCGAGCGCGACGGTCCCGCCGCCGGTGGCCAGGTCGACGGCGATCGCGTGCGAGCGCCGTCGCAGCCGGCGCACCGCCTGCTCGGCGAGGAACTCCGTCGAGTCGCGGGGGACGAACACACCCGGTTTGGCGATCAGGCGCAATCCGCGGAACTCCGCGTAGCCCTTGATGAACTGCGTCGGCTCGCCGGTGACACGGCGGGCGATCATCGCGTCGAACCGCCGAAGCCGCGCCGGCGGGACGTCGTCGTCGGGATCGATCTCGTCGACGTCCATCGCGTGCATCAGCAGATCCTCGGCCTCGATGACCTCGCGATCCTTCTGCCAATGGTCGATGGCGGGCGACGCTTCGAGCGTCGCGACCGCCCGGTCGAGGACCTCGGATGCCTTCATGCCGCGCGCATCCTACAGACCGCGTGCTCCGACGCGCGGCGCGCACGCCGGCGCCCGTACAATCCCGGCGTCGTGCCCTCCTCGTCCGCGTCCGCCTCCAAGCCGTCGAAGCGCAAACGCGCGGCCGCCCCCGCGATCGGCGGGGTCCGGCTCACGGCCGACCGCATCGTCGTTCGACATCCCGATGCGGGCGAACGCACGTCGCGCGGCGGACTGCTCATCCCCGCGACGGCCGCACCGGCACCGAAGCGGTGCGTCTGGTCGGAGGTCGTGCTCGTCGGACCCGACGTCCGCGCGGTGAGCGGCGGCGACCGGGTGCTGTTCCTGCCGCAAGCCGGCCTCGAGCTCGAGCTCGACGGCGAGGACTTCCTGTTGCTTCGCGAGCGAGACATCCAGGGGGTCGCGGCGTCGACCGAGCCGGGCGAGCGGTCGCCCGGGCAGTACCTCTAGCGCCGACTCAGCCCTCGAGCACGGCGACGCGCACGCGTCGAACGTTGTTCTCGCGGTTCGGGTCGACGACGACGATCCGCTGCCACGTCCCGAGCACGATCCGGCCGGCATCCGCCTCCAACACGAGCGACGGGGGAACGAGCACGGGCAGCAGGTGGTCGCCGCCGTGGCCCACCGAGCCGTGCCGGTGCCCGTACCGGTCGTCCCGCGGGAGGAGCCGCTCGAGCGTCTCCTCCAGGTCGGACTCGGAGCCCGCGCCCGTCTCCATCAACGCCAGGCCCGCGGTCGCATGGGGCACGAACACGTGGACCAACCCGGAGAGGCCGCCGTCGGCGACGAACCGAGCGACCTCGTCCGTGATGTCGATGACCCGCCGCCCCCGCGTGTCGAGCTCGAACTCGGTGTTCCGCATGCCGCGATCAGTCGTCCGACGGCCGACCGACGTCCTCCGAGACGGGTCCGGCGGCTGGATCGGGTGACTGCGTCTTCGTCATCGGCGGCACGTGCTCTTCGGACCGCGGCGGCGCCGGCTCGGCGGGGTTCGGCGACATCGACGCGGCCGGCGGGAGCGCCGGCGCGCTCGTTTGCGGCGGGCGGGCGGTCGCCGCGGCGAGCAGCGACCCGATCAGCGCCAGCGCGGCCCCGACCAGCACCATCCACAGGCCCAACTGCACGTCGATCTTCAAGATCCCGCGATCGAACAACCCCTCCATCACCTCGCGGATGGCCGCCCCGCCGGCCGGTCCCCCGAACTCCTTCGCCGCCGCGTCGATGACCTGGCGCCTCGGCGTCACGATGTCGTAGATCGCGATAGCGCCCCCGAACAGCGCTCCGAGCGCTGCAACGATCGAGGTCATCCGCTTGGTGGACGCCGTCGATGTCGAGAGGCCGATGGCGCCGAGCGCCACGATGACGATGCCTGCGACAAGGAGGAGCTTGCCCGGGTTCGTTCGGAGACCCGCGACGGTGACGGATCGCGTGAGGCCGGTGGGTGGAAGCGTGACGCGCAGCGCGTACCAATCGAGAGCAGAGCCGATCACGATGAGTGCCCCGCCAGCGATCATCAGGATCGGCGCCGCCGGGCTCGGACGACGCGCGTCGGAAGTATCCATCGAGTCCCCCTCCGAACCGTCCCGGCGAGTCTGGCAGCTACGTCAGTGACGGTCGAGCGTATCCTCGGACGGCTCGCGGGCCTCGAAAAAGAGCGGGATGGAGATCGATCCCGTCTGCGGGATGGAGGTCGACCCGGCGACCGCCGAGTGGACTCACGAGTTCGAGGGGACGACGTCCTCCTTCTGCAGCATGGGCTGCCGTGACGACTTCGCGGAGGACCCGGCCGCGTACACCGGGCGACCGATCGCTTGACGTTCGACCGTGAGGATTACATGATTACGTGTAATCACAGAGCGGAGGTCGCGCGTGGACGAGCAGGAGCTGCGTGGGTGGTTCGCCGGCCGTGTGCCGGCGGAGTGGTTCGAAGGCGCGCCCGAGGTGGTCGCTGATCGGGACGAGATCCTCGTGACCGGCACGCTCCCCGAGCCCGGGATCCCGGAGGGGTCCGACGAGGCCGGACGGGCGGCGGCCCTCGAGGCGCGGATCGCCGGATTCCGCGAGGACACGCGGGCACGCCGCATGAAGATCGCGGACGAGGCCGAGCGCCGGTTCGGCCGGAAGGTGTCGTGGGCGGCCCTGTGCGGCGGTGTCGAGCGGGCCTTCACGACGCTCTCCGTGCCCGCGATGACGCGGCTGCGGATGCCGGAGCGGCGCGTCCTCGACACGCTGGTGGACGCCGGCGTCGCCCGATCGCGGAGCCACGCGTTGGCGTGGTGCGTGCGGCTGGTCGCCGAGAACCAGGACGAATGGATCTCGGGGCTCCGCGACGCGCTGGCTCACGTCGAGGAGGTCCGCAAACAGGGGCCGGGCTCGGCGGCCTGACGGCGCCACCCGGGTCGGGCTACTCCGCGCCGAGGCCCATGCGGTAGACACGACGGCCGCGCGCGTGGTCGTGCAGCGCGACCTCGTAGACGCCGTTGTCGCGCAGATCTTGCCAGGAGTCGTTCATCCACTCCTCGGCCGACTCGGCGTCCGCGAACTGGTGCGAAGCCCCCACCTCCTCCCCCGTCGCATCCAGATACGTCCAAGCGAACATCGAGCCCTCCGCCCCCTGCGATTCCTCGGCCTCATCCCGGCCGAACAGCGCCGAAGGGTACCGCGATCGGCGAGGGCCCCGAGCGCTCAAGGCGCTCGGGGCGGCCGCCGAGGAGGCTGGTATGGCACCGTCGCGGCCCCTGCGGCGCCTCGCCGCCGCATCGCTCGTGCTCGCCTGCGCGATCGTCGCGCAGGCATCGGTCGCTCACGCCGCGCATCCGCGCGCGCAGAGCGTGAGGTTCTCCGACGTCCCGGCGGGGTACTGGGCGACACGGGCCATCGAGTACATGACCGATGCGAACGACTGGATGCGCGACTCACGCCCGTCCGACGACGGCACGTACCGGTTCCGGCCGCTGAGGTTCGAGTCGCGTCAGCTGTTCGCGAGAGCGATCGTTCGTGCATTCGCGCCGACGCAGGCGGTCGACCCGGCGCTCTCGTTCCCCGACCTCGACGCCGGCAGCAGGTTGTTCGACGCCGCGAACGTCGCTGTGCACCTCGGCTGGATGCAGGCCGGCGAGGACGGCACGTTTCGCCCGACCGATCCGATCACGACGGTCGAAGCGCAGCAGGCGCTCGTCGACGCGGTCGGCCTCGGCGAGCTCGCGACGGACGCGGAGAACGTGCATCTGCGGGACGGGACGGCCTTCCGCGTGCCGTCCGGGTTCGGCGCGATGCTGATCGGGATGCATCTCGGACTCCGGTACGACCACTCGGACGAATCGCTCGACGTGCTGCCCGACTCGCCGCTTCGCAGGGCGGAGGTCGCCTGGTCGCTGTACCGAGCGGCGACGATCCCGGTCTGGATGCCGGATCACCTCGCGCGGTACGCGAACATCGAACTGCCGAACCTCGGCCCAGCGAAACAGCAGATCGTTCGATGGGGCATCGGCTACGTCGGCTATCCCTACGTCGAGGGCGGCGAGTGGGATCGGCCGACGACGATCGACTACTGCTGCGGGGCACAGCCGGTGGGCGGGTTCGACTGCTCGGGGCTGGCGTGGTGGCTGATGCGCGGCGGCGATGCGATGTGGAGCAACGATCCGCCGCGGCCCTACGCGGGGTGGGCGCTCCGCCAGCGGACGTCGACGGGCATGGCCGCGCACGGGACGAATGTCGCGTGGGACGAGCTCAAGCCGGCGGACCTGATGTTCTACGACGGTGACGGAGACGGACGCGTCGACCACGTCGACACGTACATCGGCAACGGCTGGGCGATCGACTCCTCCAGCTCGGCGGGTGGCGTCACGATCATGTGGATCGGGACGGGCTGGTACGCCGACCACTTCGTCCACGGCCGCCGCATCGTCGGCGGCGGCGCCACCCCGGGCCCGTCTCCGTCCCCGACACCGACCACGTCACCGGCGCCGGGGTGACTAGCCGCCGGCTCCTGCTCGCTCGGCATCCGCTGCGTCGGCCGCGAGCTCGCGCTCGAGCACCGTTCGCTCCTCGTCCGTGAGCCGACGCGAGCGGCCGGTCGCCGGGTCGCGCGGGACGATCACCGACTCGGCCCTCGCCGAGAGCGTTCCGTCGACCTTGCGGATCTCCTCCCGCGTCCGGATCGAGGACCGACCGATGGAGTCGAGTGCACACCGAACGATGATCGAGCCGTCGTCCTGCTTCAGCTCGTTCCGGAAGTCGATCGCCACTCGCGCGAGAACGAAGTCCCACGTATCCGCGACCCCGCCGAGCACGTCCTGCACCCAGCGGTCGCGCGCCTCCTCGAGGAAGTTCAGATACACGCCGTTGTTGACGTGACCGTAGGCGTCCATGTCGCGCCACCGGATCTCGATGCGGCGCTCGTGCATCAACTGTCGTCCCGGATCCGGTCGATCTCGACCCCGCGCTCGGCGAGCCACGCGACCGCCCGGCCGATCTCGTCCTCGCTCCCGGTCAGCTCGACGATCACCCATGCGACATTCTCCTCGACGTTCGCGCGACGGATGTTGGTCACGACGTCGAACTCGCGCCCGACGTCGTAGATCAACGGCTCGTCGATCAGGTGTTGGGGGAACGTCAGGTGGAACCGGCTCACGTCTGCCCCGGGTTCATCGAGCCGGAGCGGAACCCCTGCAGATCCAGCGTCACATAGCGGTACCCGAGCGCGAGGATCGCCTCGACGACGGCCTCGCGAGCGTCCGGCGCCGCGAGCCGCGACAGCTCCGCGGGCTCCAGCTCGATCCGCACGAGGTCGCCGTGGACCCGGACGCGGCACTGGCGGAAGCCGAGATCCTTCAGGACCCGTTCGGCACGTCCGACCTTCGAGAGCTCCCCCACGCTGATCCTCACCCCGAATGCGATGCGCGACGAAAGGCACGCCGAGGCCGGCTTGTCCCACGTCGGCACGCCAAGCGTCTTCGCGGCCTCACGCACCTCGGACTTGGACAGGCCCACCTCCACGAGCGGGTGCCGCACGCCGTGCTCCTCGGCCGCCCGGAGCCCCGGCCGGTAATCGCCGAGGTCGTCGACGTTCGCGCCGGACACGACCGTCGCCCCTCCCGCGTCCTTCGCGACGACGCCCAGCACGTCGTACAGCTCCGTCTTGCAGTGGTAGCAGCGGTCGACGCCGTTCGCGAGGTACTCGGCGCGCTCCGTCTCGCGCGTGCGGACGGCGCGATGGGTGAACCCGAGCCGCGCAGCCATCGAGCGCGCGCCCTCGAGCTCGCCGGGCGGGAGCGACGGCGACACGGCCGTGACAGCGACGGATCTGTCGCCGAGCACCCGGGCCGCGACCGCCGCCACGAGCGTCGAATCCGTGCCGCCCGAGTACGCGACGACCACGCCTTCGAACGGTTCGAACCACTCGTGCAGCGCGTCGAGCTTGGAGGCGACAGGCACCCGGCGATTTTCTCATGCCCGGGGATGGCGAAGGGCCCCGGGGATGTCTCCCCCGGGGCCCTTCTCGCCGGAGAGAGGGGGGCTCCTCGCACCTGATTCGTCGGCGTCCCCCGACCGGTTCGATGTTCGGTTGTGGCGGTCCTGTGAAGGCCACGACGCCGGGTTGAGGCCGCGGCCGAGACGTGCTGCCGGACTCTAGAAGTCCATGTCGCCGCCGCCCGGCATGGCCGGCGCCTTCTCCTTCTCGGGCTTCTCGGCCACGACGGCCTCGGTGGTCAGGAACAACGCGCCGATCGACGCGGCGTTCTGCAGGGCCGAGCGCGTGACCTTGGTCGGGTCGATGACGCCGGCCTTGAACAGGTCCTCGTACTCGCCCGTCGCCGCGTTCAGGCCCCAGCCCTGGTCGAGCGACCGCACCTTCTCGACCACGACGCCACCCTCGAGGCCGGCGTTCATCGCGATCTGCTTGAGCGGCTCCTCGAGCGCCTTGCGCACGATCGCGGCGCCCGTCGCCTCGTCGCCCTCGAGGTCGACCTTGTCCAGGACGGGCTGGGTGTTCAGCAGGGCGACGCCGCCACCGGGCACGACACCCTCCTCGACAGCCGCCTTCGTGGACTGGACGGCGTCCTCGATGCGGTGCTTCTTCTCCTTGAGCTCGACCTCGGTGGCCGCCCCGACCTTGATCACCGCGACGCCGCCCGACAGGCGCGCCAGGCGCTCCTGCAGCTTCTCGCGATCGTAGTCGGAGTCGGTCTTCTCGATCTCGGCCTTGATCTGGTTGACCCGGCCCTTGATGTCCTCATCCTTGCCGGCGCCCTCGACGATCGTGGTGTCGTCCTTGGTGATCATCACCTTTCGGGCCTTGCCGAGCAGGTCGAGCGTCGCGTTCTCGAGCTTGAGGCCGACCTCCTCGCTGATGACCTGGCCACCCGCGAGGATCGCGATGTCCTGGAGCATGGCCTTGCGGCGGTCGCCGAAGCCGGGAGCCTTCACGGCGACCGACTTGAACGTGCCCCGGACCTTGTTGACGATCAGGGTGGCCAGGGCCTCGCCCTCGACGTCCTCGGCGATGATCAGCAGCGGCTTGGCGGTCTGCATGACCTTCTCCAGGATCGGGAGCAGGTCTCTCACCGCGGAGGTCCTGCCGTTGACGATGAGGATGTGCGGGTCGTCGAGGACGGCTTCCATTCGCTCGAGGTCGGTGATGAAGTAGGGCG
>DATAEU010000091.1:0-38434 GCA_036257835.1 Actinomycetota bacterium | reverse complement strand
CTCGACCGGGCGCGTGGTGTCGGTCATGGCCGGACGAGGATACCCCCGGCCGAGCACCGCTCCGCGATACCGTCGCGGCGATGCTGACCGCGCTCGGGTTCATCTGGACGCTGCCGAACACGCTGATCGGCGTCGTCCTCGGCGCGCTCTCGTTTCTTCCACCTCGCGTCGCGAACGGCGTGCTGGTGTTCCAGGGCCCGCCGCGGGGAGTGACGTGGATCCTGTCGAAGATGCACCGCACCGCGATGACGGTCGGATTCGTCGTGGTGTCGACCGAGCCGGTCGAGGGACCCGTGCTCCTGCACGAGCGCGCGCACGTTCGTCAATCGATGATCCTCGGACCGCTGTTCATCCCCGCGTACTTCCTCCTCGCCGTGGCGTTCGGCTACCGGCGGCATCCGATGGAACGCGCGGCCCGGCGCGCGGCCGGCGAGCCCGACTAGGGAGAGAGCGACGGCGCGCCGCGCGTGAGGACACCGCGGAGCGCGAGCACCAGGTCGTGCGGGTTGCTCGAGATGCGCTTGGCGTCCTCCTCCGTCACCAAGCCGTCGCGGATCAGCTTGACCAGGGCCTGATCGAACGTCTGCATCCCGTAGTACTCACCCTCGCCGATGATGTCGCGGATCTCGATCGTGGTGTCCGGGTCGATGATGCGCTCGTAGACGCGGCCGGTGGCGACGAGCACCTCGATCGCGGGGACGCGTCCCTTGCCGTCGGCGCGCGGAGCGAGGCGCTGCGAGACGATGCCGCGGAGCGCCCCGGCGAACGACGACCGAACCTCCTTCTGCTGCGCCGGCGGGAAGAGGTCGAGGATCCGGTTGACCGTCTCCGTCGCATCGATCGTGTGGAGGGTCGAGATGACGAGGTGGCCGGTCTCGGCCGCCTGGATCGCAGACAACGCGGACTCCGGATCGCGGATCTCGCCGACGAAGATCACGTCGGGGTCCTGACGGATCACGTGCTTGAGCGCCGCGGCGTACGAATCGGTGTCGAGCCCGATCTCGCGCTGCTGGATGATCGACTGGTCGTCCTCGTGCACGACCTCGATGGGGTCCTCGACGGTCACGATGTGTGCGCACCGGGTCCGGTTGATGTAGCCGATCATCGACGCGATCGTCGTGGTCTTGCCGGTGCCGGTCGGACCGGTCAGCAGGATCAGGCCGCGGCTCGAATCCGAGAGCGTCCGCATCACGGGCGGCAGGAGCAGCTCCTCGAACGTCGGAACGTCCGAGCGCACCCGCCGGATCGCCAGGCCCACCGTCCCCCGCTGCCGGAAGACGTTCACGCGGAACCGACCGACGCCGGGCATGGTGTGGCCGAAGTCTGCCTCGTTGTGCTGTGCGAACTCGCGCGACTTGTGTTCGGGCATCAGCGCCCGGGCGGCGTCCTCGGTCTGCGTCGCGGTGATGGCGGGGAACGTGCTCGGGTGGAGCCGCCCGTCCACGCGCACGAACGGGACGTTGCCCGCCTTCAGATGGAGGTCGCTCGCCCCCATCTCGACCGCGTACCGAAGCAGCTCGGAGATGTCCATCCGCCTTCAGTCCTCGGCCGGTTCGGTGCCGACCTGAAGAAACCGGTCCTCGCGGTGCGGACGGCGCCTCCGCTCGCCGTTCGATGGCGTTCGAAGGGCGGGCGGACATGGGCCCGCGCATACAATCCGCTGATGCCGTGGCGTCGTGAAGTCTCCGCAGGTGGTGTCGTGTATCGCCGCGGCGACGACGGCGTCGAGATCGCGCTCGCATCGCGCCGGACACGGCGCGGACAGCTCGCGTGGGGCCTACCGAAAGGTGGCATCGAGGAGAACGAGGACGACCGGCAGGCGGCGGTCCGCGAGGTGCGCGAGGAGACCGGCTTGGAAGCCGAGATCGAGGACGACCTCGGCGAGATCCGCTACTTCTACGTGTGGGAAGGCGTGCGCGTCCGCAAGGCGGTGCACTTCTTCCTGATGCGCGCGACGGGCGGGGACGTCTCGCTGCACGACCAGGAGATGGAAGAGGTCCGCTGGTTCCCGCTCGTCGCGGCGCTCAAGAAGGCCGCGTACAAGGGCGAGCGCGAGATCCTCGAGCGCGCCGCCTCGAAGCTCACGTGACGCCCCTCCGCTTCGTCCTGGGCGTCCTCGTCGGCTTCGTCGCGGGCATCGGCTCGGGGCTGTTCGGCGTCGGCGGCGGTGTGGTCACGACGCCGGCGGTGAACGTCCTCCTCGGCGGCAGCGCGATCGAGGCCGTCGCGACCCCGTTGCCGGTCATCTTCCCCACGTCGCTCGTCGGCGCGTGGACGTACTACAAGGCCGGCGAGGTGAGCCTCCGGGCGGCCGGCTGGGGCGCGCTCACGGGGATCCCGGGCGCCATCCTCGGCGCCTATCTCACCGACTTCGTCAACGCACACCTGTTGTTGTTCGTCACGGCGCTGCTGCTCGGATGGACCGGGTACCAGGTGATCCGCGGCCGGAAGCCCCTGGTGGCGTGGGAGAAGGGCAAGACCCCCAGGTGGAAGTACGCGGCGATCGGGGGCGCGGCGGGCTTCACGTCGGGGCTCCTCGGCGTCGGCGGGGGAATCATCATGGTCCCGGCGTTCACCGTGTTCATCGGGATGCCGCTCCGCCGTGCGCTCGGCACGTCGCTCGTGACGATCTCCGCGCTCGTCGTGCCCGGGACGATCGTGCACTGGTGGCTCGGCCACATCGACTGGGCGATCTTCGCGGCGCTCACCGTCGGCGTCGTCCCCGGCGCGCGGCTCGGTGCGAAGGTGGCGCTCGGCGTGCGCGAGCAGTCGCTTCGCGTGGCCGTCGGCCTGTTCCTCCTGGTCATCGCGCTGCTCTACGGCACCCGAGAGCTCCTCGAGCTCATCAGGACGGCTGGATAGCATGGGGGGATCGAGATGAGGCGCCCGTCCGCGCTCGCGCTCGCATCGCTGCTCGCGTTCGCCTTCGTCGCCGTACCGAACGGCCAGGCCGCGGCGCAGGAGCCTCCGGTCCGTCTCACCCTGCTGCAGCAGACCCCGCAGTGGAACGACCCGAAGCACCCGAGCGTCACGCTCGGCGTCCGGGCGCAGAACGTCGGCGCCGATCCGATCGACGACCTCGCGCTCGGCGTGACGATGTGGTCACCTGTCTACTCGCGGACCGCCTTCGAGGAGTCCCTCACGGCCGATCCGGCGACGGCGACGATCTCCGGGGAGACGCTGCTGCGCGAGGGGACGCTGGCGCCGGGCGACGTGCGCGACTTCACCGTGACGGTCGATCTGCCGCTCGCGCAGCTGAGCTCGACCCAGTCGCTGGTCTACCCGCTCAAGCTCGATCTGCGCAGCGGCTTCCACTCGCTCGCCGCGGTCCGCACGCCGATCATCTACCTGGTCCGGCGCCCGCTCTATCCGCTCGCCCTGTCGTGGACGTTCGTCCTGCACGCGCAGCTCGGTGTCGGTCCCGATGGAACGTTCACCTCGCCGGCGCTCGAGTCCTCGATCTCGCCAGGTGGACGGCTCGCCGGCGAGATCTCGGCGCTGACCCACGTCGTCTCCTCGGGCGTCGGTGTCGATGTCGTCGTCTCGCCGCTGCTGCTGTACCAGCTGCTCCAGATGCGCGACGGCTACCGCGTGGCCGACGGCGGCGGCGTCCGAACGGTCGCCGCCGGGCACGGTGGGAGCGCGGCGGCGGCCGACGCGATCGAACGGCTGCAGCGGATCGTGCAGGCCCCGAACGTCGAGCTGTCGGCCCTCCCGTACTCGGAGCCACTCTTGCCGTCGCTCACGTCGGGCGGGCTCGCGCGTGACCTCGGCGTCCAGCTCGAACGCGGCCGCGAGCTGGTGGCGGACGTGCTCGGAGCGACGCCGACGAGCACGGTCTTCCGGCCGCCGCAGTCCGCGATCGACGAGCCGACTCTCGACGAGCTGCCGGGCGCGGGCATCTCGACACTTCTCCTGGATCCGGGCTCGGTCCCCAGGACGGAGGATGCGCAGGGCTTCGCGGCATCGCCGGTCGTCTCCCTCGCCGCGCAGAACGCGACGCTCACCGGGGTCGTCTCGGACCCCGCGGTGCAGGCGATGCTGACGTCGCCGCCTGTCGTCGGCGATCCAGTCCTCGCGGCACAGTCGATGCTCGGCGAGCTCGCCACGATCTGGTTGCAGCAGCCCGGCCTGCATCGCGGCGTCGCGATGACGCTGGGCGAGAACGTGCTTGCCCCGGGAGGCTTCTACGTGCCGCTCGTCCGTGGGATCTCGGACGCGCCGTGGCTCTCCAAGCACACGGCGTCGGGGCTCGCCACCGACGGCGACCTCCCGCCCGCCAAGGGCGTCGCCGCCATCACCCCCTCGTCCGCGTCGTTCACGACCACGTACGTGAACGATCTGAAACAGGCGAGGCGACGCGTCGAAATCCTGCGATCGATGCTCGTCCGGCCGAGCAGCCAGCCGAGTCACCTGGACCAGCTATTGCTGCTGGCCGAGTCGCAGCGGTTCATCGGGGACGAGACGGCGGGAGCCGCGTTCCTCGATCGGGTGAACGCGACGGTCGGCTCGATGTTCGGAGCGGTGCGGCCGCAGGTGACCCAGCCGATCACGCTGACGTCGAGCTCGATCCGCAACGTCCCGATCGCCGTTCGCAACAACGCCCCCGTGCCCTTGCGCGCGACGATCCGGCTCGTCTCCGATCACCTGCTCTCGTCGGTCGCACGCACCCGCGTCTTCCCGCCCGATTCCACGCAGACGGTGACGATGGACCTCGAGCTGCGGACGACGGGACGGTTCCAGGTCAAGGCACAGGTCGTCGCGCCGAGCGGGCGCGTGATCGGCGAAACGCCGATCATCATCCGGTCGACCGCGTACAACCGGATCGCGATCGTCATCACGATCGGGGCCGCGGTGCTCGCGATGCTCGTGTGGGCGAGGAGGTTCGTGCCACGACGCGCGGGATGAGGCCGCCCGAAGCCATGGAGGAGCCCGGGAGCGAGGATTCGGCCGGCGCGTTCGTCCGGAACACGGCGGTCATGTCGGTCGGCACCGCATTGTCGCGGCTGACCGGATTCCTGCGGCTCACGTTCGCCGCGGCCGCCCTGGGCGACGCCGTCGTCGCGAGCTCGTACAACGCGGCCAACGTCACGCCGAACATCGTGTACGAGCTGATCCTCGGCGGCGTCCTCACCAGCGTGTTCGTGCCGGTCTTCGTTGAGTGGCTCGAGAAGCGCGGACGGGAGGAGGCGTGGGACCTCGCGCGGCGGGTCCTCACCCTTGCGCTCGTCGTCCTGGTGCTGATCGCCGCGACGACCATCGCCTTCGCGCCGTGGATCATGCGGCTGTACTACGTTCGCGCGCCGGCGTCGTCGCGCGAGGAGTCGATCGCCCTCGGGACCTTCTTCTTGCGGTGGTTCATGCCGCAGATCGTCTTCTACGGGGTCGGTGCGGTCGCCACGGGGCTGCTGAACGCACACCGGCGCTTCGCGGTTCCGATGTTCGCCCCGATCCTGAACAACCTCACGGTCATCGCGACATTCGCGGTCTTCATGTGGATCCACGACGGGGCCGTCACGCCGGAGACCGTGACGACGGGCCAGAAGCTGCTGCTCGGGCTCGGCACGACGCTCGGCGTGGCCGCGATGACGGTCGCGCTGTGGCCGTCGCTGCGCGCGATCGGGTTCCGATGGCGGCCGGCGTTCGGATGGCGCGACGACGGCGTGCGGCGACTGACGCGGCTGGCCGGGTGGGTCGTCCTGTACGTCGTCGCCAACCAGGTGGCGTACGTGATCGTCCTAATCCTCGCGGGTCAGGAGCGGAGCTGGTACACGGTCTATTCCTACGCCTTCATCCTGTTCCAGCTGCCGTACGCGATCTTCGCCGTCTCGATCTTCACGGCACTCATCCCCTCGATGTCGAGCCGGTGGGCCGACCAGGACACGGACGGCTTGCGGACGCTGCTGTCGCAAGGGCTTCGGATGACGGCGGTGATCGTGCTGCCCGCGGCGGCCGGCTATCTCGCGGTCGCCGAGCCGATCACCCGGCTGATCCTCGGGCATGGCCACTTCCACGCGGTCGAGCTCACCGCGCGGACGCTCCAGGCGTTCTCGCTCGGGCTGTTGTTCTTCTCGGCGTTCCAGCTCCTGACGCGCACGTTCTATTCGATGCAGGATTCGCGCACGCCGGCGCTCGTCAACGTCGTCGCCGCCGGCGTGAACATCGGGCTCGACGTGTTCTATGTGAACGGCCTCGGGCTCGGGGTGCAGGGCCTCGCGCTCGGGCACGCTTCGACGTACGCGTTCTCCACCCTCGTGAGCATCGTGCTGCTGCGACGCCGCCTCGGGCGGCTCGACGGCCGGCGCGTTGCAGCGAGCGTCCTTCGGATCGCCGTCGGAGCGGCCGTCGCGGCGACCGCCGCATGGCTGACCGCGCGACTCGCGAGTTCGGTCGTCGACGTCACCCACCTCCTCGGACAGGTCGTACAGGTCGGCACCGCGGTCGTGGCTGGGGTGCTTGCCTTCCTCGCCGCCGCCCTTATGTTGCGGATCGAAGAGGTCGATGTACTTCGGAAGCAGTTGACGGCGAGGTGGCAGCGGTGAACACGGCGGCACGCCTGCGCGACGAGCGCGGGCTGATGGGCAAGATCGCGATCGTCTGGTTCTTGCTGCTCGCCCTCTTCGTCGTCGCCGCCGTCGACGTCGGCTCGGTGGCGCTCACCCGGTTCAAGGTCGCCAACGCCGCCGACAAGGCCGCGTTCCAGGCGGCCGCGACCTTCAAGAACACCGCGGATCGGAACCAGGCGTATCAGGCCGCCCAGGAGGCGGTGCAACAGGAGGCACCCGGTGCGAAGATCCCGTCCAACGGCTTCGCGATCGACGCGCGGACCGGCGATGTCACCGTCAAGGTCGTGAAGAGGGCGTGGTCGCTCATCGCCGGCCGCCTGTCGCAGACGAAGCCGTACACCAAGGTGTCGGCGACCAGCTCCAGCGAACCACCAACCCTCTGAGCTGCGCTTTGCTCCATACCGGCCGGGCTACACTTCGCCGGTGCAGACGGATCACCAGCCCGCCATGCTCGCCGACCGCTACAGCCTCCAGACGCTCCTCGAGCACACACGCGTCGGCGCTGTGTGGCTCGCAACCGACACGGTCCTCGAGCGCGCCGTCACCGTCACCCTGATCGATCCGCGGATCGGTGGGGACGCCGCGGCCCGCGAGCTGCTCTTCGCCAACGCACGCGCGCTCGCCACGGCGTCACCGCCGCGGTTCCTCCGGTTGCTCGACGCGCGGATGGACGGAGACCTACCGTTCCTCGTCACCGAGCGGATGACCGGCGAGACCCTCGAGGAGGTCCTCCACCGAGAGGGCCGCCTGCCGGCCGAGCGGGCTTGCGCGATCCTCGCCCAGGTCCTCGAGGCGCTGGCCGAGGCTCACGCCGCGGGCGTCCTGCACCTCGGCCTCACCACCTCGGACGTCGTGTTCGACGATGCCGGCGAGGTGCGGGTCCGCAATGCAGGCATCGCGGAGGCATCCGAGCTGGCCGACCAGCGCCGGACGGATGGGAGCGCACAGATTGGTGCCGCCGACGTCCGTGCCGACGTATGGGCGGCGGGGGCGCTTCTCTTCGAGCTGCTGACGGGAAGGCCGTTCGTCGCCGCCACGGACGATCCCGAACACGTGCACGCGCCGCGCGTCGTCCGCGCGGTCGTCGCCCGGGCGCTCGCGAGCGATCCGGTCGACCGGTTCCCGGACGCGCGCTCGATGGCCGCGGCGCTGCGAGCGTCGACGAAACCGGCACGCCAGCATCAGACGCCCGGCGCCCCGTCGCGCATCGTCCGGACGTGGCTCGCCGTGCCGATCCTCGTCACCGTCGTGGCGGCCGCGGTCGTCGGTGGCGGCTTTTGGCTCGGCAGGCTCGAGATCGGCGGGCCGCTCGGCATCACGACGACGAGGGACGTCCCGACCACCGCGCCCGCCGCCGTCGAGCCGCTGCCGATCTCCACCATCACGGTGCTCGATCCGCCACCGGGCGACGGCCAGGAGAACGACTCGGCGCTCCGGTACGCCACCGACGGCGATCCGGCGACCGTGTGGAAGTCGGAGAACTACTTCGACGCCGAGCTGCACAAGCCCGGCGTCGGGCTGCTCCTTGACCTCGGGACCTCGTCTACGGTGTCCGGGTTCCGGCTCGACACGCCGGCGCCGGGGTTCCGGTTCTCGATCGTAGTCGGCGACGACGTCGCGACGATGCTCGAGGACGCGCGCGGCGCGGCCTCGTACACGGCGCCCGACGCCGATCGATCGTTCCCGCCGGCGAGCGGCCGCTACGTCCTCGTCTGGATTACGTCGGTCGTCCCGATCGGCGACGGGAGCAACCGCGCCGAGATCTCCGAGATCCGCATCCTCGGCACGACGTGATGTCGTCCGAGCCGCGCGACGAGGACCTGGTCCGCCGAGCGGTCGGGGGCGAGATCTCGGCGTTCGGGATCCTGGTCGAGCGGCACGAGCGTCGCGTCTACAACATCGCCCTCCGGATGACCGGACGTGAGGAGGACGCGCGCGACGCGACGCAGGACACGTTCCTCACCGCGCTTCGGAAGCTGTCGTCGTTCCGTGGCGATGCCGCGTTCACGACGTGGCTCCACCGGGTGACCGTCAACTCCTGCTACGACCTCCTGCGCAGGCGCGCACGGGCACCGGTCCTCGAGCGCGACGCGGAGCACGCACCGGAACCACCGCCCGCACCGGACCACGCCGAGGACGTCGACCTGTCGATCGACGTCCGGCGGGCATTGCTCGAGATCCCCGAGGACTACCGCGTCGTCATGCTGCTCCACGACGTCCATGACCTTCCGTACGACGAGGTCGCGGCGATCATCGGGGTGCCGGTGGGGACGGTGAAGTCTCGCCTACACCGCGGCCGGGTCGCGCTGGCTCGCGTGATGGGCATGACCCCCGCGCGGGAACGCCCGGCGCCGTCCGAACCGTCTGACGAGGCAACCCGATGAGCGACGACCGCCACCCCGAGGAGCTGCTGGCCGGCTACGTCGACGGCTCGCTGTCCGATCGCGAGCGCGCCGCGGTCGAGTCGCACCTGTCCACGTGCGCCCTATGCCGTGAGGAGTCGAGGCTCGCGATGCGCGCCGTGGCGACGCTGAGGGGGCTCGACGACGTCCCCGTCCCCGTCGGCGTGATATCGCCCGTGACGGCCGAGCTCGGGCAGCGGATGTCCCGTGCAACGCCTCGCCCGCTGTCGCAGCGCATCCTGTGGGCCGCGGGCGGCGCGATCGCCGCGGCCTTCGTCGGTCTGATGGCCATCTGGGTGCTCCCCGGGATCGGAGCCAACGACAACGCCGCCGGAGGCGCGGCCGCCCCGGAGGCCGCGGCCGCCTCCGGGACCGCCGTTCCCGGCGTCGGCGGCGGCGGCAGCGCGCTGTCGACGTCCGGTGCGAACCGCGGCCTCGCCGTGACGATCGAGCACCGATCGACGAATTACGACGATGCCGCGCTCGCCCGGCTCGCGACCCAGACCGCCGCCGGCGCCGAGACGGCTGCGCTCGGCCCGGCCGCGGACGCGGCGACGCAACCATCGGCCACCCGATCGGCGCTCGACTGCGTAAGCAAGGGTGCCGAGGTCGAGCCGCAGGACGTGCTCGTCCGGCTCATCTCGGCCGAGTACGGCGGCGAGCCAGCGTACATCGCCGTCTTCCTGACGGGTCCGGCGCCGAGCCAGCCTCCCAAGAGCGTTCTCGTCTGGGTCGTGCACGCCGACGGCTGCAGCCTCGCCTCGTTCACGTCGAAGCGCGCCTGAGCCGTCGACCGCGCCGACGAGCGCGCTGGAAGGTTCGAGCGGGCACTCGTAGAGTGTTCGGTCGTGAGGTATCGCGTCGAGCAGCTCGCCGCCGCCTGCGACGTGTCCGTCGACACCGTCCGCTATTACCAGTCACGCGGCCTGCTCCCGGCCCCCCAACGCGAAGGGCGCGTCGCTTGGTATGACGAGCGCCACGCGGAGCGGATCGCGGAGGTCCGCCGGCTCCAGCGCCAGGGTCTGACCCTCGCGGCCGTCAAGCGTGTCGTCGACGGCCGCCTCGCGCGCCCGGACGCCGACCTCGTCGCGGCGATCGCCGAGGCGCAGCGCGACGGGAACGACGACGAGCTCCTGCCCCTCGAGGCGTTCTCGCAGCGGAGCGGCGTGCCCGCCTCGCTGATCCAGGCGGTCGAGCGCGAGGGCATCCGGCTCGCGCGCCGCGTCGAGGACGAGGACCGGTACGCGGCCTCCGACATCCGGACCGTCCGAGCGGCCCTCACGCTGCTCGAGTTCGGCTTGCCGCTCGGCGAGCTGCTCGCGCTCGCGCGCGACGCGCACGAGGCGATGCTCGGGCTCGCCGAGCGTGCGGTGGAGCTGTTCGACGAGCACGTACGTAAACCGATCCGCGACACCGCGACCGACGAGGAGCGCGCGGCGACTGAGCTGATCGATGCGTTCCGGACCATGCTGCCCTCCGTGACGGACCTCGTCGCGAACCATTTCCGCCGGGTCCTGCTGGCTACGGCCGAGGCGCACCTCGAGCGCGTCGGCGGCGAGGCCGAAGTGCGCGCGGCGCGCGAGGAGTCCGAACGGATGGACCGCGCGTGGCGGCCGTGAACGAGATGCTCCCCTCCGGCGAGGAGAAGGCGCGTCGCGTCCGCGGGATGTTCGACACGATCGCCGCGCGGTACGACCTCGTGAACCGCGTCATGACGTTCGGGCTCGACGTGGGATGGCGTCGCGGGGCCGTCGCCGAGCTGCGGATCCCCGGCCGCTCGCGCGTGGCCGACCTCGCGTGCGGCACCGGCGACCTGTGCACGGAGCTGCGCCGCGCGGGGTACCGGCCGATCGGCTTCGACTTCTCGCTGGGGATGCTGTCGCGTGCGACGACGGATGCACCACTCGTCAGCGCCGACGTCCTCCGCCTGCCGCTTCGCGACAGCGCCGTCGAGGGTGCCACGTGCGGGTTCGCGCTGCGAAACGTCGTCGATCTCGAGGCGCTGTTCGCCGAGGTCGCGCGCGTGGTCCGGCCGGGCGGTCGCATCGCGCTCCTCGAGGCCGCGCGCCCGTCGAATCCGGTCGCGCGCGCCGGCCACGCCTTCTACTTCGAGCGCATCGTCCCGCTGATCGGCGGCGCCCTCTCCGACGCAGAGGCCTATCGGTACCTGCCGCGCTCGATGGCCTACCTTCCCGAGCCCGAGGCGCTCCTGGCGATGCTCGAAGCGGCCGGGTTCGCGGACGCTCGCCGGCGCGCGCTCGGTGCCGGAGCCGCCCAACTGCTGACCGGGACGCGGTCGTGAGCGGCGCGCGCGTGGACCCGCCGCTCGCCGCGACGACCAGACGGTTGGGCCCGGCGTTCGACCTGCTCGCCAACTACCGTCCCGGCGGCTTCTTCTTCGAGCGGCGGGGTGTCGGCGTGGCCGCGGCCGGAACGGCCGCGCGGGTTCGCGCGCCCGGCGGTGCCGGACGGATCGTGCGGCTCGGACAGCTCACGACCGCGACGCTCGCGGAGATCCGATCGACGGCGGCCGACCCGCCTCTCGTGGCCGTCGGCGCGCTGCCGTTCGACGATGGCTGGCCGGCCGAGCTGACCGTGCCCGAGCGCGCCGTCGTCCGGCGCGAGGAGGGCGAGACGTGGCAGCTCGACGTCGTTCCGGAGGGCCTGGCCCCGCTCGACGACGTGCGCGAGCGCTGGACCGGGCGCGCGATGCCGTTCGCGGCCTTCGCCGACATCCAGCTGCGACCCGATCCCGAGCCCGACGAGTACGCGGCGGCGGTCGCGGAGGCGACCGGGCGGATCCGCGCGAGCGGGCTGCACAAGGTGGTGCTCGCCCGGTCGCTCCTCGTGGACGCGGAGCGCGAGCTCGACGTGAAGCAGCTCCTGTGGCGCCTGCGCGCGGTCGATCCGGACTGCTTCACGTTCGCGGCGCCCGAGATGGACCTGGATCCCGCCGTCGGCCGTCCCGGCGGCGCGATCGTCGGGGCCACGCCCGAGCTGCTCGTCCGCAAGCACGGCCCGGAGGTCCGGGCGACGCCGCTCGCGGGGTCGGCCCCGCGGTATGGCGACGCGGAGCGCGACCGGGCCTCGGCCGAGCGGCTGTTCGCATCGGGCAAGAACCGCGACGAGCACCGCTTCGTGGTCGAGGACGTGGCCCACGTGCTGGGCGGATTCTGCGACGACCTCACGCACCCCCGGGAGCCCGAGCTGCTCGGGACCGCGAACGTGTGGCACCTCGCGACGCCGTTCCAGGGACGCCTGCACGACCGCACGACGACCGTCCTCGACATCGTCGACGCCCTCCATCCGACGGCCGCGGTGTGCGGCGCCCCCCGGGAGGACGCGCGCGAGGCCCTCGGCGAGCTCGAGCCGATCGACCGCGGGTGCTACGCCGGCCCCGTCGGCTGGATCGACGCGAACGGCGACGGCGAATGGGCGATCGCCCTTCGGTGCGCCGAGATCACCGGGACGACGGCGCGCCTGTTCGCCGGCGCCGGGATCGTCGCCGACTCGATCCCCGAGGCGGAGGTCGACGAGACCGAGCGGAAGTTCCTGGCGCTCCTCGACTCGCTCCGCTGGAGCTGAGCCGCGAGGGCACCGCGGGGCTCGCCCGGTCGTCCCCCTGGATTGCGATAAACCCAGCGTGGGGCTACTGTGGGTCCGCGTCGGAGGGGGCTCCCGCCGCCGCTATCGGCACGACCCGAGGTGGGAGGCGATGGACGCTTTCGATGAGCACGGCATCGACCCCGCGTTGCTCCGCGGGCTCACGCAGCGCCGGCTGTCCCGGCGGCAGCTCTTCCGAACGGCGGGGGTGGGCGCGGCGACGCTCAGCCTCGGCGCGCTGCTCGAGGCCTGCGGCGTGCAGGGAGGCGGCTCGAGCGGTGGCGGCACCACGTCGGCGTCGGCGGCCGCCGGGTTCGACTGGTCGTCGCAGACGCTCCACCACGAGCTCGACTTCGCGAACTGGCCGTACTACATCGACACGCACAAGGGCGATCATCCGTCGCTCGACCTATTCACGAAGCAGACGGGTATCAAGGTCAACTACCGCCCCGTCATCAACGACAACGCGGCGTTCTTCGCCACGATCAAGCCCTCGCTGGAGGCCGGCAAGCCGACGGGATGGGACATCGTCGTCATCACCAACGGGGCGCAGCTGTCGGAGCTCATCGCCAACAACTGGCTGATCCCGCTCGATCAGTCGAAGCTGACGAACTTCAAGAAGTACGCCAGCCCGCTGGTCAAGGACCCGGCCTACGACCCCGGCAACAAGTACACGGTGACCTGGCAGTCAGGATTCACCGGGATCGCCTACTCGCCGGCCGCGACGAAGGCGCTCGGCCACGAGCCGACCAGCGTGAGCGACCTGTGGGATCCGCGGCTCAAGGGCCACGTGGGGATGATGAGCGACAACACCGAGCTCGGCAGCGTAGGCATGCTGAAGCTCGGGATCGAGCCGAGCACGTCCACTCCCGACGACTGGAAGAAGACGGCCACGATCCTCCAGCAGCAGAAGAACGACGGCCTGGTGCGGAACTACTACGACCAGAGCTACATCAACGCGCTCGAGAACGGCGACACGTGGATCACGCAGGCGTGGTCCGGCGACGTCTTCATCGCCAACGAGTCCGGGTATCCGGAGCTCAAGTTCATCGTGCCGCAGGAAGGCGTGATGAGCTGGCACGACAACATGATGATCCCGGTGATGGCGGCGAACCCGCTCGACGCGATCACCTACATGGACTACGTTTACCAGCCGAAGATCGCCGCGATGCTCGCGAACTACATCTGGTACGTGACGCCGGTACCGGAGGCGAAACCGCTGGTCGCGAAGATGCCGGGCGGGAAGCCGGTGGCTTCGAGCCCGCTGGTCTTCCCCGACCAGTCGGTCGTATCGAAGGCGCATGACTACTACACGTTCACGGGCCACCAGGACCTGAGCGAGTGGAACAGCATCTTCGAGCCGATCATCCAGTCATAGCCGCCGGGCGGCATCGGACGCGGCTGGGCAAATGGCTTGCGCCGTACGGGCTTATCAGCCCGGGCGGTCTGTGGCTGCTGGTGTTCTTCGTCGTTCCGATGTTCACCATGCTGATGCTGTCCCTGGAGACGCCCGTGGCGACGACCGGCTTCGTGAACGCGGGGTACCGGTTCACCTGGCACGTCGCGCAGTTCGGCGACGCCCTCTCCCAGTACCACACCGAGTTCGTGCGGTCGTTGCTGTACGGCACCTTCGTCACGGTGGTGAGCCTCGTCGTCGGCTACCCGGCCGCATACTGGATCGCCTTCCGCGGCGGCGACCGGAAGACGATCTATCTGTTCCTGTTGCTGCTGCCGTTCTTCGTCTCGTTCGTGATCCGCTCGCTCGCATGGCAGTTCCTGCTCTCGGACAACGGGATCGTGTTGGGGACGCTCGAGCGGATACACCTGCTGCCCTTCGGGTTCCGTATCATCGGAACGGCCTGGGCGGTCATGGCGGGCATCACCTACAACTCGCTGCCGTTCATGGTGCTGCCGTTGTACGTTTCGCTCGAGAAGATCGACGTCTCGGTCGTGGAGGCGGCGCAGGACCTGTACTCGAACGGCCGCGAGGTCTTCACCAAGGTCATCTTCCCGCTGTCGGTGCCAGGGATCTTCGCCGGATTCCTGCTCACATTCGTCCCCGCCGTCGGTGACTACGTCAACGCGACCATCCTCGGCGGGCCGACGACGACGATGATCGGCAACATCATCCAGTTCCAGTTCCTGCAGGCGCAGGACTATCCGATGGCCTCGGCGCTCTCGTTCATCCTGATGAGCGTGTTGCTGGTCGGGATCATCGCGTATGCCCGGATCCTCGGAACGCGCCAGATCGAGGAGTACGTGTGAGCCTCGACCGGCTGGCCGTAGCGGAGATGAACGTCGGCGACGTCGAGGCCGAGGACACCCGCCCGCCGGTGCGGACGCCGGCGCGGCGGTGGTTCGACCTCGGGCTCGGCGTGTACGTGAAGGTCCTGATCCTGTACCTGCTCGTCCCGATCGCGATCATGGTCCTGTACTCGTTCAACTCGAACCCCGCGGCGGCGACGGCCACGGCACCGAAGGTGTCCTTCCGCTGGCAGGGGCTAACGGTCGCCTGGTGGCGCCAGTGGAACGGCGTGCCCGACCTCACGACCGCGCTGTGGAACTCCCTGGTCATCGCTGTCGTCAGCTCGATCGTCGCGACCGTGTGCGGGACGCTCATCGCGCTCGCGCTCGTTCGGTACCGGTTCCGCGGAGCGGGGTCGCTCGAGATAGTCATGTTCCTGAACATCGCCGCGCCCGAGATCGTGCTGGGGGCGTCGCTGCTCTCGTTCCTGGTCGTGCTGAACGTGGCGCGCGGGCTCGTGACGATCTTCATCGCGCACGTGATGTTCAACATTGCGTTCGTCGCGGTGACGGTTCGCGCGCGGCTGGCGGGCTACTCGAGGGCGATCGAGGAGGCCGCCCAGGACCTCTACGCCGATCCGTTGCAGGCTTTCCTGCGCGTCACGCTCCCGATGATCTGGCCGGGGATCCTGGGCGGATTCCTGCTGGCGTTCGCGCTGTCGATCGACGACTTCGTCACGACGAACTTCGTGGCCGGCGCCACCATCACGTTCCCGCTGTGGGTCTACGGCGCGGTGAAGGTCGGCATCCCCCCACAGGTGTTCGTCATGGGTACGGCGATCTTCACGCTCGGCGTGGTGATCGCGCTCGTGAACGTCCTCGGCGTGTTCCGGCGCCGGCGGCTGTCAGCCGCCTGAAGCCGCCACCCGCGACACGTCGCCGACGCCCGGAAGGGTACGTCTCAGGCGAGCGCGTCGGCGACGGTCGCCTCGACCTCGGCGCGGAGTACGCGATCGCGTTCGGGGTCGACGACAACCTCGACCACGTTGACACCGCCGGCCGCCCGAGCGGCCTCGATCGCGGGGACGAGGTCGCTCGCGGCCTCGACGCGCTGGTGCCGCGCGCCGGCCGCCCGTGTCACGGCACCGATGTCGGCGCGGTGCGGTGTCGTGAAGAGCTCGTGGAGCTCGGGCAGCATCCGCTGTTCGAGGAGCGAGAAGATGTGCCCGCCGCCGTTGTTGATGATCACGAGCACCGCATCGAAGCCTTGGCGGGCGCTCCAGAGCAATGCGCCCGCGTCGTAGAGGAACGTCAGATCGCCCATCAGCGCGTACGTCGGCCTGCCCGCGGCCGCCACGCCGAGCGCGGTGGCGACGAAGCCGTCGATCCCGCTGGTGCCTCGGTTCGCGACGACCCCCAGACCGTCGCGCGGTCGCATGTACGCGCCGAGGTCGCGGATCGGCAAGCTCGAGCCGACGACCAGGGTGGAGCCTTCGGGGAGCGACTGGACTAGGTCTCGCGCGACTCGGCCCTCGAACGGCTCCTCCCACGAATCGAGGAGGTCGTCCACGGCCGCCCGTGCGCGCCCATCAGGTTCCCGCCAGCCGGCGAGCCAGCTCGAGCGCGACCGACTCCCGATCGTCTCGAGGAGCGAGGAGGTGAACGCGGCCGCATCGGCGCGGATGGTCCACTCCGCCTTGCGAAGGGGATCGGCGACGAGGTGGTCCTGATCGACGACGATGAGCCGTTCCGCACGCCGGACGAGCTCCAGGGTGGCGCGTGAGGTGGGGGCCGCCCCGAACTGCAGGACGAGCTCCGGGACGTGGGAGGCCACGAAGCGGCCGTTGGCCAGCAGCATTGGCCACGCGGACAGGCTGCCCGGGGCCCGCAACCCGGATGTCGGCTCGGCGAGCAGCGGCCACCCCAGCCGTTCGGCGAGCACAGGGAGATCCGGGGGGACCTCTCGCATGCCTCCGGCCAGTACGACCGCGCGCTCGCATCCGCCGAGCGCCCGGGCGACCTCCTCGAGCTCTTCGGGCGTGGTCATCTCTGAGATCGAGTATTCGACGTCCGTCGGCGGCGACGCCGGCAGCTCCGCCGGAGCCGGGACGAGGGGCTCGCGGAACGGAAGGTTCAGGTGGACCGGTCCCGGCGGAGGCCCCATCGAGGCCCGCGTCAGATCGTGTACCAGCTCGTGCCACCATCCGCGTTCGGAGCGATCGCCCGGCACGGGCGCATCGATCGATGCCCGAACGTATCGTCCGTACAACCCGGGTTGATCGATGGTCTGGTTCGCGCCGACGCCGCGGAGCTCGGGCGGCCGGTCGGCGGTGAGCGCGACGAGGGAGACGCGCGACATCGACGCCTCGATCACCGCCGGGAACAGCTCGGCGGCGGCCGTCCCGCTCGTGCAGGCGACCGCCACCGGCCTCGAGGTCGCCTTTGCCAGACCCAGCGCGAAGAACCCCGCACTCCGTTCGTCGAGGTGGACGTGGATCCGGATGCTCGGGTGGCGCGCGAGCGCCAGCGCCAGCGGGGTCGAACGCGAGCCGGGGGAAATGCAGGCATCCGTCATCCCGAACCGAACGAAGTCGTCCACGACCCACCAACACGCCTCGAACGCGCGCTCTGCCTCACCCACGGTCGGTGTTCCTCACGACGCGGTAGCGCCGGCGATCCACAGCCCGAGCGCTAGGAGGGCGCCGAACGCCATCTGCAGCCACGCGGTCCCGACGAGCACGGGGATCAGCGCAGGCCCCTCGGTCGAGCCGACGTTCTCGAACGGCGCGAGCGCAAACGGCCACGCCGCCAGCGCGAACAACGCCCATTGCGACAGGCCGACGCCCGCGACGGCGATGTTCACGACGACGCCGAGGACGATCGTGACGAACGCTGCCCCGACGCACCCCCGGTACAGCAGTCGTGTCCTGTGATCGCCGAGACGAACCGCGAGCGTTCGGCGCCCGACCGCGGCGTCGGTCGGGATGTCGCGGAGGTTGTTCGCCACGAGGATCGCGACCGCGAGGAACCCCATGGCGGCCGACGCCCACCACGCGGCAGCGCGGACGTGCTCGGCCTGCACGAACGCGGTGCCCGCCGTCGCCATCACGCCGAAGAACACGAAGACCATCAGCTCGCCGAGGCCGAGCGCCGCGTACGGCCGCGGGCCGCCCGTGTACAGCCACAGCGCCAGCATGGCGACGGCTCCGAGCGGGATCAGCCACAAGGTCGTCGCGACCGCGAGGGCGAGCCCGGCGACGCCCGCGACGACGATGCACGCGAGCGCGGCGATGAGGACGGCCCTCGGCGACGCCATCCCGGACGAGACGAGGCGCGGCGGGCCGAGCCGCTCCTTCGTGTCCACGCCTCGGACGCCGTCGTGGTAATCGTTCGCGTAGTTCACGCCGATCTGCAGGCCGAGGCCGACCAGCATCGCCGCGACGAACCGCCAGAGCACGGCGTGACCCGCCGCCGCCGTCCCGACGATGACCGGTGCGATGCTCGCGGCCAGCGTGCGCGGACGCGCGCCGTGCCACCACACCACAAGCCGTGAGGAGGCCGCCCGCTGCGTCACGGGCGCTTGGGAAAACGCGAGAAGTCGGGCGGTCGCTTCTCGAGGTACGCGTCCCGACCCTCCTGCGCCTCCTCGCTCATGTAATAGAGGAGCGTCGCGTCGCCGGCGAGCTGCTGGATCCCCGCCATCCCGTCCTGCTCGGCGTTGAACCCGTCCTTGATCAGACGGAGCGCGAGCGGGCTCATCTGCAGGATCCGGCGGCAGATCGCCACGGTCTCCTCCTCGAGCACCTCCAGCGGCACGACGCGGTTGACGAGACCCCATTGCAGCGCGGTCTGCGCGTCGTACTGCTCGCAGAGGAACCAGACCTCCCTGGCGCGCTTCGTGCCGATCGTGCGCGCCAGAAGCGAGCTGCCGTATCCGGCGTCGAACGACCCGACCTTCGGACCGGTCTGGCCGAACTTGGCGTTGTCGGCCGCGACCGTCATGTCGCAGACGAGGTGCAGGACGTGTCCTCCGCCGATCGCATAGCCCGCGACCATCGCCACGACCGGCTTCGGAAGGCGGCGGATCTGGACCTGGAGGTCGAGGACGTTTAGCCGGCCGATGCCGCGCGCGTCGACGTACCCGTCGTCGCCCCGGATCCGCTGATCCCCGCCCGAGCAGAACGCGAGCGGCCCCTCCCCGGTGAGGACGACGACGCCGATCGCCGGATCGTCCCGCGCCAGGTCGAACGCCCGCGACAGCTCGAAGAGCGTCGTCGGCCGGAACGCGTTGCGGACCTCCGGCCGGTCGATCGTGATCTTCGCGATGCCGTCCGCGGTCTCGTAGCGGATGTCCTCCCAGTCCTCTTCGGGCTTCCAGTCCATCTGACCGATCACTCCTAGAGCGTCGACTCGAACGGTCCGGTTAGGCTATCGCACGTGATCTCCCGCGAGGACCTGCAGGAGGGCGACCTCGTGGCGGTCCCCTCGTCCATCGGCCCTCGCTGGCTGCACCTCATCGAGGACGCCTGGAAGGCAAGGGCGGCGCTCCTGCCGGTCGACGAGCGGCTGGGGGTTCCCGAACGCGAGGCGCTGCTCGAGCGCGCACGGCCGACCGTCGTCCTGGACGAGACGGCGGCGTTCACGCGCCGGGAGTCTCCCCCGCTCTTGTCGTCCGAGACGATGTTCGTGTTCCACACGTCGGGGACGTCGGGAACGCCCAAGCTCGTCGAGCTGTCCCGGTACGCGATCCGCGCCGCCGTCGAGGCGTCCACGAAGGCGCTCGGCGCGACCGACCGTGACACCTGGGTCAGTTGCCTGACGCCGGCGCACGTCGGCGGGATGCTCGTGCTGCTCCGCGGCGTGTTCCTCGGCACAACCGTTCGCGTCGTCGAGCGGTCCTCGCCGGAACTCGTCGAGCAGGCACGCGGCCATTTTGTCTCGCTCGTCCCCACGATGTTGGCGCGGCTGCTCGACGCGGGGCTCGATCTGTCGACGTACCGAGCGATCCTTGTCGGAGGTGGCGGCCTTCGACCGGAACTTCGCGCGCGCGCCGAGGCGGCGCGCGCGCCGCTCGTCGAGACGTACGGCCTCACGGAGAGCTGCGGCGGCGTCGTGTACGACGGGACACCGTTCACCGGGACCGAGGTCCGGATCCACGGCGGCCTCGTCGAGCTCCGCGGACCCACGCTCATGACCGGGTACCTCCGCGACCGCGCTTCGACGGCAAACGCGGTCACGACCGACGGATGGCTCCGAACCCGCGACGCCGGCGAGATCGACGACGGCCGGTTGCGCGTGTTCGGTCGTGTGGATGACGTCGTGAACACCGGCGGAGAGAAGGTGTGGCCGCACGAGGTCGAAGCCGCGCTTGCGACCCACGCGGCGGTCGCGGACGTCGCCGTCGCCGGCCGCACGGACCCCGAGTGGGGACAGCACGTCGTCGCGTTCGTCGTCCCCAGAGATCCCACCACGCCGCCGAGTCTGGACGAGCTGCGCGATCACGTCGGCGCGAGGATCGCTCGCTTCAAGGCCCCGCGCGAGCTGGTCCTGCTCGACGCCTTGCCACGCACCGCGTCGGGGAAGGTCCGACGCGCGGCGCTGAGCGCGGAACGGGAATAGGGGTGGGTTATCGCCTGTGGGAGAATGCCGCGGAGAGAGCACGTGATCGAAGAGCGCAACGTCGTCGTTCTCGGTTCGGGACCTGCCGGTTACACGGCAGCGCTGTACGCCGCCCGGGCCGACCTCGAACCGCTGGTCCTGAAGGGACTCGAGGCGGGCGGCCAGCTCATGCTCACCACCGAGGTCGAGAACTATCCGGGCTTCCCCGACGCCATCCTCGGCCCCGAGCTGATGGAGTCGATGGAGAAGCAGGCTGCGCGCTTCGGCGCCGAGATCCTCGCGCAGACCGTCACGAAGGTCGACCTGTCGAGCGGGCCGTTCGGCGTGTGGGCGGGCGATCAGGAATGGCGCGCCCGGACGCTCATCGTCGCCACCGGCGCCAGCGCCAAATGGCTCGGCGTCCCCGGCGAAGAGAAGCTTCGCGGCCGCGGCGTCAGCGCCTGCGCGACCTGCGACGGGTTCTTCTTCCGAGACCGCGAGCTGGTCGTCGTCGGCGGCGGCGACACGGCGATGGAGGAGGCGAGCTTCCTGACGAAGTTCGCTTCCAAGGTGACGATCGTGCATCGGCGCGACGAGTTCCGCGCCTCGAGGATCATGCAGGACCGTGTGATGGCGAACCCCAAGATCGGCGTTATGTGGAACGCCGTACTCGAGGAGATCCTCGGCGACGACGCGGTGACCGGCGTCCGGCTCCGCGACGTGCGCACCGGCGAGACGCCCGAGCTCGCGACCGGCGGTGTGTTCATGGCCATCGGCCACACACCCAACACCTCCTTGTTCGAGGGTCAGCTCGAGCTTGCGAACGGGTACATCATCGTCCGGGAGCCGACCACCAGGACCAGCGTCCCGGGCGTGTTCGCGGCCGGCGACGTCACCGATGTGATCTACCGTCAGGCCGTGACCGCGGCCGGACAGGGATGCAAGGCCGCGATCGACGCTGAGCGGTTCCTCGGCGGTCACGCGTAGGCCGAGCAACAGGACGGACGACAAGGAGGAGCGGTGGCACTCATCGGCGACGTGACTGATCAGGACTTCGAGACCCGCGTGCTGAAGTCGGACACGCCCGTGCTGGTCGACTTCTGGGCCGAGTGGTGCGTGCCGTGCCACATGGTCTCTCCCGTCGTCGAAGAGATCGGCCGCGACAAGGGCGACAACCTCCAGGTGGCCAAGCTCAACATCGACGAGAATCCCGAGATCACGCGCAAGTACGGTGTGATGAGCATCCCGACGCTGATGTTGTTCAAGGACGGCGAGGCGGCGGCTCGGCTCGTCGGCGCGCGCGGCAAGGACGCGCTCCTCAAGGAGATCGATCCGCACATCGCGGCCTGAGTCTCCCGACGTCTCACGCTCGTCCGATCGTCTCCGTGGTTGCCGCACCGGCCGCGGGATGCCAACCTCGACATCGTGAGGATCATCCACGCGGGGGACCGCGGCGAAGCCGTTCGTGACGTTCAGCGCCGACTGCTCGCGCTCGGCCACCGCGTCGCGGCCGACGAGCTGGCTGGCAGCTTCGGACGCTCGACGGACGAAGCGGTTCGTGCGTTCCAGCGCAGCCGCGGGCTGCCCGCCGACGGGATGATCGGTCCCGACACATGGGGGCGGCTCGTCGAGGCCGGATACCGGCTCGGCGACCGGACGCTCTACGTGCGCTCTCCGCTCTTCCGAGGCGACGACGTCCTCGATCTCCAGCGCCGCCTCAACCAGCTCGGGTTCGACGCCGGTCGTGAGGACGGCATCTTCGGCGACGCGAGCGGCCGGGCGGTCCTGCAGTTCCAGCACAACATCGGCATGAAGGCCGACGGGATCGTCGGGCCCGACACGGTGGAGGCGCTCGAACGGATCCGGCCGGTGCAGCCCGGGCCGAGCCGGGCGCTGGTCCGGGAGGCCGAGGACGTTCGCGCGATGCGCACCTCGATCGTGGGCTCGCGGGTCGCGCTCGACCCGGGCCACGGCCCCGACGAACCCGGAAACATCGGCCCCAGCGGCGTCTCCGAGGCCGAGCTCACCCTGCTCCTCGCATCCGATCTGGCCGACGCCCTCACGCGGCTCGGCGCCATCCCGTCCATCCTGCGGACCGGCGATCAGACGCCGTCGCCGAGCGAACGCGCTCGCGCGGCGAACGACCTCGACGCGGCGGTGTGCGTGTCCCTCCACCTCAACGGCGGTGGCCCGTCCGAACAGGGATCGACGTGCGCGTATTTCGGGAACGAGGAGACCTACTCGCCCGCCGGGCACCGCCTCGCCGAGCGCATCCAGGACGAGCTGACGTCCAGGATCCGCCTGGTCGACGGACGAACCCACCGGCTGACGATCTCGCTGCTGCGAGAGACTCGGATGCCGGCCGTGCAGGTGGTTCCCGGATTCCTCACGCACCCCGACGAGGAGTGCTTGCTCGTGGAGTCCCACGATCGACGTCGAATCGCGAGCGCGATCGCCGAGGGCATCGCCGCCTTCTTCGCGGCGCCCGACATCGTGCTCGACGGGGCCGAGCACGCTCGCGCGTCGGGCTGATCCGGTCCGGCGATCGGCGCTACGGGTGGAGACGCCGTCGCGCCCGATCTCGCATGAGCAGCATCACGAGCCCCAGGACCAGACCGAGACCGGTCGCTTTGACGGCGCGTTCGAGCTCGGCGCGCGACGGCGGCTGCATGACAGGATGCTACCGGCGTCCGCCGGGTCGCCCCGAACGGGGGATCGATGCGCTTCAGCCTGATGGTCGAAGGTCAGCAGGGACCGAGCTGGGAGCACTGGACCGCGATCGCCGACGCCTGCGAGCGGCTCGGGATCGAGGCACTCTTCTCGTCGGACCACTACTTCCCCGGCGAGGGCCCGGGCGGGCGCGGGTCGTTCGACGCGCTCACGATCCTCGCCGGGCTCGCCGCGCGGACGCGTCGGCTGCGCCTCGGCACGATGGTCTCGCCCGTCACGTTCCGTCATCCGTCGGTGTTCGCGAAGGTCGTGACGACGATCGACCACATCAGCGGCGGCAGGATGGAGATCGCGCTCGGCGCGGGGTGGTGGGAGGAGGAGCACCGCATGCACGGCATCCCGTTCCTCACGTGGAGCGAGCGGTTCGAGATCCTGGCCGAGCAGCTCGAGATCGTCGATGGCCTGATGACGGACGACCGGTTCTCGCTCGAGACCGCGCACTACGCGCTCGAGGACGCGGAGTTCCTCCGTAAGCCCGTGCAGCAGCCCCGTCCGCCGATCATCGTCGGGGGTTCGGGCGGCCCGCGGATCGCGGAACTCGTCGCTCGGTTCGCCAACGAGTTCAACACCGTCGGCGGGACACCCGACGAGGTCCGAGCCAAGTTCGGCCACGTCCGGCGAGCGGTCGACGATGCGGGACGCGATCAGGCGAGCCTCACGACGTCGCTGATGACGTGGTTCGTCCTCGGACGCGACGAGGATGAGTACCGGGCGAAGGTCGAGCGCGCGCGGTCGTTCGATCGGGACGCGGCGCCCTTCGACGAGTACCTGGACGAGATCGAGAAAGACTGGATCGCCGGCACGCCCGAGCGCGCGATCGAACGGCTGCGCGCGTACGAGGATGCGGGTGTCCAACGCATCGTGATGAACCACCAGCTGTACGACGACCTCGAGATGCTCGAGCTGCTCGGAACGCAGATCGCGCCGGCGCTCGCCGAGTGAGGCTCGTTCGCGTCGCCGTCCCCCGTCCGAACGTCGGCCGTTGCGGTTCGTGACCGGGGCCGGCCTCGGCGCTAGCATCGCTCCCCCATGGCCGAGTTCACCGTCGACCCGTACGTCGACCTCTACGCCCGGCGCACGTCGGGCATGTCGGCATCCGAGGTCCGCGCGCTGTTCGCCGTCGCGTCGCGCCCCGAGGTCGTCTCGCTCGCGGGCGGGATGCCGTTCGTGCAGGCGCTACCGATCGAACACGTCATCGAGGTCGTCGAGTCGGTCCTGTCGGAACGCGCCGACGTCGCCCTGCAGTACGGCGGCGGCCAGGGACCGCCGATGCTTCGCGAGCGCCTCGCGATGCTCATGGCCGAGGAGGACACCGAGGTCGATCCCGACGACATCCTCGTCACGACCGGCGCCCAGCAGGCGCTCGACCTCGTGGCCAAGGTCCTGATCGATCCCGGGGACCGGATCGTGGTGGAGGCGCCGTCGTACGTCGGCGCGCTCTCCGCGTTCAGCGCGTACGAGCCGACGTTCGTCCACGTCGACCTCGACGACGACGGGCTCGTGGTCGAGCAGCTCGAGGAGGCGCTCCTCGGCGGCCCCCGACCGAAGTTCGTGTACACCGTCCCGAACTTCCACAACCCCGCCGGTGTGACGATGTCATACGAACGCCGACGTCGGGTCGTCACCCTGTGCCGCGAGGCGCGTGTGCCGATCATCGAGGACAACCCCTACGGGATGCTGCGCTTCGAAGGCGAGCGGCTCGCGACGCTACGCTCGCTCGATCCCCAGAACGTGATCTATCTCGGCACGGTGTCGAAGGTGTTCTCGCCCGGCGTCCGCGTCGGGTGGGTCGTGGCCGAGTCCGGCGTCCTCCAACGGCTCATCCTCGCCAAGGAGGCGGCCGACCTCTGCGGCAGCAACTTCATGATGCTCGTCACAGAGCGCTACTTCTCCGGCGCCGCCTGGCGCGCCAACCTGGCGACGCTGGTCGAGACCTATCGCGCTCGACGGGACGCGATGCTCCAGGCGCTGACCGAGCACTTCCCCGAGGACGCGCGATGGACGCGTCCGGCCGGTGGATTCTACGTCTGGGCGACGCTGCCGGAGTACGTCGACACGCGATCGATGCTCGCCGCGGCCGTCGAACGGCGCGTCGCGTACGTCCCTGGTACGGGGTTCTACGCCGACGGCCGGGGCGCGCGCCAGATGCGCTTAGCGTTCTGCTACCCGACCGAAGATCGGATCCGCGAGGGGGTGCTGCGGCTGGGTGAGCTCCTCGGTGAGGAGGAGGCGCTCTTCCGGTCGCTGTCGCCGTGACCCTGATCGCCGTCATCGCCGGGGGCCGCTCAGCCGAGCGCGAGGTATCGCTGCGCTCCGGGCACCGCGTGATGTCAGGGCTGCGCTCGCGGGGCCACGACGTCGAGACGGTCGACCCGGCCGAGACCCCGCTGGTCGAGCGCTTGGAGGCGCTCTCGCCGGACGTGTGCTACGTCGCCCTCCACGGCAAGGACGGAGAGGACGGAACCATCCAGCGACTCCTCGACCTCCTGGGCCTGCCCTATACCGGCGCTCGAGGGTTCGCGTGCCAGACGGCGTTCGACAAGATCCTGGCCAAGGAGCGCCTGGATGAGGCGGGCGTTCGGACGCCGCTATGGGCGGCGGTCCAGGCGGCCGCCCTGCGAGATCTCGGCGGCGGGCCGATGCTGCATCGAGCCGTCGAGCAGGTCGACCTGCCCGCCGTCGTCAAGCCGTCGCGAGCCGGTTCGGCGATGGGGATATCGTTCGTCGATCGCGAAGCCGACCTGCCCGCCGCAGTGATGAACGCGCTGTCGTTCTCGGATGCCGTGATCCTCGAGCGGCGGGTCGCCGGCACCGAGGTCGCCGTCGGGTTCGTCGACGGGACCGAGGACCTGCCGCTCGTCGAGGTCGTTCCGAAGTCGGGGTTGTTCGATTACTCGGCGCGATACACGGCTGGCGCTACGGAGTACTACGCGCCGGCGAGGATCCCACCGGAGACGGCAACGGCGTGCGCGGGAGCGGCGGCGGCCGCGTTCGCTGCGCTCGAGATGCGCGACGTCAGCCGCGCAGACGTCCTGATCGACGGCGACGGCACGCCCTGGGTGATCGATGTCAACGTCTCCCCCGGCATGACCGACACGAGCCTGCTCCCGATGGCGGCCGAGGCCGCCGGGATCGGGTTCGCCGAGCTGTGCGAACGGATCGTGGACGCGGCGTTGCGGCGGTCCGTCGGCTAGTCCAGGCTGGACCGGTTGCCCGGGGAGGCGCCCTTCGGCCGTTCGGCCCGGCCCGCCTGCGGTCTCAGACCTCGGGCGCGAGCCCCGGACCCGAGCCGATGATCTCTGAGACGATCCGTTCGAGGTCGTCGGCCGAGCCGAACTCGATGACGATGCGGCCGCGCCTACGCGTCATCTGGATCTGGACCCGCGTGGCGAGCTGCTCGGCGAGGATCTCCTCGACCTCGGACAGCGCGCTCGGCTCGGGCGCCGTCGGTGTCTTCGGCTCGGCTGCGGGGGTGGCGGTCCCGCCCGAGGGCGCGTCCAGGAACGAGCGGACTGCGTCCTCGACGTCGCGGACGGTCAGCTCCTCGGCCGCGGCACGGAGCGAGAGGTTCCTCTGCGCCTCTGCGTCGCCGAGCCCGAGCAGCGCCCGCCCGTGACCGGCCGAGATCTTGCCCTCGGCCAGTAGTGCTTGGACCTCCGGAGGCAGCGCGAGCAGCCGGATCGTGTTTGCGATGTGCGAACGCGAGACACCCAGCCGGTCGGCGAGTGTCTCTTGCTTGAGCCCCAGCTCCTCGAGGAGCTCGCGGAACGCCTCGGCCAGCTCGACCGGATTGAGGTCCTCGCGGTGGATGTTCTCGATGAGCGCCTCCCGAAGGGACTCCGCGTCGTCGCTCTCGCGGATCACCGCCGGGATCGTGGCGAGCCCGGCGAGCTTGGCTGCGCGCAGACGCCGTTCCCCCGCGATCAGCTCGAACCCGTCGGCCGCGTACCGCACGACGATCGGCTGGAGCACGCCGACCTCGCGGATCGACGTCGCGAGCGCCTCGAGCGGCTCGTCTGAGAACGTGCTCCGCGGCTGGCGCGGGTTCGGCTTTATCGCGCCGACCGGCACTTCGAGCAGCCCGCCGCCGCCCTCCTCGACCGCACCGGGGATCAGGGCCGAGAGGCCGCGTCCCAGCCCACCTCGCTTCATCGTTTCCCTCCTCGTCGGAACAAGCTCCATCGTTTGCGCTCCCCGTCGTCGACGTCATCGTCGGCGATACCGTCGCCCTCGACCTGCGGGTGCGACTGCGCGTCCGGGTCCAGATCGTATGCATCGATCACAACGACCTCGCGCTCCTCACCCTCGGGTCGAGCCTCGACGGGGGATCGGCTGGTCGAGGGCGGTGCGTGAGCGGACGCCGATCGGTCGTCCCGCACCTCGACCGTGGGTTCGGCGGCGACCTCAGGCTCCTCAGGTGAGTCGGCCATCGTGGGAGCATCGACGCGAGCGATCGCCTCCGGCTCCAACTCCGACTCCGGCTCTGCCATCGTCCCGATCGCCTTGGCGCTCGCGGCTCGATCGCCGTGTATCGGCTGGTGGTCCCCCGAACCTGCGCGCGACGGGGTCTCGACGACCGGCCGCTCGAGTTCTTCCTCGGGTCCTACCTCCAGTTCTTCCTCGGAGTCGTCGGCCTCCGGCTCCCGTTCCTCAGTAGCCGGGTCGCGGAGCGGTCTGGGGGCCGACCGAGCGACCGGCGGCGGGGGAGCCACGGGCTCGACGACGACGTTCGGCATCTCGTCGAAGACCGGCATCGGGCCCTCCGATGCCTCTCGGGCCGCGACTTCCCCGGCGAGGTCCCGGTAGCACTCCGCCCCACGAGAGCGCGGGTCGTACACGGTGATCGGCAGCCCGAACCCTGGCGCCTCCGAGAGTCGGACGGTCCTCGGGATGACGGTTCGATACACCAGGTCGCCGAAGTATTTTCGAACTTCCTCGACGACCTGCTCGGACAGCTTCGTTCTGGGATCGAACATCGTCATCACGATGCCCGATAGCCGGAGACCGGGGTTCACGTTCTGCTGGACCAGGCGTACGTTCCGCAGCAGCTGACCCAGCCCCTCCAGGGCGTAGTACTCGCACTGGATCGGGACGATCAACTCCTCGGCGGCGGCCAACGCGTTGATGGTGAGGAGGCTGAGCGAGGGTGGGCAGTCGAGGAGGATGAAGTCGAAGACGCCCCTCCGCAGCGGATCGAGCGCGCGGCGCAGCCGAAGCTCACGGGAGAACTGGCTCACGAGCTCGATCTCAGCGCCCGCGAGATCGATCGTCGACGGGACCGCGAAAAGGTTCTCGAGCGGGGTCTGGACGATCGCGCCCCGGATGTCCGCGTCCGACGCGAGCACGTCGTACACGGTGACCTCGCGCGCCTCGTGGCGGATCCCGAGCCCGGTCGAGGCGTTCCCCTGCGGGTCGAGGTCGATGACGAGCACCATGTGGCCAGCCTCGGCCAGCGCGGCGCCGAGCGAGACCGCGGTCGTGCTCTTGCCGACGCCGCCCTTCTGGTTGGCGACGGCCATGATCCGGGCGGTACGGGCGGGGGGGTCGGTGGAAGCCGACGTAGCTCCTCCGTTGATGCGCCGGCGAGGTGCCGGCTGGGACCGGGAATCGTGCTCGGACGCGCTCGGGTCCGGAGTAGTAGCCGCCGGAGCACCGCGGTCCGTCACTGCCGACCCATGATAACCAGCGGGCCCGAGCTTGCAAGCCGTGCCGGCGGCGGCACGGTTTCGACGCGCATGTCGAGCCCCGCCGGATCGAAGGTTCGGCCGGCGAAGTAGATCAGCTTGCCTCCGGGCGCCAGATGCGGCTCCGCCAGTCGCCAGGATCTCTGGGCATCCCCGATCGCACGCACGAGGGCGATGGGATAGCGTCCGTCGAGCCGCTCGACCCGGACGCCCCGGGGGACCGCGTTCCCAAGCCGCAGCGTCTGAACCGCGAACTCCAGGAAGGCGAGCCGCCGCCGCTGCGACTCGACCAGGTCGACGACCGCGTTCGGACGGAGGATCGCGAGCACGATCCCGGGGAGGCCGGCGCCGGATCCGAGGTCCGCGACGGCTCCTGTCGCGATAAGCGGAGCGGCGCGCGCCGAGTCCAGGATGTGTCGCTCCCAGATCTGGGCTCCGTCCGCTGCCGAGACGAAGCCGAGCGGCGCCGCGCGAGTTACCAAGAGGTCCTCGAACGCCCTGAGTCGGTCGACCTGTGCTTCGCTCAGTCGCTCGCCGAGGATCGCAGCGATCGAAGAAGCAACGTTGTGTTTCACGTGAAACACAAGCTTAAAGGTAGCGGGCAACGGCGCACGGGCGCTCGGATCGGGGTACCCGTCCCGCCCCGACTAGCGACGGCTACACGCGGGGCTTGATGACGACCCGCCGCTCGGGCTCCTCACCCTGGCTGGCCGTTTCCACGCCTCGGACGGACGCGACCGCGTCGTGGACGATCTTGCGGTCGTACGAGTTCATAGGATCGAGCGCCTCCTCGCGTCCCGACCGGGCGACCCGCCGGGCGACGTCTCGCGCGTGGCCCTCGAGGCGGGCACGTTGGCGCTTCCGGTAGTCCTCCGCGTCCACGACCACGCGGGCTCGCTGGCCGGTCTTGTTCCCGACCACGGTTCGGGTCAGGTCCTGGAGCGCCTCGAGCGTCTGCCCGTGATGCCCGATCAGGAGGCCCATGTCGTCCTCATCCTCGTCCTCGTCCGGTTCGGCGTCCTCGGGGGGCAGGATCTCAACGTACATCGTTCCGTCCCGGAACGCGGTCTCGACGTCGGCCTCGATCCCGAGCCGCGAGACGATCCCTTCGAGGAACTCGGCCGCGATCTCGGCCTGCTCTTCGAGCTCCTCGTCGGCGACGTCGGGCGAGGCCCGCCCGGTCACCCGAACGCGGACGACGGCATCCTGGCTCCCGACACCGAGGAAACCGCTCTTCGGGTCCTGCAGGATCTGGACTGAGACCTCTTGCTCGCTCGCCCCGAGCTCCTCGAGGGCGAGCTCGATGGCCTCCTCAACGCTTGGGGCGCTTCTTTCGACTTCCCGCACCGCTGCTGCCTCCGCTGCCTCCGGATCCGGGCTTGCGCTGGGGTGGCGTTCCCGGCTTGCCGCCCGTCGTGCGCGGCTTCCTCACGGCCTGGCCGTTGCCGGCCTCGCGGCGCTTCCGCTCGGCGTCGGCGCGCTGCATCATCGAGGCCATGAAACCCTTGCGCTCCTTGCGGCCGTCGGCCTTGGCCGCCAGCGTCTCGGCGGTGGGACGGTTCCGGAGCATGAAGTACTGCTGGCCGATCTGCCACCCGTTCGAGACGGTCCAATACAGGACCAGCCCGGCGGGGAAGAAGAACCCGAAGACCCCGAACATCAGCGGCATGAATTTCAGCAAGGCCTGCTGCTGTTGAGAGGAGGCGCCGGGCGGGCTGGCGCTCTGCATCTGCCGCTGCTGGTAGAAGGTCGTCGCGAACATCAGCACCGCGAACACGTAGTAGGGCACCCTCTCGGGGATCGAGTGGCCGCAGTCGAGCTGGTACTCGATCGTCTTGCCGTCGCTCGCGAGGTATCTCGACGGTACCTTGGCGTCGGCGTCGCCCGCTTGCCTCGCCGAGCACAGCAGGTTCATACCGAGGAACGTCGTGCCCTCTGGCGACGACTCGGGCACGACATACCCGTTGTTCTGCTTCGTCGCCGGCGGCTCCAGTCCCTGCAGGTACTCAACCGGGACCTTGCCGTCGTCGGTCATCTGGTCGGCCGTCGGCTCCGGCACCTGCTGCGAGACGACCGCGTACAGGGACGAGCCCGCGGGAATATGGACGGGGTACTGCGGGAATCGGACCACCGAGTACATCGCGATCAGGATGGGGAACTGCAGCAGGACGGGCCAGCAGCCGGAGAACGGGTTAACCCCGTGCTCGCGGTACAGGTTCATGATCTCTTCCTGCTGCTTCTGCTTGTTGCCCTTGTACTTCTGCTGGATCTGCTTCACCTTCGGCTGGATGATCTGCATGTTCTGCATCGAGCGGATCTGCTTGATGCCGAGCGGCAGCAAAACCACTCGGATGAGGATCGTGAGGGCGATGATCGCGAGGCCCCAGTTCGGGATGACGTCGTAGATCCGGGCGAGGATCCAGCCCATCCCGTTCAAGAGCTCCTGGAAGCCGGGTACGCTGGCGATCATGCGCGCCCCGCTAGTGTGACGTCCTCATACTTTGCGTGCTCGGTGCGGCGCGGCGGTACGTGGTCCACGCCGCCCGAAGTGAACGGCCCGCACCGCGCGACCCGCCACGCTGCGAGCGCCGTGCCCCTGACCGCGCCGTGAACACGCACCGCTTCCTCGGCGTAGTGCGAACACGAGGGGGAGAAGCGGCACTGCCCACCCAGCCACCCGGACAGGAGCAGCCGGTAGAGCCGGATCGCGGCGATCAGGACCGCTCGCGCGGGCGCGCCGAGCGACCAGGAGAAGCGTCGCACGGCGAGGCTCATTCGAGCACCCGCGCGCGCGTCAGCAGGTCGGTCAACTCGGCCACCAGGTCCTGTGTCTTGGTTCCCCTGATCGCCGAACGGGCGACCAGGACGATGTCGGAATCGGGCACGGCTCGGGGTCGAATCTCGCTCCAAGCCGCCCGGAGGACGCGCCGCGCCCGATTCCGGACGACGGCACCGCCCACCCGACGACCGGCGACGAAGGCGACGTTCCCCGAGCCGGGCGCGACAAAGGCTACCACCCGGCCTCCGTGGAACGGACGGCCCTGGGAGAGAACGCGGCCGACGTCCGGCGCGCGCGTGGCGTCCCCCGGCTCAGGCCGAGAGCTTCGCGCGGCCCTTCGCGCGACGGCGTGCCAGTACCACCCGACCGGCGCGCGTCCGCATCCGCAGACGGAAGCCGTGCGTCTTCTTCCGCCGGCGGTTGTTGGGCTGGAACGTTCGCTTCGACATGTCGCCTCGTGAACGGGTCGATCGATCAAGGACGGACCGGCCCGAGACGGGCCGGCCGGGCAGTATACGGGCGGGCATCGGCGCAGGACAAAACGGACGTTCGGAGAAAGACCGTCAAAAGGCCCGGCCGAGGTCCCCGTGTGGAAAACCCCGGTGCTATATTCCGGCGCGCCCTTCCCCCGGCCCGCTCCGCGGAACCTCCCCGACGCGGTACCGAGCGTGTGCTTCCCCATCGAGTTTCCACATCTGTGGAAAGGCGTTGTGGATAGGCATGGCGATCGTCTCGTTCGAAGACGCTGCCGAACGCACCTGGGCCCACGTCGTCGAGCGCGCCCGGATCGAGCTCCCCGAGAGCTCCTTCTCGATGTGGTTCACCGGCGTGCGAGCGACGGGCCTGAGCAACGGCATCCTCGACGTCCGCGCGCCGTCGGAGTACGTGCGTGACCGGCTCGCGAAGCACTACCTCGAGCTGATCGAGCGCGCCGCCGGCGACGCGACGGGCGCGGCGGTAACCGTGCACCTTGCCGCCGATCCCGGCGGGCCGCGGCCGGCGCCCCCCGTCGTCGCCCCGCCGGTAGTGCCGGCGGCCCGGCCCGAACCGCCCCAAGTCCCTCTCGGCGCGCCCGGCCTGCCGTTCCCGAACTACACGTTCGAGACGTTCGTGCCCGGACCGAGCAACCGGTTCGCGCACGCGGCCGCGATGGCCGTCGCCGAGGCGCCACCGTCGAAGGCCTACAACCCGCTGTTCATCTACGGCGGGGTCGGCCTCGGCAAGACGCACCTGATCGTGGCGATCGGCCACCACATGCACCGCCTCGCGCCCCGCCTCCGGGTGAAGTACGTCACCAGCGAGAGCTTCATGGCCGAGTTCATCAAGGCCGTTCGCGAACGGCAAGGCTACCAGTTCGCCGCGCGCTACCGCGATGTCGACGTGCTGCTGGTCGACGACATCCAGTTCCTGGCCAAGCGCGAGGAGACCCAGACCGAGTTCTTCCACACGTTCAACGCGCTGCACGAGAAGGAGCGGCAGATCGTGATCGCGTCCGACCGGCCGCCGCAGGAGCTCGGCATGGAGGAGCGGCTGCAGTCGCGCTTCCGACTCGGCCTGTGCGTCGACGTCCAGCCGCCCGACCTCGAGACGCGGATCGCGATCCTGCAGCTCAAGGCGCAGCGCGAACGCGTGCATGTGCCGGACGACGTCATCGAGTTCGCGGCCAGCAAGTTCGATCAGAACATCCGCGAGCTCGAGGGAGCGCTCGTGCGGGTGGTGGCGTGGAGCGACCTCACGGGCCAATCGGTCGACATCGAGCTCGCCGAACAGGCGTTGGAAGACCTGCTGCCGCAGGCCGAGGCGGAGATCCCGGCGGCGCTCATCATGGAGGAGACCGCGAAGTACTTCGGCCTCACCGTCGACGACCTGACCTCGAAGAGCCGCTCGCGCCCGCTCACCACCGCCCGGCACGTTGCCATGTACCTGGTCCGCGAGTGCACCGGGATGACCTTGCCGAAGATCGGAGAGATCTTCGCTCGAGACCACACGACGGCCCTGCACGGCATCAACAAGATCGACTCGTCGATGCGCAACCGCGAGCCGATCTACCGACAGGTCCAGGACCTATCCCGGATCGTCCGAAGCCGGGCACGAAGCCTGTGAGGAGTCCTGTGGGAAACGTGGGACGGCGTGTGGGCCACGCGGAAAGGGCGTCGGACCGTCCACCGTTGGCCACACGGTATCCACACGTCGGTGGGGCCGTATACGCTCGGAAGACGGCCCCTTTATCCGCTTTTCCCCAGCCCCTACTACTACTGGGTTAGATAAGAGACCACGTTCGAAGCGGTGAGGAGGTGGACACGTGAAGTTCCGTTGTGACCGAGACGCCCTGTCCGAGGCGCTCCAGACCGTCCAGCGCGGGGTGTCCTCGCGTCCGGGGATCCCGGCGCTCACCGGGGTGCTGATGGAGGCCGCCTCCGACGGAACGCTCACGCTCACCACGACCGACCTCGAGGTGTCGGCTCGCTTGTCGGTCGGGGTCCAGATCACCGAAGACGGCACGGCACTTATCCCCGCGCGGCTCATCGCCGACACGGTGAAGAGCCTCTCGGACGCCCCGGTCGACGTCGAGGCCGATCAGTCACAGGCGCGGATCCGCTGCGCGGCGTACGAGGGAGCGCTCCGGCTGCTGCCCGCTGAGGACTTCCCGAGCCTGCAGGCGCCGAGCGGCACCCGGGTCGTCGCCGACAGCCCGACGTTCGCCGAGGCGGTCTCGCAGGTGGCGCGCGCGGCCTCGCGGGACGAGGCCAGGCCGGTCCTGACCGGCGTGCTGCTCGAGGTCAGCCGGGAGGGCGTCACTCTCGTCGCGACGGACTCGTACCGGCTGGCCGTGCGCGAGCTGATCGCGACGGCGGCGGGCGAGGGCAGGGCGATCGTTCCCGAGCGCGCGATGTCCGAGGCTGGCCGCGCCGCTGCGACGGTCGAGAAGGGCGACATCGAGATCTTCCTCGACGATAGCCAGGTGTCGTTCCAGGTCGGACAGCTCACGCTGACGTCGCGGCTGATCGAGGGCGAGTTCCCGAACTACCGCGCCCTCCTGCCCGAGGCGTACGAGAACCGAATGACGGTCTCGCGACAACAGCTCATGGACGCCGTGAAGCGCGTCGGGCTGCTCGCGCGCGACACCTCGCCGGTGCGGCTCGAATTCAACGCGCTCGGCGTGAAACTCTCATCCTCGTCTCCCGACCTCGGCCAAGCCGTCGAAGCGGTCGAAGCGGCGTACGAGGGCCAGGACCTGACGGCGGCGTTCAACCCGAACTACCTGGCCGACGGTCTGGCCGCGGCGACGGGCGACAGCGTGCGCTTGGAGGTCCGTGATGGGCTCAAGCCCGGTATCGTCAAGGGCGACGGCGACGAGTTCACCTACCTCGTCATGCCGGTGCGGCTGCCGACGCCGGTCGGCTGATCGCGCTTGCGCCTGCAGTGGGTCCAGCTCCTGGACTTTCGGAACCACCGGCGGACCGAGCTGCGTGAGATGCCCGACGGCCTGATCACGGTCGTCGGTCCAAACGGCGAGGGCAAGACCAACCTGCTCGAGGGCATCTCGTTCCTGTTCTTCCTGTCGTCCCCGCGCACCTCCTCCACGCAGCCCCTCGTCCGCGAAGCCGCCGAGGCCGCCTACTCGCGCGGCGAGATCGAGACGGCCAACGGACGTGTGCTGGTCGAGGTCGAGATCCCGGGACACGGCGCGAACCGCGTACAGGTGAACGGCTCGGTCGTCCGGCGCAAGCGCGACCTCCGGCGGCAGGTCCGGGGGGTGTTCTTCGGGCCGGACGACCTCGATGTCGTCCGCGGCGACCCGTCCGAGCGCCGCCGGTTCCTGGACGAGGCGCTCGTCTCGCTGTGGCCGCTGAAGGAGTCGGCCATCACCGCGTACGAGCGCACGCTGCGCCAGCGCAACCGGCTGCTCAAGGACTGGGAGGGACGCGGCGCGCCGGCCGGGCTCGAGGCGTGGGACGAGGAGCTCGTGACGAACGGGGCCGCGCTGATCCGGCAGCGGGCCGACGCGACCCAGCGGCTGGCGCCGGGCGCGTCCGGGGCGTTCGAGGAGCTCTCGACGTACGGGCTCCATTGCGAGTATGCGCCGAACGTCGGCGGGGACGATGTCGAGGAGGCGTTCCGCAAGCGCCTGGTCGAACGCCGCGACGACGAGCTGATCCGGCGGACCTCGCTGGTCGGCCCGCATCGCGACGACCTGACGCTCGCCGTGCGAGATCTCGGTGCGCGCGCGTTCGCGTCGCACGGCGAGGCGTGGGCGGCGGCGCTCTGCCTGCGGCTCGGGCTCGCGGACGCCGTCGCCGCCGAGGTCGGGGAGCGCCCCGTCGTGCTGCTCGACGACCCGTTCTCCGCGCTCGATCCGGCACGGCAGCGCCGGGCGTCCGAGCGGCTCTCGCACGCCGGACAGGTGCTGATCTCCGTCGCGGACGAGGCGCACGTGCCGGCGTCGTCGGTCGCCATCTGGGACGTGTCGGCGGGAGACGTCACGATCCGAACGTCAACAGGAAGGAGCGCGTAGCGATGCCGTCCTCCAAGGGCTGGAAGACACGTGCCGACCAGCGGACCATGCACGACACACCGATCGGCTCGATCGTCGACGAGCTCCTCGTTCGTGAGCGGGCCTTCGCGCGCGGGCTGCCCGTCGGGCGCCTGGCGGCGGAATGGGCGGACGTCGTCGGCCCCCGGCTCGGATCGGAGTCGGCTCCCGTGAGCCTCGACGGCGGTGTCCTGGTGGTGGCCGCCAGCTCGGGCCCGTGGGGCGCGCAGGTGCGCTTCATGACCGACGAGATCCGGCGGCGGGCCAACGAACGACTCGGCGCGGACGTCGTCTCGAAGGTGCAAGTCACGGTGCGCCCGGAACCCTCGAGACCGTTGTAGCGCAAGGCCTCTCCGGCCTCCCGGAGGTCCGTCGCCCGGGGGGTGCGATTGGTAGAATAAGCAGGCGTTTTCCCGCGAGATGGCCCCCTCAACGGCATGCGGCCGCGCGCCGCTGCATGGGCAGGGGGATGGAGGGTCGTTGGCGACACCGAAACGGAAGATCAAGCAAGAGAACGGCTACACAGCCGAGAACATCACGGTCCTCGAGGGCGTCGAGCACGTTCGGCTCCGCCCCGGCATGTACATCGGAACCACCGGTCCCCGCGGCCTCCATCACCTGGTCTTCGAGGTCGTCGACAACTCCGTCGACGAGGCCATGGCCGGTGCGGCCGATCGCATCGTCGTGACCCTGCACAAGGACGGCGGCGTCAGCGTGTACGACAACGGGCGCGGCATCCCCGTGACGCCGATCCCCAGGGCCAAAGACCGGAGACCAGCGGTCGAGGTCGTCCTCACAACGCTCAACGCGGGAGGCAAGTTCGGCGGCGGTGGCTACCGGATCTCCGGAGGGTTGCACGGCGTCGGTGTCTCGGTTGTGAACGCGCTGTCCGAGAGGCTCCGCGTGGTCGTCGAGCGCGACGGCTTCACGTGGACCCAGACGTACGCCCGCGGCAAGTCGACGTCCAAACTGCAGAAGGGCAAGGCTACGAAGAAGTCCGGCACCACAGTCGCGTTCTGGGCCGACCCGGACGTCTTCGAGGAGACGGTATTCGACCGGAAGATCCTCAGCGAGCGGCTACAGGAGCTCGCATTCCTCAACAAGGGCCTCGAGATCCAGCTGGTCGACGAGCGCGAGGAGCCGACCGTCAAGGAGATCCACAAGGCGACGGGCGGCCTCTCGGACTTCGTGAAGTACCTGCAGACCGGCAAGGAGGTCCTCCACACGCGCGTGATCCACTTCGAGGGCAAGGAGGCCAACGAGTCGGCCGAGGTCGAGATCGCGATGCAGTGGAACGCCGGCTACTCGGAGTCTCTGTACTCCTTCGCCAACACGATCAACACCACCGAGGGCGGGATGCACGAGGAGGGGCTGAAGAAGGCGCTCACCAACGTCATCAACCGCTACGCCCGGACCAAGGGCCTGCTCAAGGAGAAGGAGGAGAACCTCCAAGGCGAGGACGTTCGCGAGGGCCTCGTGGCCATCGTGTCCGTCAAGCTGCGCGATCCGCAGTTCGAGGGCCAGACCAAGACCAAGCTCGGCAACACGTCGATCCGGTCGTTCGTCGAGACCAAGGTCAACGACAACTTCATGACGTGGCTCGAGGAGCATCCGGGCGATGCAAAGCGGATCGTGACCAAGGCCTCCGCCGCCGCCAAGGCGCGGATGGCCGCCAAGCAGGCGCGCGACCTGACCCGACGCAAGTCGTTCCTCGACTCGACGTCGCTCCCGGGCAAGCTCGCCGACTGCCAGCTCACGGACCCCGAGCGGTGCGAGCTGTTCGTCGTCGAGGGGGACAGCGCCGGCGGCTCGGCCAAGCAGGCGCGCGACCGCGCCAGTCAGGCCATCCTGCCCATCCGCGGGAAGATCTTGAACGTCGAGAAGGCGCGGCTACACAAGATTCTCGAGAACACCGAGATCCAGGCGCTGATCACCGCGATCGGGACCGGCATCGGCGACGAGTTCGACATCACGAAGGCGCGGTACCACCGCGTCGTGCTGATGGCCGACGCCGACGTCGACGGCGCGCACATCCGGACGCTGCTGCTCACGTTCTTCTTCCGCAACATGCGCGACATGATCAGCAACGGTTATGTGTACATCGCGCAGCCGCCTCTGTACCTCGTGCACGTCGACCGCAAACCGATGTACTTCTACACCGAGCGCGAATGGGAACAGTTCCGCAAGCAGAGCGACGGCGGCAACGGCAAGCTCGACACACCGCAGCGGTTCAAGGGCCTCGGCGAGATGGACGCCGAGCAGCTGTGGGAGACCACGATGAACCCCGAGTCACG